>CAIKMZ010000099.1 GCA_903828665.1 uncultured beta proteobacterium
CTGGCCGCCGACCTGCAGGCCTGGTGCCACCACGCCGAAGCCAGCGGCATTGCCGCGCTGCAGGAGTTTTCGCTGCGACTGCGCGCGGCGCGGGTCTGATCCGCGCCGAGCATGCTTCTTGCATGTCCGGCTGGCGCTTGCATCCGTAGCGCAACATCATCAACATTTCAATTCCAATCATGAGTTCACTCAATTTCATCGGCGGCGAAAAAGGCGGCGTCGGCAAGTCCGTGGTGGCCCGGGTCCTGGCCCAGTACTTCATTGACAAGAAGCTGCCTTTTACCGGCTTCGACACCGATCGCTCGCATACCACCTTCACCCGCTTCTACCAGGACTTTGCCTCCCCGGTCATCGTCGACAGCTATGAAAGCCTGGACGCGATCGCGGGTGCGTTTGAAGATGTCCAGGACGGTGCAGGCCAACGCGTCATCGTGGACCTGGCGGCCCAAACGGCGGCACCGGTGGCGCGCTGGATCGGCGACTCGGACCTGTTCGGCGTCATGGCGGAGATGGGTGTCACGGTCAATTTCTGGCACATCGCCGACGCCGGCAAGGACTCGGTCGACCTGCTCGGTCGCCTGCTCGAAACCTACGGTGCCGGGCCCAATTATTTCGTGCTCAAGAACCAGGGGCGCGGCACGGACTTCTCGCAGCTCGAGCAATCGGCCGCGATGGAAAAGGCGCTGCAACTCGGCGCCCGCGTGCTCACGCTCGGCCAGCTGCAGGAAGCCAGCATGCGCAAGATCGACCGCCAGAACGCCAGTTTCTGGGCCGCGTTGAACCGCCCCACCGGCACCGACACGCTGGGCCTGCTGGAACGCCAGCGCGTCAAGAACTGGCTGAAGAAGACCTACGAGACGTTTGATTCCGTGACGCTCTGATCGGCAGCGCCGACGGACATCAGTCCTTCGGCAAGCGCACCGTGACCGCTAACCCCGGCTGCGCGTTGGCGATGCTCAACTCGCCGCCGTGGGCCGTTGCCACCAGCTTGCACAGGTACAGGCCCAGACCGACGCCGCCGCTGGCGCGCCCGCGCGCCGCATCGGGGCGGTAAAAGGCCTTGCTCAACTGTCCGATCTGGTGCTCGGGCACACCGGGACCGAAGTCGCGCACGCGGATGCACACGCCGCCCGATGCCCCGGCTTGCAGTTCAATGACGGGCGGGGCCGGCGCCTGCGCGCTGTGGCGCAGCGCGTTGTCGATCAGGTTGCGCAGCAGCAGGCGCATGCGCGTGCGGTCCAGGTCGAGGATCGGCAAGGCCGGCGCGAACTGCGTCTGCACGGCGCCATCGAAGCCTTCCAGAACTTCAAGTACCAGCGCCGCCAGATCGACCGGCTCGCGCTGCAGGGCGGCGTGCGCACTGGCCAGGCGCTCGCTCTCCAGCAGGTCGGTGATCAGGTCGCGCATCAGCGAGAGATCGCGCAACAGCGCGTCACGCTGCGCCAGCACCTCGGCGGTCTCGGGCAGCAGCTCGGTGTTCAGGCGCGCGCGCGTCAGCGGACTGCGCAGCTCGTGGCTGATGGCCAGCAGCAGGGCGCGCTTGGCGTCGAGCATCTGGTGAATGTCGGCGCCCATGCTGTTGATTGCGGCCGCGAGTTCGCCGAGTTCATCGGGATGCCGCGCCCGCCGCACGGCAATGGGCTGGGTGAAGTCGCCCTTGCCGAAGCGCAGGGCGCCGGAGCGGATGTCGGCGAGCGGCCGCAGCATGTTGCGCACCACGCCATAAGCCAGGCCCGTGAGCAGCAGAATTCCGGCCAGCGTTGCCCAGCCGATGTAGCGCGGACGGTCATTCCAGACCGTGAGGTTCAGACCGAACTGAATCTGGTGGCCATCCACCGTGGTGCGCTCGAACCAGTGCGCGGCCGGTGGGCCCCCGTAGTCCTGATGGCGCCAGTAGCGTGCATGGTCCTCAGCCTGCGGATTGCTGCGCCAGTTGACTTGCGGCCCGAGGATCTGCACGCTCAAGGGCAATCGCTGCACCAGCGCCTGTGCGCGCTCGATGCTCGGCGGGCTGCCGATCTCGGCGGCCAGCTTGTCCAGGTAGTCCACCACCAGCGGACGCGCCGCGTCGCGCCAGCCGACCCCGAGCGCGTACTGCATGCCGACCACAAACGTGGCGGTCATGGCCAGCGCCAGCAGCAGAAAAAGGGCGACCAGGCGCACGCGCAGGGAATGCGTCAGCGCGTGCCGGGCGCGACGGCGCCAGTGCGGCCGCTCGTGATCGGGCTTGGCCTTCATGGACTGGCCTTCTGCAGGGCCAGCGAGTAGCCCGCGTTGCGCAGGGTCTTGATGCAGTCGAGCGGGTCGAGCTTTCTGCGCAGACGGCTGATCACGATGTCCACGGCGCGCGTATTCAGATCGACCTCGTGACCGCGCAGGTGGTTTAGGATGTCGTCGCGGCTGAACACCTTGCCGGCCTCGCGTGCGAGCAGGTGCAGCAGATCGAACTCTGTGCTGGTGAGCTCAATCGCTTCGCCCTGGCGCCGCACGCTGCGCGTGACGGCATCGATCTCCAGGCCGGCAAAGCGCAAGCGCTCGTCGCTGTTGCGCTCGGCCGCCGCGCCGGCGACATGGCGGCGCAGCACGGTCTGCAGGCGCGCCACCAGCTCGCGCGGCTCGAAGGGTTTGGGCACGTAGTCGTCGGCGCCGATCTCCAGGCCCACGATGCGGTCCATGACCTCGCCGCGCGCGGTGAGCATGATGATCGGGATGTCGCTTTCCTTGCGGATCGTGCGGCACAGCGCAAAGCCGTCCATCTCGGGCAGCATCACATCAAGGATCACGGCGTCGAAATGGCCCTGGCGCAAGCGCGCCAGACCGTCGCTGGGGCGCAGGGCGCTCTCCAGCGTGAGGTCAAAGCGCGCGAAGTAGGCCGCCAGCGGCGCGCCGAGCTGGGCGTCGTCATCGATCAGCAGGATTCGGTGCATGCGGCATTCTCCCACCGGCCGGGCCCGGCTCGGCGGCGACGGCCGCTTCAGCCGCGATGAAACCAGCCGTGGCGCCGCTCCATCAGGTCGCGTACCTTCTGCTGCTGTGCCGGGTTCAGGCTGTCGTAGAAATCGGCCAGCGCCGCAATCAGCTCCGGGCTTTTCGTCTGTAGATTCGTTGTCTTTTCGGTGATCAGGGTCTGCGCGCCAGCGCGGTCGAACTTGTCGGTCGCCACCAGTGCCTTGATCTGCGCGCGCGGGTCCGGCGTGGCTCCCATCAGGGCAGTGCGCTGCGCCTGCAGCTTGTCGGCCAGAACCGCCAGGCGTTGCTGCTGGTCGTCGTTGAGGTCGAGCGTGCGGGTGGCGCGTTCCAGCGCCCAGCTGCGGAATTTGGCGTGCTGTTCCGCGCTCGTGCTGGCGTTGAATTCATGGGGGCGGTGGCCGCAGGCGCTCAGGCCGCCGGCCAGAAGGCTGGCGCCAGCGATGACGAGAAAAGTGCGCTTGATCCAGGGTTTCATGATGCAGGCTCCTTTAGCAGGCTTGGTTGAACAGAGCCTTGATGGTGCCTTCGGCGCCGCTGACGGTGGTGTCGTGCCGGTATCGGTTTGTTTCAGTTCATGTCAAGCTACCGGGCGCCCAGGCGCCGCGCCAGCTCCGGGCGCGCCGCTGTCGCCTTGGCATAGAACTGCTTGAGGCCGGTGCACAGGTAGTTCAGGCCGGCTTCGCCGTCGGGCGTCTTGATGAAGCGGCTCTTGGGGCATTCACCCCAGCACAGGTCGAGGTAGCTGCAGGCCCTGCAATACCGCGGCAGCGTGTCGCTCTTGGCGTGGCCGAATTGCTGCTGCCGCTGCGAAAAGGCCAGGTCGCCCTCGTGCGTCTGCAGGATGTTGCCGAGCTTGTACTCGGGATAGACGAAGTGGTCGCAGCTGTAGAGGTCGCCGTTGTGCTCGAGCGCCAGCGCCTTGCCGCAGATCTGGCTGCTCACGCACTTTTGCGCGCCGTAGCCGAACATCTGCGAGATCACGTTCTCGAACTGGTCGACAAAGACCTTGCCGTAGTCCCGGCGCAGCCACTCGTCCCAGATGCGGCAGAGGAAATAGCCCCAGTCCTCGCTCGCCACCGACCAATCGGTCACGACCGATCCGGCACGGCCGGGCGTGGCCTGCGCGCTGCCGACAACGGGCAACGCTGCCGCGTCCCAGTGTCCCGGTGCCACGGCCTGAAAGTCGGCCGACTCGACGCAGGGGATGAACTGGATGATGCGGGGGCGCACCTGGTCGCGCAGGAAGCGGTAGACGTCGGTCGGTCGCCGTGCGTTCTTGCGGTTCACCACGCACAGCGCGCCGAACGGCACCTGGTACTGGTGCAGCAGGGCGACCGCCGCCATCACGCGCTCGAAGGTCGGCGTGCCGCCCTTGCTGTAGCGGTATTCGTCGTGCAGCGCGGCCGGTCCGTCGATCGAGAGGCCGACCAGGAATTTGTTGCGCTGGAGGAAGGCGCACCAGTCGTCGTCGAGCAGGATGCCGTTGGTCTGCAGGTCGTTCTCGATCGCCTGGCCGGGCTTGCCGTAGCGCGCTTGCAGTTCGACCACGCGCTCGAAGAACGCCAGCCCCATCAGCGTGGGCTCGCCGCCCTGCCATGAGAAGACGACCTCGGCTCCGGTATGGGCCTCGATGTACTGGCAGATGTGCTGCTCCAGCAGCGCCTCGCTCATGCGCGCTTTCTTGGGCTGGCGCAGAAGGTCTTCCTTGTGCAGGTAGAAGCAGTAGGCGCAGTCCAAGTTGCACTGCGAGCCGCTCGGCTTGACCATCGCGTGAAAGCGGTAGAAATCGCCCTTGGGCAGGCTCGGTAGCTTCAATGCCGGTCCGTTGGCGGCGGACGACTGGATCGGAATGACGGGGTGTTGGGGCATCGACGGCATTGGAGCATGAATGCAGGATGCTTCAAAAGCGCCGGCTGAACGCCACCTGTTTCGATCCGGCCGGCAGGCTGATGAAATCGCCGTCGGCGCCGACGCGGATCGGACCGTCATAGAGATTCGTCGCGTTGCCCAGGAACGCCTTCTCCAGACCGGGCAGCGGCAGCGGCGGTGCAATGTGGTTGAGCAGTAGGTAGCCGACCCTGGCGTCGCGCGCGGTTTCGGCCGCCTGTTCCGGCGAGCTGTGGTAATCGACGATGTCGGCAAACAGCTGCTTCAGATTGGCTCGCCCGGCCCGGGCTGCGGCGTCGCCCAGCATGGCCATCAGCGGCGCCGACAAGGCCTCGTGCATCAGCAGATCGACGCCCGCGGCCTCGCGCTGGACAGCAGCAGACTTGCGCGTGTCGCCGCTCAGCACCAGGCTGCGGCCCTTGTAGCTGATGCGGTAGCCGACGGCCGGGTGCACCGGCGCATGATCGACCGCGAAGGCGTCGATCTCGAGCTCGCCATCCTTGAGCAGCACGATGCGGCCCGTTGGCTCGATGGCAAAGGGCATCGCCTTGCCGCCGCTGCCAGTCGACGGCATGACGGTCTCGCCGTGATGGGCCACGCGGTACTGCTGGTCCTGCGCGTAGGCCTGTCGGAAGCCAGCAACGACGGCCTCGACGCCAGACGGCCCGTAGACCGGAACCGGCGCCGTGTTGGACGCGGAGACCCAGCGCTGCAGCATCAGCTCGCCCAGGCCGTCGATGTGGTCGGAATGAAAGTGCGTCAGAAAGATGGCCTCGATGCGGCCGTGGTTGAAGCCCATGCGGCCGATGTTGCGCGCGCTGCCGCCGCCGGCGTCGAAAATGAACAGGCGCTTGCCAGCCACCACCAGCGTGCACGGCCCGGAGCGCGTCTCGTCGGGAAACGGCGAGCCCGCGCCGCACAGGCCGACGTGCAGGCCGTCGGGCAGTTCCAGCAGCGGATCGCTGGCCAGGTGCCGCGCCGCGACCCGCTGCACCAACGCCACGCTCAGCGGCGCGCGCAAGGCATAGGCGGCAAGGGCGAGCGCGACCAGCGCCACGCCGACTGACAGGATGATGTTGCGCAATTTCATGGTTGTTCCTTCTTGGTTTTGCATTCCGGCAATGCTCCCTGGCTTGTGATCCCGGACGCGATCCGGGATCCAGTGGCACGCCGAACATGGATTGCGGGTCGGGGCCCGCAATGACAAGCGTCGGGTTCATGGCCGATCTGCAGCAGGTTCACGCCACAAAAACCCGCGACAGCCGGTCCATCGATGACCAGTAGACATCGCGGCCCCAGCCCGGGCTCGGAAAGACCACGCCCTGGTTCAGACCTCCGCAGCGCACGCGGCCGAGCTCGGCGCCCGATTCGATCGCCAGCATCACCACTTCCTCGCGCGCGCGGTGGTAATCGTTGATGACCAGTTCGCCGGTCTGCGGGTACAGCAGCATGTGGCTGGCGCAGCCGAAGGCGCTCTTGTGCCACAGCGGCTTCAGCTCCTTGGCCGCGTCGTCAAAACGCCAGGCCTGCAGATGGCGATTGGCCGAGTCGTAGCCGATCACAATCCTGCGCTGCAGGTCGATCAGCGGCGGGTTGGTGATGCTGCCGCCGGGTAGCCCGCAGACCTCGAGCAGCTGGTGATCGCTGGCGTCCGACAGCGAGACCCGGATCAGGCGGTTCGGTGTCGCGCTGACACCGTGGCCGATCATCCGGATGAAGTAGCGGTGCCGGCCGTTGTCCATGAACCAGGCGTTGGCGCCGTCGAGCACGACGTCCCAGCCGTAGGATTGGGCGCTGTCGCCGATGTAGTCGAAACGCCAGTCGGCGTCGAGCACCAGGGCGCGCGTGTCGTCGCGCCAGTGGTAGCGAAAGATCGCGCGCACGCCGACCACGTAGACCATGTTGCCGATCGCGCTCAGGCGCGCGATCGAGGGCTCGGGGCACAGCGTGTCGGCGCAGGCGGCGCTCATCGTCTGCGCGTCGATCACGCTCAAGCAAGCTGGCGTCTTGTCCGACAGGTTCTTGGTCACGATCAGGCCGTTGTCGAGGATGACGAAGGAGTTGTAGGGCTCGTTCATCGGCAGACGCAAGGCGGCGAGCGGCTGGCAGGCGCGGTCCAGTCGGTGCAGGTAGCGGCCGTAGACCACGTAGAGGCCGCCGTTGCGATGCAGCGCCATGCCGCCCGGCCACATCGGACCACCGGCCAGGCGCGGCGAACGCTCGATCGTCTGCAGGCTTTGCGCGTCGATGCGCTCGACGCAGGCGGTCGTGGGCAGGCCGAGTTTGGCGCGCAGCACCGAGTGCGTTAGCAGGTAGACCTCACCCGGCTCACCGAGCAGCGTCATGGTCGACATCCAGGTCCGCCGGCTGATCGCGTGCAACTTTTCGCCTGCGCGCAGGCCCGGCGCCGTCGCACCATGCGGCACCTGCAGGCGCTGCGGTCCGCCGTCTTCACCCGGCCACGGCGTGGCCAAGTAGCCCGGCGCGCTCATCGCCGCCGGTTCCGCCGGCGCCGCTGCAGCAAGCCGAGGCCTGCGATCAAGACCGCCAGCCCGATCAGCACCGGCTTGCGGTACGCGGGAATCCAGTAGTTCACGACGCTGTTGATCAGCACCTGGCGCGTCGGGTTGTAGCCCTCGGGCATGGGCAGCACGCCGTGCAATTGCGCATAGGCCGCGTAGTCGCGCTGCATCGACGCGAACTGCATCGGCAGGCGTTGCTGCAAATCCTGCGTTTCGCCGGGGTCGGTGCGCAGGTCGTACAAATGCCACTGGCCGTCGCCCACCGGCACCATGTTCTGCACCAGCTTCAGGTCGCCCTTGAACAGCGCGAGGTTGCCCGCCAGTTCATAGCCGATGGCCTCGTCCGCCGGGTGCGCCTGCTGCGTTTCGCCCTTGAGCAGCGGCAGCAGGCTGCGCCCGGCCATGGATTCGATCGGCGCGCCCTTGTAGCGGTTGCCGGGCGGCGTGATGCCGGCGAGATCGAGCAGCGTCGGCGCGATGTCGGTGACATGGGTCAGGCTGGCTTGCACCTGGTTCGGTGTGCTGCCGGGCACGCCCGCGATGATGAGTGGCGTGCGAATGCCGCCTTCGCCGGCATAGAACTTGTAGCCGCTCAGGGGCGACGCGGCGGCGCTGGCCCAGCTCGGCCCCATGATGGTGTAGGCGCCTTTGTCGCCAAGCTTGTCCAGCGCCTGCGTGTACTGCGTCCAGAGCCAGGGCTGGGCGTCGGCGTAGTCCGATGCCTCGGGGCCGTTGTCGGAGAGGAAGACGAACACCGTGTTGTCGTACTCGTCGCTCTGCTTGAGATGCGCGATCAGCCGTCCGACGTGGAAGTCCATGGCCTCGGCCATGGCGGCGTAGACCTCCATGCGGCGTTCCTGGTACTGCTTGTCGCCGGCGCTCAGCGCGTCCCAGCTCTGCGTGCTGGTCATGGTCGCCAGCGGCGTGGCCTTGGGCATCAAGCCGAGTTCCGCCGCCTTGTCGCGCCGCGCCTGGCGCAGGGCGGTCCAGCCGTCCTTGTAGCGCCCCTTGTACTTGTCGATGAAGGCGCGCGGCGCCTGCAGCGGCACATGGTTGGCCTGGAAACCGACATAGGCGAAGAACGGCTTGCCGCTGCCGGCGCCATCGCGCAGGTAGCCGATGGCCTTGTCGACAAAGAACTCGGACGAGTAGTAGGTCTGCGGCATGACGGCCGGCTGCCCATCCTCAAACCAGTGCACGCGGTCGGTATGCGGCAGGTAGCGCTGGTTCGGCTCCCAGTTGTCGGAACCGGTGTCGCCCTGGATCAGCGAGCGGTCAAAGCCGCGCCGGTTCGGCAGGTTGTAGGGCTCGGTGCCCACGTTCCACTTGCCCGCGATGGCGGTGCGGTAGCCGTTGTCCTGCAGCAGGGTGGCGACCGTGACCACGCGCGTGTTGAGCGAGCCGAGGTAGCCCGGCTTACCCAGGTGCGCCTGCGGCATGGTCTCGGTCAGGTTGCCGACACCGTTGCGATGGTTGTCGACGCCGGTCAGCAGCATCGAGCGCGTCGGCGCGCAGGAGGCGGCGACGTGAAAGTTCGAGAAGCGCACGCCCTGTCGCGCCAGGGCGTCGATGTTGGGCGTGGCGATCTCGCCGCCGAAGGCGCCAACGTCGGTGAAGCCCCAGTCGTCGGCCACCAGCACCATGATGTTGGGACGTGCCGGTGTCGCGGCCAGCGCCGTGATGCCGGCCGTCAAGCCGATTGCAAGAACCAGCGCGCGGTAATTCATGGCTAGCATCCCGCCCTAATTGCGCCGCTGCGCCAGCGGCTTCCAGTGCAGCAGGCCGAACAGCAGCGTCAGCAGCACGCTCACCGCCAGCGGGCCGCGGTACTTGCGCACGTGCTTGAACATGAAGACGAGCTCGAGCACGTGCAGCGTCAGCAGCACGGCCGAGACGCTGAGCATCCGGCCGGCCAGCTCGCTGTTGATCAGTCCTGCCAGGCCGGCCAGCGCCAGCGCGTAGGCTGCCAGGCAGCCGATCTTCAAAATCAGAAACATGAAGCCGATTCCTTCAACAGTTCTTCCTCAATCGCCCACAGACGGTCCTGGCCCCATACCGCGCAAGCGCGCACCCGAAACGAGGGCACGCCCCAGAGCCCCAAGGTAAACAGCTCGGCGCGATTGACCTCGGCCACCGCGCGCCAGGCATCGTCCTTCAATGCCGTGCGCGCCGCTTGCCACTCCAGCCCGGCTCGCTCGACAATCTTGCGCAGGCCGCGTTCGCTGCCGGCATCGATTCCCTCGGCCCAGACGCCGTGCATGAAGGACAGAACATAGTCCTGCGCCTTGCCGGCGCGTTCGGCCATTGGCATCAGTGCCAGGCCGCGCTCGGCCGGGCGTCCCACCGGGTCGTTCAGGCGGCCGAAGGGGATGCCGCGCATGAGGGCCTCGCGCGCCGCGTCCGTGCTGATGTAGCGGCGCTTCTCGGCGGGCACGGGCAGGCCGCGCATCACCATCGGCAGCACATAGCGCAGCCGCACCGGCGCGCCCGTCAGGCGGCCGAGTTCAAAGACGCGCTTGGCGACGATGGCCGAATACGGGCTGCGCAGCGAAAAATAAAAGTCGATCGGCGCCGCCGTGGCCAAAGTGTGCGGCATCTGCAAATCCGCGGCGGGCGGGAACATCAGGTCGGCTACGCCGCTTTGCTGGGCGCCGAGTTCCTGCAGGCGCCGCTCCAGGTGATGCAGGCGGTCGATGCCCCAGTACCACTCGCCGCCGTAGTGAAAGGTGGCGCCCAGGTAATGCCCGAGGCGCTGGCGCAGCGCGTCGGCGGCGCGCTGGTGCGCGAGGACGGACGCCGGCGCCGGCAGTCCAGCCGCTGTTGGCGCGAGCGTGCCGTTCCAGAGCGCGGCTGACAGCGCGCCGGCCACGACCGCAAAGCTGCCATCCTCGGCGGCAGCGACCAGGCGTGCCGCCGCGTGTTGCACGGCCGGCGCCTCGGGCTGGCGGCCGCGGTCGTGGAATTCAAGGCCCCAGTGCGCTGCGAGCAACTGTGCGTCGCGCCGGCTGTAGGCCATCAGTTTTTCGCGCTCGGGCGCCGCGTTGTCGCTCGGCGCGCACACCACGTGGGCCTCGATGTCGATGTCGTAGCGCGCAAGCAGGCGCGGCAGGACTGAGGCCGCCAGCGCGCTGTAGGGATCGTCGACCTGGTGGAAATACTGCACTTGGTGGCGCGCACCGGAGCGCACCCGGATGCGCTCGGCGCTGGCGCGCCGCTTGCGCAGGCGTTCTCGCGAGAGAAGTCGCTGGCTGATGACCGGCATCAGCCAGCTCTTGATCGACATCGATCCGGTCCGTCCTTACCAGGCCTTGACGAAGCGCAGCTGCAGCGACTTGGCGACGATGGCATTGCGCGCGCCGAAGTTGTCGCTGTACTGCAGGTTGAAGCCGGCGTCCCGGCCCGGGAGCTTGTACGAGAGGAAGGGGCCGATGCCGAAATTGCGGTAGCGGTTGCCGTCGGCGGGCGCGCCGGTGCCGCTGTCGTCGGTCACCTGTTGCGTCGTCAGCAGGTTGCTGCCGAAGGCCCAGTCACCCATGACCTTGACGACGGCCAGTTCGCCGTAGATGAAGTTGCCGCTGCGGTAGTCGGTGTCCTTGTTCATGGTGTTGATGCCGTAGGACAGACGCCCGGCCACCGTGACACCCGCGTCCCAGGCTGAATCGGCCGGATGCGGGTTGAGCGCGTAGGTCACGGCCACGCCCGGGCGCAGCGTGTAGAACTTGCCGAAGCCCGGATTCGGCCCGCGCGTCTTGTCGTAGACGCCGGTCGGCAAATAGAGCGAGACGCCGGCGGCCACCTTGAGGCGGTCGTGATGGCGCACCCAGACCATCGACAGCTCGGTGTCGCCCAGGCCGGAGACGTCCGCGTTCTGTGCCGCGGCGGTGGCCGCGACACCGGCTTGCACCTGCGCATTGACGGCAGCGCCCACTTGCGCGATCGCGCCGCGCAAGGGCGCGGGCAGGGCCGCTGACGGGGTTGGCGTCACGGTGCCGGCCGGTTGCACCGCGATGAAGGTCCGGCTTTGCTTGATCAGCGGCACATTGATGGCGAACGCCAGGCGGCCGTCGCTGTACAGGTCCTCGGTCAGGTAGCCGCCCACCAGATTCAACTGCGTCTGCCGCTGGTTGAAGTCGACGGTGCCGGGGGCCACGCTGAGCGCGTAGGTTCCGTTGGGCACGGCGCCGCCGGTGGGTGTGCCGGTCGGCAGCGGCACGGTTCGGCCCGCCACGGCGATCGGATCGCCCTTGCTGTCGACCACCTTGTAGATGTTCAGGTAGGTCAGGCTCGCGGTGCCGAACAGGCCGGGATTGTCGGCCGGCGCCGCGATCTCGCCGCCGAAGGCGCCGACCGGCGACTGGCGCGAGCGCGATCCTTCGCTGGCCATGGCATTCACGCTGGCGGCGATCAGGGCCAGGCAGGACACGGTTTTGAAACTTGCGAGACCAGGGTAATTGCGATGCACCGTTTTCTTCATGTGACGTCTCCGATTTTCTTAGTGGCAGTAAGAAGGAATGCGCTGAAAGCGTCCGACACAGTGTTTACCCTGTGCTCCATACATCGATGTATGGAAGAGTTAATATAGCATCCGCATCCGCTTATCTTGTCGGGGTTTTCACTAGTCGATTGCACAATGTGTTTTCGATGGCGTGCGCGGCGACGCGAGGGCGGAACAAGGGTCGCACTGCGTGAGAATCAGGCGGCGAACACAAGAAGACGGGAGACAACCCATGAAGCCGACGAGCAAACCGAGAAAGCGTTCAGAGGCACCGCGGCTCAACCGCGACGATTGGCTCGATGCCGCCTTCAAGGCCGTCGTCGAGGGCGGTTTTGACAACGTGCGCGTGCTGGTGATTGCCGATGCGCTCGGTGTGACGCGCGGGAGCTTCTACTGGCATTTCGCCGACCACGCCGAACTGGTCTCGGCGCTGCTGGCGCGCTGGAAGGAGCGCGAGATCGCGATCGACCGGCAACTGCAGTCGCAGTCCACGGCGGACCCGCAGGCCGACCTGCTGCAACTGCTGGAGGCGGCGCTGGCGCACGGCGGCGCCGATCTGGAAAACATCCGCTTCGAGCTCGCGCTGCGCGGCCTCGGGCGGCGCGACCCGGGCGTTGCGAAGATGCTGGTCGAGGTCGATGAAATGCGCATGGCGCTGTTCGTCTCCAAGTTCATGCGCCTGACCGGTGACGCCACCGCCGCGACCGAACTGGCGGCCCTGTTCTACCTGGCCATCGTCGGCAGCCACCAGGCCCTGAGCCGTCCGTCAAGCCCGCCGCAGGTCAAGGAATTCCTCAAGGGCATCATAGCCAGCCACCTGATCCACAAGCAAACGCCCAAGCGCAAGAAGACCTGAACCTCGGGCTCGTCATTGCGGACCTGATCCGAAATCCAGGGCCACGCGGCAGTGGATGCCGGATCCAGTCCGGCATGACAATCTGAAAATTGGATCGTCTCGGCCGGTCAACCTCGCGCCGACGAACGCGGATCAATAGTCGAAAGCAAAGTGATCCTTGTTCATCTGCATGACCGAGCGTGTGCTGGCCAGGGCCACTTTGCGGTGCGCATCGGCGCGTGGCAGCAGGCGCTCGAAGTAGAACGCGGCGGTCTGCAGCTTGGCCTGATAGAAGCTGGCTTCTTCGCAGCCCTTGCCGCTGGCCAGTAGAGGGCTCGCGCTGGCCGCTTGCCGGGCCCAGAAGAAGGCCATCATCACGTAGCCCGAGTACATCAGGTAGTCGACGCTGGCGGCGCCGACCGCTTCGCGGTCCTTGGCCGCGCGCAGCATGACGCGCGTGGTCAGCACGTTCCATTGCAGCGCACGTCGGCTCAAGGCGCGGGCCATCGTGCCCAGCGGTCCGCCGGCGAGCAGATGCGGCCTGGCAAAGCGCCACATCGTCGCAGTGAAGTCGCGCACGCAGCGCCCGCGGCTGGCGAGCAGCACCTTGCGCCCGAGCAGGTCCAGCGCCTGGATGCCGGTCGTGCCTTCGTACAGCGTCGCAATGCGCGCGTCGCGCGCGATCTGCTCCATGCCGTGCTCGTGGATATAGCCGTGGCCGCCGAAGACCTGCATCCCGAGGTTGGCCGCCTCGAGCCCCATCTCGGTCAGGAAGCCCTTGAGGATCGGCGTGTAAAAGCCCAGCTCGTTGTCGAGCGCCATGGCCTGGGCCGCGTCGCCGGCGGTGATGGCGTTGAACATCTTGTCGGCCAGTTGCGCGACGCTGTAGATCATGGCGCGGCCGCCTTCGGCGATGGCCTTTTGCGTCAGCAACATGCGCCGCACATCGGGATGCCAGATCAGCGCATCGGCCGCCTGGTCCGCATCCTTCTTGCCTGACAGCGCGCGCATCGAGCGGCGCTCGCGGGCGTAGGGCAGGGCGCCCTGGAACGAAGCCTCGGCGTGCGCAATGCCCTGGATCGCGGTGCCGATGCGCGCCGTGTTCATGAAGGTGAACATGGCTTCGAGCCCCTTGTTCACCTCGCCGATCAGGTAGCCGGTTGCGCCATCGAAGTTGAGCACCGCCGTGGCGGAGCCGCGGATGCCCATCTTGTGCTCGATCGAGCCGCAAGCCACGGTGTTGCGCGCGCCCGCCACGCCTTCGCTGTCGACCAGCACCTTGGGCACGATGAAGAGCGAAATGCCGCGCGTGCCTTGCGGCGCGTCGGGCAGGCGCGCCAGCACGATGTGGATGATGTTGTCGGTCAGGTCGTGCTCGCCTGACGAAATGAAGATCTTGGTGCCCGTGATGCGGTAGCTGCCGTCGGGCAGCAGCTCGGCGCGGGTGCGGACCTGGGCCAGATCGGTGCCGCACTGCGCTTCGGTCAGGCACATGGTGCCGCTCCACAGGCCGGCCACGAGCGAGGGCAGGTACTGCTGCTTCTGCGCCGCGCTGCCGTAGTGCAGGATGGTGTTGATGCAGCCCACGCTCAGACCGGGGTACATGTTGAACGACCAGTTGGCGGCGCCCATCATCTCGGACTTGAAGACGTTGACCGACATCGGCAGGCCCTGGCCGCCGTATTCGGTCGGGAACGAAAGCCCCTGCCAGCCGCCGGCGACGAACTGCGCGTAAGCGGCCTTGAAACCGGCCGGCGTCGTCACCGCGCCGTCGCGGAATTGGCAGCCCTGCGCGTCGCCCGACAGGTTCAGCGGCGCCAGCACGTCCTCGCACAGCGTAGCCGCGCCCTGCAGGATGGCCTCGATCATGTCCGGCGTAACATCGGCACCATTGGACAGGCTCGCGTAGTGCGCCGGGTAGTCCAGCACCTCGTTCATAAGGAAGCGCATGTCGCGCAGAGGAGCTTTGTAGTTCATCAACGCTCCAGAATCGCAACCACGCCCTGGCCGCCGGCGGCGCAGATGGAGATCAGGCCGCGGCCCGATCCTTTTTGCGCGAGCAGTTTGGCCAGCGTCGCGATCAGGCGCCCACCGGTGGCGGCGAACGGGTGGCCGGCGGCGAGCGAGCTGCCCTTGACATTGAGCTTGGTCGCATCGATCGCACCCAGGGCTTGCGCCAGGCCGAGGCGCTCGCGGCAGTACTGCGGGTCTTCCCAGGCCTTGAGCGTGCACAGCACCTGCGCGGCGAAGGCTTCGTGGATCTCGTAGAAATCGAAATCCTGCAGCTTCAGTCCGGCGCGCCCGAGCATGCGCGGCACGGCGTAGGCCGGCGCCATCAGCAGGCCTTCCTTCTTGTCGAAGAAGTCCACCGCCGCCACCTCGCTCCAGCTCAGGTACGCCAGCACCGGCAGATTGCGCGCGCGCGTCCAGTCCTCGCTGGCCAGCAGCACGGCGGATGCGCCATCGGTCAGCGGCGTCGAGTTGCCCGCGGTGAGCGTGCCCTGCTCGGGCGCGACCTGTCTGTCGAACGCGGGCTTGAGCGCGCGCAGCTTCTCGATGCTCAGTTCCGCGCGCAGGTTGTTGTCGCGGCTCACGCCCTTGAAGCTCGTCATCAGGTCGGTGAAGAAGCCTTCGTCGTAGGCGCGCGCCAGATTCTGGTGGCTGCTGAGCGCGAGCGCATCCTGCGCCTCCCGGCTGATGCCCCATTCGCGCGCCATCAGCTCGGCGTGCTCGCCCATCGAGCAGCCGGTGCGCGGCTCGCCATTGCGCGGCAGCGCCGGCCGCAGCAGCATGCCCGGGCGCAGGCGGGACAGGACGGCCAAACGTTGACCGGTAGTCCTGGCGCGGCTGGCGTCGAGCAGGATGCGGCGCATCTTTTCATTGAGGCCGATCGGCGCGTCGGAAGTGGTGTCGACACCACCGGCGATGCCGCACTCGATCTGGCCCAGCGCGATCTTGTTGGCCACGACGATCGCTGCCTCCAGACCGGTGCCGCAGGCCTGCTGCAGATCGAAGGCCGGCGTCTCGCGCGCCAGCGTGGTCGAGAGCACGCACTCGCGCACCAGGTTGAAGTCGCGCGAGTGCTTCATCACAGCGCCGCCCGCCACGTCGCCCAGGCGCTCGCCGTGCAGGTTGAAGCGGTCCACCAGGCCTTGCAGCGTGGCGGTCAGCATGTCATGGTTGCTGGCGTGCGCGTAGACCGTGTTGGAGCGCGCGAAAGGGATGCGGTTGCCGCCGATGATGGCAACGCGGCGAATGGTGGTGTTCATGATGGTGCCTGCGATCAAGGGGTGAGTCCGTGTGGCCTTATTGGTAGTCGAGCTGTGCGCGCAGATGCGGCTTGTCGCCGCGCGCATTGCGAACCTCGAACAGCGCCGCCTGTTGCAGTGTGCCCCGGATCTCGCGGGTGCTCCAGAGCGTGGCGCGCGCGGGCAGGAACAGCGGCGTCTTGAATTCCACCGTCAGCTCGGCCTGCTCCACTGACGCGCGCGGCAGCAGCGCGGCGAGCGCGCGCGCCTGCGTCCACATGCCATGCGCGATGGCGCGCCGAAAGCCGAACAGTCGTGCCGACAGGGCAAAGAGGTGGATCGGATTGAGGTCGCCCGAGACCCGGCCGTAGCGTCGTCCGATGCCGGCCGGGGCGAAGAAATCGGCCTGGTGCGACAGCGCCAGCTCGGTATTCAGGCGGCTCGCATAGGCTGCGCCGGCGGGTTGCCTGACGCCCAGGCGCAGCAGGGTCTGCGTTGCCTCCCATACCAGCGTGTCGGCGCGCAGGATGCGCAGCTCGAGCTCGAAAATCTGGCCCTTCTCGTGCGCGAGCAGGCGTCCGGTCTGCACCTCGACGCGTACGCGCTCGCCGGCGTTCAGGCGCTGGTGCTGCACGATGCGGTTGGCCAGATGCACCGTGCCCATGGCCGGCCACGGGCAGTCGGCCGAGCCGAAAAAGGCCATCAGCAGTGGGAATGTCAGCAGTTGCGGATAGCTGACCGGCACGCCCTGCGCCGCATGAAAGCCGCAGACGCCGGCGTAGCGCGCGATGTGATCGGCATCGACCACGAGCTGCGGGCGCACCAGTGTCACTTCAGGCAAGGCGTCGACCACCGTCGAAGGTTTGCGGCTTGCCAGCAGCACGTCTAGGTAACTCGCCGCCGCGCCTTTGGGCTGGCTGATCTCGATCGTCTTCATCGCGTTTCAGGCTCCGATCAGGCTTTGGCCGCAGACGCGCACCACGTTGCCGGACAGGCCGCTCGAGGCCGGGCTGGCAAACCAGGCGATGGCTTCGGCCACATCCTGCGGCAGACCGCCCTGGCCCATGGCGTTCATGCGCCGCCCGGCTTCGCGCAGCGCGAACGGGATGGCCGCCGTCATCTGCGTTTCGATGAAGCCCGGCGCCACGGCGTTGATGGTGACGCCGTGCGCGGCGAACAGCGGCGCCGTGCTCTGCACCATGCCGACGACGCCGGCCTTGGACAGCGCGTAATTGGTCTGCCCCAGGTTGCCGGCGATGCCCGAGATCGACGAGACGCAGACGATGCGAGCGCCGGACGTGATGGCGCCAGCGGCGATCAGCGCATCGTTGATGCGCTCCTGCGCCGACAGGTTGACGTTGACCACCATCTGCCAGAAGTGTTCCTTCATGTTGGCGATGGTCTTGTCGCGCGTGATGCCGGCGTTGTGCACGACCACGTCCCAGCCGCCCTGCGCCAGCGCCGCAGCGACGAGCTGCTGCGGCGCGTCGGCGGCGCCGATGTCCAGCGCCAGCGCCGTTCCGCCGACCCTGGCCGAGATTTCGTCCAGGCCGGCCTGCGCCTGCGGCACGTCGAGGCAGATCACGCTCGCGCCCTCGCGCGCCATGACCTCGGCAATCGCTGCGCCGATGCCGCGCGACGCGCCGGTCACAAGCACCTTCCTGCCGGCGAGCGGCTGCGTCCAGTCGGCCGGCGCCGCCGAAGGGCCGACCGGCAGCGCGACGCGGATCACCTGCGCCGAGACATAGGCCGAGCGTGGTGACAGCAGAAAGCGCAGCGTCGATTCGATCTGGTCCTCGGCGCCCTCGGCCACGTACACGAGTTGCACCGTGATCGCCTTCTTGAGTTCCTTGGCCAGCGAGCGGCTCAGGCCTTCGAGCGCGCGCTGCATCGTGGCCTTGCGCGCCGAGGCGCAGGACTCGGGCGGCCGCCCGACGATCACGACGCGCGCGCACGGCAGGAGCGAGCGCGCCGTGTCGTGGAAGAAGTGGTACAGCGCGTCGGACTGGCTGCTGTCATCGAGGCCGCTGGCGTCGAACAGCAGGGCCTTGAGCTTTTCGCCAGGCTGCCCCTCCAGGCCCCAGCGTCCGGTCAGCAGGCCTGCAGCATTGGCAATCGGCGTCCACTGCGGCAGTTGCGCGTGCGCCAGTGTTTGCGCGTCCACGGACTTGAGCGCGCGCGCCAGGGCCGGGAGCATCTGCGGTGCACCGCCGCCGCCGAGCAGCACCGCGCCCTTGATGACGGGCGCACCGGGTTCGTAGCGTTCCAGCACGATCGGCGTGGGCAGGCCCAGCGCCTGCGTCAGTTTGGAGCCGACCGGGGAGTTGGCGAAGTTGAGATAGGAGTCGGTCATCTGCGGCTTTCGTGGTGGGGCTTAGGGTGAACAGGCCCTAGTCGATGCGCTCGACGGCGGGCATGCCCCAGGCGCCGTTCAGGGCGGCGGGCTTGGGCCAGTACAGGCGCGCGTTGAGCAAGAAGGGCTCGCCGGCGCGCAGCGGCAGCCAGTTCCGTGCCTGCTCACCGGTGGGCAGCATGGACTGCAGCAGCAGATCGAGCGAGCCGTCGGTGTTGAAGGCGAGGGCGTCGCGGTCGCCCAGGGCGTAGCGATGAATCGGGTTGTCGATGAAGAAGTCCTGCGCGTTGTAGGCCGTGACCGACCAGAAGGCATTGACCGGCGGCAGTTCGCCAGCCTTGAAATGCAGGCGGTAGCGGTGGCTGCCGTCCAGGGGCTCGCCATGCTGGTCGACGCGCGTGTTGGGGTAGATGGCGTCGGCCGGCAGATTCGCGCCGAGGCCCACCATGGCGACGGCGGCGCGCAGGTGGTAGTCTGTGCCGTAGTCGCCCAGGATGGCCGGTGGCGTGGCCCAGCCGCGCACTAGGCTGCGCGGTTTCTTCAGTTCGCGCGCCACGCCGGCGTCGGCGATCCAGCGCCCCAGGCGCACGCTCCAGTGATCGAGCCAAGCCCACTGCGGCGGCTGCCCGGGGCGCACGCCCAGGCGCGCGAGTTCGGCCATCGCGGCGCCATCGGCCGCGCCCGGCGGGTTGTTCACCAGCAGCATCGCCAGGCGGCTGAAAAAGGTTTCGGCGCTCATGGCCTGCATCTGTTCGATCGCCGGTACCGGGCGCTCGGCTGCGCCGGTCCACGCCGTTGCCGGCTCCTGCTGGCCGCTCTGCCACGCGGCCATCGAGCGCAGCTTCAATCCATCCTGCAAGGCATGCACGACGGCGTAGTCCGTCGCGCCGTTGGCCTGCGTGCGCCCGATCAGCCATACGATCTGCGTCGGCGCGCGCAGCAGCGTCAAGCCAGCGGGCACTTGGCCCTGCCAGTGCGCTGCGGCCAGCAGAAACTTGCGCCCGGCCGTTCCGGTGCTGCGGGTTCCGGGCGCGGCGAAGATGTTGGTCCAGGCATCCATGAATGGCATCACCTCGAAGCGCTGCTCATTGGGCGGCATCTCGAACACCCACGGCCCCTTGCGCATGTCGATGAAGGCGCTGGTATAGAGCGTGTCGACGTTCGGGCGCACCACATCCTTGAACGTGGCATCGGGAAAGCGCCGCATGCGGTGCAGCTGGTTTTCCGGACCCAGGGTTCGCTCTGAATTGGCGCGGGTCACATCCATGATGACCAGCGGGTAGCCGAACAAATAGGCTTCGGCCGCGCGCCGGATCTGAGCGGCCTGTGCCAGCAGCAGGGCCAGCATGAGCAGCAGCGCGATCAGGACCGCCAGCAGCACGCGCTTGCGCCACGACGCGCGCGCTGCCGGCGTCGTGAGCACCGCGCTCATGCCGGATCGGGCGCCGTGGCGCCGGCCTCGGGCATCACGCGCAGGCCCTGGCGCTGCAGGCGCGGGATGTCGAGTGTCAGCAACCGTTCGCCTCCGATCGCGCGCAGCCAGTCGCGCACTTGGGCCTGTTCCGGCGGCGCCATGGCGCGCCAGACGTCGAGCGTGCGCTGCGCCATCCACAGCGTGTACGGGAGCGCGGCGCGGCGAAAGCGCCCGCTGCCCATCGGCACCTCGACGTCCTTGAGGGACCGCGGCAAGGCCTTGCCCGGCGGCAAGCTTGGCAGGCGCGCCTTGACCTGTTCGTTGATGCCCACGATCAGCGGCAGGAATTCGGTGCAGATCGCCCGCAGCACCGGCAGCAGGGTCGGCGCGATGCGGTCGTCCGGGAACAGCGGCGCGCCCCGCGTCGGCGCGGCGGGCGCGGCCATGCGATCAAGCCAGGCGCGCAGGTGCGCGCGCTTGGCGATGAGTTCGCGCGCCGGCCAGGGGTCGCGCCCGAGATGGCCGTACATCGTGCCGACGAGGCCGAAGTCGGCCAGCGTCGGGCGACCGCCGAGCAGAAAGGGCAGCTGCGCGAAATGCGCATCGAGCAGGTCGAGCATGTGCTCGGTCCACGCGTCCATCACGCCGAACTGCTCGGCTCGCACGCCGACCGAAGGCAGCATGCGGCGCAGCCGCTGCGCGATGAAGCGCACGGCGCGGCGCTGGATGAAGCCGGGCCAATGCGGCAGCAGCGCGCGGCCCGCGTCGTGCTCGAACAGCGCGTAGTTTTCCGGATGCGACCAGCGCGTGTGCATGGCGATCGGCACCCACCACTCGTCGCCCCAGGCTTCAATCAAGTAAGCGGCGAAGCGCTGCACCGGTGTGCCCGGAATGATGGAAGGCGCCGGATGGAGCGTCTCGATGTGGTCGATGATGACGCTGCTGTCCTGGATCCACCGGCCCTGCGGCGTCACCATGACCGGCATCACGACCGCGCCGGTCTCGCGCTTGATGCGCTGCGTTAGCGTGTACAGGTTGACCGGCTGCAGCACAAAGGGCGCCTGCTTATAGCGCAGATAACAGAGTACCTTGCCCGTGAAATACGACAGGTGCCAGCCGTACAGCGTGTACGGTTTCATGCCAGCCTGCGCCATAGCGCATCCGGGATATGGCCGAACAAGGGGCGCAGCCAGCGCCAGGGGAAGGCGGGCACGACGCCGACCGCTTTGCGCTGCTCGATCAGGTTCACGCTCTCGCGCGCCGCCTGTTCGGCCGTGACGGCAAACGGGTACTTCTCCATCTTGGGCATGATCTCCGTCAGCACAAAGCCGGGCAGGATGCGGCACACGGCGATGTTCTTGCGCTTGAGCTCCACGCGCGCGGCGTCGAGGTACATCGAGAAGCCGGCCTTGCTCGCGCAGTACGCGCCCTGCTTCGGAATCGCCTGCAGCGACGCCAGCGAGGAGATGCCGACCAGCTGGCCCCGGCCCTGCGCGAGGAAATGTTCTATGGCCGCTTCGGATGTTGCAATGGCGCCGATCAGATTGGTCTGGATCAGCTGGGCGGCCTGCGCCAGCCCACCGCGGCCGACGGGTGTCAGGCGATTCACGCCGGCGTTCACCACGACGATGTCGACCGTGCCCAACGCTGCGAACAGCGGGCGCAGCGTCGGCGCCAACGTGGCGCTGTGATCGACATCGAGCGCGACGATCTCGATACACCGCGCCGGGTCCGGGTAGCGGCTCTGCACTTCGTCGCGCAGTTGCGCCAGCAGATCGAGGCGCCGTGCGGCCAGGCCGAGGTGGTAGCCGCGCGCGGCGAATTCGAGCGCCAGTGCGCGGCCGATGCCGCTCGATGCGCCGGTGATCAGAACGGTTCGTGCCATCTCAGTTGTACCAGTAGGTGTACTCGTCCTGCGCTGTCTGCTTCTGGTCGAGCGTCTTGTCGATGGCAATGGGCAACTGGATGAAGGACGGCCACAGCGGCGGCGGCATCTGCGCATGGTGCGCGGCCAGTGTTGCCTTGAGCTGCGCCAGCTTCTCGGGCTGCCCGGCTGCGAGGTTGCGCTCTTCCGTCGGGTCCTGCGCGAGGTTGAACAGCCAGTCTTTCTTTGGCATCTCGGAGACGATCAGCTTCCAGCCGTTCTCCTGAACCGCGCGGTACGGGCCGTCGCGCCAGAACAGCGCGCGCGGCGGCTGCGTCGCCGCGTCGCGGCCCAGATACGGCAGCAGGTTGACGCCGTCGATGGGCCGGTCGGTCGGCAGTTGACCGCCCGCGGCGGCCAAGACCGTGGGCAGGATGTCGATGTTCGACACCGGTTGCCCGTACTGCGTGCCGGGCGTGATGTGGCCGGGCCATTTGGCGACATAGGGTACGCGCAGGCCGCCCTGGAACTGCGTGAGCTTCCAGCCGCGATACGGGCGGTTCACATCGGGGATGCCGATGTAGCCCGGCGCGCCGTTGTCGCTGGTGAAGATGACGATGGTGTTGTCATCGAGCCCTTCCTCGCGCAGCGTCTGCAGCACACGCCCGACGCTGCGGTCGATCGAGCGGATCATGGCGGCGTAGACGCGGCGCCGGTGGTCCCGGATGTTGTCCAGCGCGTCGTAATCGGCCTTGCTCGCCTGCAGCGGCGTGTGCACGCCCCAGTGCGCGAGGTACATGAAGAATGGCTGGTTCTTGTTGCGTTTGATCGCGGTGATGGCTTCGTCGGTGAAGTAGTCGGTCAGGTACTTGCTGGGCTCGAACCACTTGCCTGCGTTGTAGCTCACGCCGAAGCGCATGTTGGGCCACAGGAATTTGTCGATCGGGTCGAAGTCCTGCTTCGAGTTGACCACGCGCGGGTCGTTCTCCGGCAGGTACAGGCCACTCTCCATGAACAGGCTTTCGTCAAAGCCCTGGTTGTTGGGCCGCATTTCGGGCGTGCTGCCCAGATGCCATTTGCCGATGTGGATGGTGTGGTAGCCGCGCGGCTTGAGCAACTTGGCCACGGTCTGCTCGGTCGGCGGCATGCCCAGATCGTTGAAGTCCTTGGACGCCTTGGCTTTGTCCTGGTCGATGACGACCGGGTACAGACGGTCCGGATCGGCGTAGAGCGCACCGGCAACCCGCGCCATGGCGCCGGGCGTGGGCGTGAACTCGACGCCGAAGCGCCACGGGTAACGCCCGGTCAGCAAGGCGGCGCGCGAAACCGTGCAGACGGCCGCTGCTGCGTAGCCCTGATCGAAGCGCACGCCGTCGCCCGCAATGGCATCGATGTTGGGCGTCGGCACGCCCTCGGCCGTGTGGCCACCGCCGAAGGTGCTGACGTCGTTGATGCCGAGGTCATCGGCCAGGATCACGATGATGTTCGGCGGCCGCTGCGACACCGCCTGCACCGCCGCTGCCGGGCCGTCGATCCAGGGCACGGGGTGATTCGGATCGCGCGGGTATTTGAAATCGGTGTGCCAGCCCAGCGAGTACTGCAGGATCCGCAGGCGATTGGCGTAGACGCCCACGGCCAGCGCCGCCGTCACCGCGAGCGAGATGGCCAAGGTTTTTTTCAGTTTCATGGTGGCGATCCCGGTTTGCTCATGTTGCGCAGCATGGCGTGCTAGGCCCGAAGCAGCATGAAGCCAAGCCCGATTAGCGCGAAGACAACGCCGACGGCGCTGCGCACGAAGAACAGACTGGCCAGCGGCTTGAGCGGTGTGATGTAGGTCTGCTCGATGGCGGCCCATTTGTGGATGGCGATGTCGCGGCTTTCGATGGCCACGGCAAAACGCAGGAAGTCGCACCGGCTGCGGTAGCGCACCATGGCGACGTAGTCCCACGGCGGCGCGTCGTCGCCGTCGATGAAGCGTCCGCTGCACTTGGCCAGAAAGACGGGCACGGAGCCGTGGCGCAGCATCGGCCACAGGGCGGCGCGGCCGTAGCGCTTGTCGGCGGCGCGCGCGCTGTCGCCATACGAATGGCCGCTCGGGTACAGCGCCTTGGCGCGGTAGCGCACGAGGTTGTGCATGATGAACTCGCGGCCGTCATCCCTGGCAGCGAGCAGGCGCACGAGCTCGGACGCCGAATGGCCCTGCGCATCGCTACCGAGCGCGCCGAGCTCGCGCTCGAACTGCAGAAGCTCGGCTTCGCTCAGCGGCTTGCCGCGGCCGCCGTACCACAGCAGAAACGCGATGTAGAGCGCCAGCAGGGGCAGGGCGATGATCAGCGTGCTGCTCATGGGCTTGGGCGGCGCAGCCTCAGGCCTGGTCGCGCAGTTCGCGGCGCAGGATCTTGCCGACGTTGCTCTTGGGCAGCTCACCGAGGAACACGATCGCGCGCGGGATCTTGTAGGCGGTCAGGTTCTCGCGGCAGTGCCGGATCAGCGCCTCTTCGGTCAGCGACGCCGACTTCTTCACGACGAAGATCTTGACCATCTCGCCCGAGTTCGGGCTCGCCTTGCCGACGGCGGCGACCTCGAGCACGTCGGGGTGCATCATCACCACTTCCTCGATCTCGTTCGGGTAGACGTTGAAGCCCGAGACCAGGATCATGTCCTTGATGCGGTCGACGATCTTCAGAAAGCCCTTGTCGTCCATCACCGCGACGTCGCCGGTGCGCAGGAAGCCGTCGGGCGTCATCACGGCGGCGGTCTCCTGCGGCCGGCGCCAGTAGCCGCGCATGACCTGCGGCCCCTTGACGCAGAGCTCGCCGGCCTTGCCGGGCGGCAGTTCCCGGCCTTCGCCGTCGCGGATCGAGACCTCGGTCGACGGCACGGGCAGGCCGATGCTGCCGTTGAACTCCTTGAGGTCAAACGGGTTGACGGTGACCGTCGGCGAGCATTCGGTCAGTCCGTAGCCTTCGACCAGCGGCGTTTGGGTGATGGCGTGCCAGCGCTCGGCCACGGGGCGCTGCACGGCCGCGCCGCCACCGATGGCAAAGCGCAGCTTGCTGAAATCGACCTTCGCAAAGCCGGGGTCGTTGATCAGGCCGTTGAACAGCGTGTTCACGGCTGGCAGCGAAACAAAGCGGTATTGGCTCAGCACCTTGACGAAGGCGGGGATGTTGCGCGGATCGGCCACCAGCACATTGGTGCCGCCCATGCCGACCATGCCCAGGCAGCCGCCGAGCGCGAAGATGTGGTACAGCGGAATCGCGGTGATGCTGATCAGCTCCTCGCTGCGGTCCAGGAAGGGTTCGCTCCAGACCTGGCCCTGCTTGACGTTGGCCAGGATGTTGCCGTGTGTCAGCATGGCACCCTTGGCGACACCGGTGGTGCCGCCGGTGTACTGCAGGAACGCCAGGTCGTCCGACGCGATGGCGACCGGCTTGAAGGGCGCGGCCGCGCCCTGCGCGAGCATGTCCAGAAAGTCCACGCTGCCGGGCAGCGAATACGGCGGCACGGCCTTTTTGACTTTTCGGATCAGGAAGTTGCCGAGCACGCGCTTGGGCCAGGGCATCATGTCGGCCAGGCCGGTGACGACCACGTGCTTGACCTCGGTGTTGGCGATGACCTTGGCCAGCGTATGGGCGAAGACCTCGACCACGATCATCGCCTGCGCGCCCGAGTCGTTGAGCTGGTGCTGCAGCTCGCGCGCCGTGTACATCGGGTTCACATTGACCACCACGTAGCCGGCGCGCAGCAGGCCGAACAGGCACACCGGGTATTGCAGCAGGTTGGGCATCATCAGCGCCACGCGCGCGCCTGGCGGCAGCTGCAGCACGGACTGGAAGTAGGCCGCCAGCTGGCGCGTCAAGCGGTCCAGCGCAAGGTAGCTGATGGCCACGCCGGTGGAGCCGCTGACGAACGCGCGGCGCTCGCCGAACGCCTTGACGGCATCGTCGAAATAGCTCGCGATCGAGCCCAGTGCGCTGACGTCAATCTGCGCCGGAACGCCGGGCGAATAGCTTTGGATCCAGATTCTTTCCATCGTCTTCGCTTGCTTCGTTGGCTTCAATACACAACTGTACTGTTGATGCGGAAAGCGGGCATCAGTAGATACCCGAATCGCCAGTGAAACAGGCCTGGTCGGCCCGCGTGTTCAGCCGGCTTGCGCCGGCCACGGAATGTTCTGGCCGAGCTTCTTGCCCATGCTGATGCGCGGCTCGATGACGTAGCCGAGCGACGCGTAGAACGCGCTCACGCTGTCGTTGCCGCCGACGATCTGGAGATTGATCTTCAGGCAACCGCGCGCGCTCAGGGCCTGCTCGGCGTGGCGCACCAGCGCCGCGCCCAAACCCTGCTTGCGCTGCGACGGATCGACCGCAACCGAATACAGCCAGCCGCGGTGCCCGTCGTAGCCGGCCATGACGGTCCCGACCACGGCGCCATCCGCCGCGGCCACGAAGAACAAGCCGTCCTGCATGGCCAGCTTCTTGTCGATCGAGAGGCCCGGCTCGCTGTGGGCGGCGGTGTAGCCAAGCACGGTTTTCCAGAGCGCGATGACCTGCTGGCGGTGCCGGCTGTCGGCGTATTCGATGATGCAGTGCATGTTCCGGGGGCGTGTCTTGAAGCCGGCGTCAGTCCTGCGTCGCGCGGCGCTGGACGCAGGCGATGTAAGCCTCGCCGTCTGGCGCTCGCGCGGCGCGCTGGCTTTCCCACAGCATGCGGCCCAGGCAGTCCATCGCTTCATGGTGGGCGTCGTGCAGCGAATCGCGCCGGTGCGTCAGCAGTTCGACGGCCTGGCGGATGCCGCGCGGCTGGTCGATGCTGCACTGCTCGCTGATCGAGACATGCATGGACAGGTGCAAGAACGCATTGGTCTTGCCCTCCTGCGTCTGCTGCATGCTGGCCAGCGCGGCGTCGACATCGGCCAGCTCGGCGTGGTATTCGGGGTGCTCGTCAATCCACAGGCTGGCGATCGTCTCGAGCGCCTCGAGCGGCTGGCCGGAGCGGGACTTGGCATAGACCGCGCAGAAGTAGCGGCGCACATCGGCTTGGGATGGATTGAACATGGCTGCAGATTATCGCGCGGGGCAACCAGGGTGACATGGCGCGCGGGCCGCAGCGTTTATCCTTGGCGCTTCGCATCACGCCCGGCCTTGCCGGCGCCCTAACCGCTACAGGAACCATGCCATGACCCAAGCCTTCATCTGCGACGCCATCCGCACCCCCTTCGGCCGCTACGGCGGCGCCCTGGCCAACGTGCGCACCGACGACCTCGGCGCCATCCCGCTCAAGGCCCTGCTGGCGCGCAATCCAAATGTGGATTGGCAAGCCGTCACCGACGTGCTGTTCGGCTGCGCCAATCAGGCCGGCGAGGACAACCGCAACGTCGCCCACATGGCCTCCCTCCTGGCCGGCCTGCCGATCGACGTGCCCGGCGCCACCATCAACCGCCTGTGCGGCTCAGGGCTTGACGCCATTGGCACGGCGGCGCGCGCCATCAAGTCGGGCGAAGCCACTCTGATGATCGCCGGCGGCGTCGAGAGCATGAGCCGCGCGCCCTTCGTCATGCCCAAGATGGACAGCGCCTTCGGCCGCAACAACGCGGTCTATGACACCACCATCGGCTGGCGCTTCGTCAACAAGCTGATGAAAGAGAAATACGGCATCGACTCCATGCCCGAGACGGCCGAGAACGTGGCCGTCGAGCACAAGATCAGCCGCGAAGCGCAGGACAAGATGGCGCTGGCCAGCCAGATGAAGGCGGTGGCGGCGCAGCAGGCCGGCCACTTGGCGCGCGAGATCACGCCGGTGAGCCTGGCGCAGAAGAAGGGTGATCCGATTGTGGTGGACCAGGACGAGCATCCGCGCGCCACCAGCCTGGAGGTGCTCGCCAAGCTCAAGCCCATCGTGCGGCCGGATGGCAGCGTCACGGCGGGCAACGCCAGCGGCGTCAACGACGGCGCCTGCGCGCTGCTGCTGGCCGACGAGAAGACCGCGGCGAAGAACGGCGTGACGCCCAAGGCGCGCATCGTCGGCATGGCCACGGCCGGTGTGGCGCCGCGCGTCATGGGCATCGGCCCGGCGCCGGCCACGCAGAAGGTTCTGGCGCTGACCGGTCTCACGCTGGCGCAGATGGACGTGATCGAACTCAACGAGGCCTTTGCCGCGCAGGGGCTGGCCGTGCTGCGCCTGCTGGGCTTGCAGGACGACGACGAACGCGTCAACCGCTGGGGCGGCGCGATCGCGCTGGGTCATCCGCTCGGTGCTTCGGGTGCGCGGCTCGCAACCACTGCGGTCAACCAGTTGCAGCAGATGGGCGGTCGCTACGCGCTGTGTACCATGTGCATCGGCGTCGGGCAGGGCATTGCGCTGATCCTGGAACGGGTTTGAGTTTTCCGCTGATCACCGACCCCCACTTCTACGCGGTCGCGATTCCGGCCGTGCTGCTGATGGGTGTCAGCAAGAGCGGCTTTGGCGCGGGCTTCGGCTCGCTGGCCGTGCCCCTGATGGCGCTGGCGGTGAGCGTGCCGCAGTCGGTTGCCATCTTCATGCCGATCCTGTTCCTGATGGACATTCTGGGCATGGCGGCATTCCGCAAGGACTTCGACCTCCAACTGCTGAAGTTCCTCGTGCCCTGCGGCCTGGTCGGCATCGTGATCGGCGCGCTGCTGTTCAAGCTGCTGCCGGCGCACATCGTGGCCGGCATCGTCGGCATCTTCACGCTGCTGTTTCTGGCGCAGCGCCTGCTGTTCCCGCCCAAGGCTGACAGCGCGCCGCCGCCGCGCTGGCTCGGCGCCATCCTCACGGCCACCTCGGGCTTCACCAGTTTCATCGCGCACGCCGGCGGCCCGCCCATCAACGCCTACGTGATCCCGCTGCGCCTGTCGCCGGTGAAATTCACCGCCACCATGGCGTTCTTCTTCTTCGTCATCAATCTGGCCAAGTGGATTCCCTATGCCTGGCTGGGCCTGCTGGACATGCGCAACCTGGCGACCTCGCTGGTGCTGCTGCCGATCGCGCCCTTTGGCGTGTGGTTCGGCGTCTGGTTGGCGCGGCGCATCGATCAGCTGGTGTTCTACCGCCTGATCTACCTTGGCATGTTTCTCACCGGCGTCAAGCTGGTGTGGGACGCAGTGCCATAGTCTGCCGATTGCGCCAAAGCAGTCGTGCCGCTGCGGCCAGCGCCAACAGCATGACCAGCGCGCCCAGGCGGTGGGTCAGGCGGCCGATCGACTGCGCCCGCGCCAGCAGCCCGGTGCTGTCGAACAGATAGATCCAGTCGTGTCCGCCAGCCTCGCCGGTGCTGCCCGAGAGCAGCATGAGTTGCGGTTGCAGCGCGTCGTACATGTAGGGTGCGACATCGAGTAGCGACACGCCGACGAACCAGACGCCGACAGCGGCGCCGAAGCGGTCGCGGTTCTTGAGCAGCAAGGCCCCGGCCATGGTGGCCGGCATCAGCAACTGCCCCAGCGTGCCGCCGAGGACGGACAACCAATGGCCCAGCGGCATGAAGATGATGTGGCCGGCCTCGTGGAACACCAGCAGCGGGCGGTGCAGAAAGCTTGTCCCGAATTCGCCACTGCGGTAATCGAGCCGAATCAGCATCCAGCTCCAGATCATCAGCGCCACCAGCAGGGCAAGCTGGACCCGCAAACCCAGGGCCGTTGCCGGCTTCGCCGGGTCTTGCGCAGCGCTCGGCGGGTCGGGGTCGTCCGGTAACGTCCGGGCCAGCGGCTGGCCCGCCTTGGCCAGGATCACGCCGCAGGCCGGGCACGCCGTCGGCAACGCCTGGTCGGCGGGGAGCGGTTGATGGCCGCACTTGGGGCAGCGGGCATAGGGGATGGCCATGCCGCGAAGATACCGCAAAGATGCGGTGCCGCCGCTTTGTCGCTCAGCTGACAAGGGCCGGACCGGCGTTTCGCTACAGTGGCAGCATGAAAATACTTCAAACCCTAGCCGAACTGACTGCCCTTGTGGGCCAGGAAGTCGTGGTCAGCGACTGGACCACCATCACGCAGGAGCAGGTCAACCTGTTTGCACAGGCCACGGGCGACCACCAGTGGATTCACGTCGATGTCGAGAAGGCCAAGGCCGGCCCGTTCGGGGGCCCGATCGCGCATGGCTACCTGACCCTGTCGCTGCTGCCGCAGTTCTTCCAGTCATCGCTGAAGATCGAAGAGGCGCGCATGGGTGTCAACTACGGCTTGAACAAGGTTCGCTTTCCGGCGCCGGTGCCGGTGGGCAGCCGCCTGCGCGCCCGCATGAAACTGCTCAAGTACGAGCCGATCGACCGGGGCGGTTTCCAGATGACCTGGGAATCGACCATCGAGCGCGAAGGCGGCACCAAGCCGGTCTGCGTCGCCGAGTCGATGGCGCGCTATTACCCCTGAAATTTGTTCTGCCGCCAGGCCTCGAACACCGTGACGGCCACGGCGTTCGACAGGTTGAGGCTGCGCTGACCCTCGATCATCGGTAGCTTGATGTTTTGTGTGGCGGCAAATGATTGCCGCACCGCCTCGCTCAGGCCGCGCGTCTCGGCGCCGAAGACCAGCCAGTCACCGGGCGCGAAGGCGACCTCATGCACGAGACGGCTGGCGCGCGTGGTCAACGCGAACATGCGCTCCGGCGCCGGCTGCTCCGATGCGAGGAAGGCGCTCCAGCTCGCGTGGCACTTGAGCTCGGCGTACTCGTGGTAATCGAGCCCGGCGCGGCGCATGTGCTTGTCGTCCATCGAAAAGCCGAGCGGCTCGATCAGGTGCAGCGTGCAGCCGGTGTTGGCGGCGAGCCGGATGACGTTGCCCGTGTTGGGCGGGATTTCAGGTTCGACCAGGACGATATGGAACATGGCTGGATTGTCGCAGCGCGGGCTGGCCAGCTTGATCATGGCAAGGCTTGGGCCAGGACGTCGCGCCAGCTGTCGATACGTCACACACGCCGCCATGGTTTAATCTTCGCGCATGCTTGAAAGTTCAAAATCAGCGACGGCATCCGCTTTTGCCGACTCCGCACACCACCAGCCGCCGGTGTCGGGCATGCACGAGTTGGACCTGAAGCAGAATTTGCGCTTGCGCCGCTTCTACATGGCGGTTGCCACGTATGTGGCCTGTGGCTTGTTGGTACAGGGATGTGCCTGGTTGGGTTACATGCCCGCCTGGGTGCCGGTTTGGTGGGCCTTTGGGTTCGGCCTGGTCAACCTGGCGCTGTTTCTGATCTTTCGCTTCGGCTGGAACCTGATGGTGCGTGACCCAAGCCTGACCGAGGCGCAACTGTTGGTCTCGATGTTCGCCGTCATGGTGCTGGTTTACAACGCAGTCGAGGCGCGCGGCACCTTCCTGATGCTGTTTCCTGTGCCGCTGCTGTTTGGGGTGCTGCGTCTGCGCGTGCACCAGATGGCACGCGTGGGCGCGGTGGGTCTGGTGGGTTATGCGGGCGTGATCGGGTTGCTGCTTCGCAACCACCCGGATCGCGTTCTGCTGCCCGTCGAATTGATGAACCTGCTGGCGTTGGCGGGGGTCATGGGCTTCGTTTGCCTGATGGGAGGCTATATCAGCCGGGTCAGGGCCGAGTTGTCGCGATCTTTGTTGACGATCCGGGACATGGCGCAACACGACTCACTCACCGGTGTGTTCAACCGCCGGCACCTGATAGAGACCATGCGCCATCAGGTCATGCGCTGTGAACGCAATCTGTGCCACGGGTTTGCCCTGTGCATGATCGACCTGGACCACTTCAAGAGGATCAACGACACCCTGGGGCATCCTGTGGGCGACGAAGTATTGGTCGCGGTCGCCAAACGCATCGGCGATTCGATCCGTGCGGTGGACTACCTTGCCCGATATGGCGGAGAGGAGTTTGTGGTGCTGGTGGAGGGCAGCAGCATCGAAACGGCCTTGACCGTCTGTGAACGCATGCGTGTGGGCATCGCGGACCTGCTGCTTCCAGCGCTGGGAGCGCTGCCCATTCGGGTGTCGATCGGCCTGGCGGCTTACGTTGCCGGCGACAGCGACGCGACCTTGCTGGAACGTGCTGACAGAAGCTTGTACCTGGCCAAAAAGGCCGGTCGCAACTGTATCCATGTGGAAGCCTAGGCGCAAGGCGCAGCGCGCGCGTCTGTCCTGGCGCCGTGAACCGACCGCCTGCAGCGCCTACTTGGCCAGCAGCACCGGCACCGGCGACTGATGGACCACGCGCTGCGCGACCGAGCCCATGAATACGCTGCCCAGGGCGCCCATGCCGCGCGTGCCCATCGCAATCTGGTTCACCTTGCGTTCCTTGGCAACGCGCACGATCTCATCGGCGATCACGCCATTGGCGCGCTCCGGGTCGGCAAGCCGCAGTCCCTGCGCCCTGGCCAGGTCCGTGGCCTTGCCCAGCGTCAAGTCCTGCTGGCGCCTTTGCTCCTCCTCGACCTTCTGCATCGCGACATAGCTGTAGTCAGCAGAGAAGGCCGGCTCCAGGAAAATATTGGGGCTGACGCAGATCAGGCACGCCTGCACATCGAGGCCGGAGCGGACCATCTCGCCGACGGTCTCGATCGCGCGGTTGGCCAGATCGGATCCGTCCACCGCAATCAGTATCTTCAACATAGGTCCTCCTGCTCTGCATTGGTGAAAAACAGCAGCCCGGCTCCATCCCGAACCGGACTGCCTGGTTGCGCTGTCACTGGATGGCGATCCGCTTCGCGGCGGCCGTGGCCTTCTTGGGCAGCTCAAGCGTCAGGACGCCGTCTTCGTACTTGGCCGTGACCTTCGCTTCGTCGACATCCTGCGCCAGCGAGAAGGTGCGCGACACCGCGCCTTCCCAGCGCTCGCTGCGCAGCACCTTGCCGCCGCTCTCCTTGGTTTCCTTCTCCTTCTTGGCCTCGGCGTCGATCTGGATGACATTGCCGTCGATGCGCACATTGATGTTGTCCTTCTTGACGCCCGGTATGTCGGCGCGGACCTTGTACAGGCCGTCGGATTCCGTGACATCGAGCTTGATGTCGAGGGACCCGTCTTCCATGGCTTTTCGCATGGGCGCCATGAATCGGCTGAACATGGAATCAAACGGATCGCTCAGTGCGGGCTCGAACAAGCGCGGCTCAAACAAACGCAATTTGCTCATGAGGACTACTCCTTTTTTTTGAAAGTATCAAGGGACTGCCTGCATGGGGTTGCGCGCAATCCGCCGATCAGACTACAGAGCTTCGCGGCGGACGCCTTGCGAGTTGTCAATGGCGGCATCAGTCCAGTTCCACCGGCACAAAGATGCGCTCGCCATCGCGTAGGATCAGCAGGGCGATGCGCCTGGGCTTGCTGCTGATGACGGCACGCACCTGGTCCACCGAGTGCACGGCCACGCCATTGATCGACAGCAGCACATCGCCGGGCACGACGCCCGCGCGCGCGGCCGCGCCGGCCACGCCTTCGATCAGAAGACCGGCCTTGAGATGCAGGCGGGCCTGTTCATCGAACGCGAGGGCGCGCAGCTTGAGACCGAGCTGACCGGGCTCGGCCCGGGCGTCGCGCGGCTGCGGCGTCTTCGCCCCGTCCTCGGAGCGCCCGAGCTTGACCGTGACTTCGCGTGCCGCCTTGTCACGCCAGACCTTCAGGCGCACGGTTTCGCCCGGTGTGGCCAGGCTGATGCGGCTGCTCAGGTCGCCGGAACGCACGACCGCCTCACCCTGCACTTCGGTGATGATGTCGCCCGCTTTGAGGCCGGCCGCCGCAGCGGCACTGTCGGGCGCCACATTGGCGATCAGGGCGCCGTCCGGAGGGCTCAGGCCGAACGACTCGGCCAGGCCCTGGTTCAGGTCCTGCACCGTGACGCCAAGCCGCGCGTGCGATGCATGTCCGCTGGCGAGGATCTGGTCCTTGACCTTCAGCGCCACATTGATCGGGATCGCAAACGACAGGCCCTGGAAGCCGCCGGACTGCGAATAGATCTGCGCGTTGATGCCGACGACGGCGCCGCTGCCATCGAACAGCGGCCCGCCCGAATTGCCTGGATTGACGGCCGCATCGGTCTGGATGAAGGGAACGGACGCGTCGCCGGGCAGCGAGCGCCCCTTGGCGCTCACGATGCCTTGCGTGGCGGTCTGCTCGAAGCCGAACGGCGAACCAATGGCCAGCACCGGATCTCCCACCTGCAACTGCTGCGCATCGCCCAGGCGCACGACCGGCAGGCCCTTGGCATCGATGCGCAGGACGGCGATGTCGGTGGCCGCATCCGAGCCGAGGACCTTGGCCGAAAACTCGCGCCGGTCGCTGAGCTTGACGGTGACCTCCTTGGCTTCGCGCACCACATGCGCGTTGGTCAGGATCAGCCCGTCGCTGGCGATGATGAAGCCCGAGCCCAGACTCCGGAACGGGACGGCGTCACCGCGCCCCTGGCGCGGCACGCGCAGCTGAAATCCCGGCAGACCGCGGAAGAACTGGAAGAACGGGTCATCGAGGTCGAACGGCATTTCAGCCGAACTGCCTGCATGCTGGCCCGCCACCGTGACGCCGACCACGGCCGGGCCTGCCTGCTGCACGATGGCGCGGTAGTTGGGCGTGACCCCGGGCGGAATCGCCGGCAGCGTGGATGCTGGCGGTGCGCCGGCCAGCGCCGTTGCAGAGGCGCTGCCGGATGTGCTCTCCTTGGCCAGCCGGTCGGCCGGTTTCAGGTTAAAGGCAGCGGACGTTGCCGCGGCGATCAGGGCGATCGCGCCCAAAGTCAGTACCCAGTTTTTCGTCTTCATGGTCAATCCCTTTCCTCGTGGCGGGATGCAGCTGCGGCTGCTGCAAGCGGACGCATTCGAAAGCCAGGGCCGCACCGGTTTGCAGCAGGACGCACCTGCACCGCAGGTGCAATGAAATGATAGAAAATTGATATCGGGGCGGCTTGCGAATACACAAGCGCGCCAGGCCTGGAAAACTGGCCTTGACGGCCAGGCGCCGACGATTCGGTTGCGGGCTTGATTAATCGCAAACCGTGCGCTGCCGCAAGGCCAAGAATCCGTCTGTGCAA
>CAIKMZ010000100.1 GCA_903828665.1 uncultured beta proteobacterium
ACCGACCTTTCGCGCACGTGCGCAAAAGGCCATAAGTCTGACGCTCGACGTTCAAATCGAGACCAGACTGGAATGCCGAATTCTGCAAGCAAATCATTAACTTACGAAGCCCTGATGTGAGAACATTGGGACACTACTGACATGCAGCCAGAGCTTATGCGCACGGGGCAGGTTGTACAGCAGTACACCGGAATAGGCGCTCAGGTCCTGTGCGCTCCTGACTTCCGCCTTCGCGTACGCCTGCATCGATTCGGGCGCGATGTTTGCAAACAGCACCGACGCATCGGCCATGACCTGAGCGGGCTGCAGACCGAGCAGCTTTTCGACGCCGTTGCTGATGTAGGAGAAACTCGACTTTCCATCGGGCATCCGCTGATAGCGATAGACAAAGCCATTGGGCAGGTTGTCGCCCAGCGATTGAATTTGCGCGTTGACCTTGAGCTTCTCGGTGTCGATCTCAAGCGCCTGCAGTGCGCGCTGCTGGTGCAACAGCTTCCAGAACGCGAACATGGCCGCGAGCACCGCGGCGAGCATGATGGCGGCGATCCACCGGAAGGCCTGCCACATCGGTGCGAGCACCTCGGCGCGATCGATCCGCACGACGAGTCGCCAATCCGTTCCTTTGACGGGGCGGTAGCCCGACAGCACGTCGACGCCACGGTAATCCACGCTGCGCATGGTGCCGGGATGGTCTGATTGAACCGCGATCGCAGCGGGCAGAGAAGGAGTGTGCAGCGGGCGCTTGTATTTCAGGGCCGCGTCCTTGACGTGACGCAGATCGCTTAGGGCGACCACGAAATCTCCGTCCCTGCGAACCAGGGAAACCTCGCCGCTGGCGCTGCGGGTCGGCCATGTGCTGATCAACGGGTAAAGAAAGGTTTTCGGATCGACGCGCAGCACGACGGCCGCAACCGGAACCTGTTGCGGCTGGTCCTCGGGAACGATCGGCACGATCCAGTGCATCTGGACGTTGCCTTGTTCGTCCAGATACAGGTCCGTGGAGAGCACCCGATCCTGATCCATGGCGCTGAGATAGATCGCGTGCGCAGCCGCGGGCATGTCGGTGTCAGTGCCGCTGCTGAGCAAGAGATGCCCGGCCCTGTCCAAAAGCAGAATGCTGCTGTAGGAAAACGACTCGCGCATGACGTCGAGTCGATCCAGCAAGAAGTTGCGCGACTCCGTGTTGGCCCGGTCCTTGATGAATCGCTGGATGATGGGAACCAGGCCCTTCGATGCATGCAGGGTCGCGGCATCGCCAGTGCGCTCCTGGAGCCAATTTTCGATCTGTTCGGTCTTGAGCCTGGCGATACTCTCCAGATTGCTGTACTCGCGCTCTTCGAGCTGACGGCCTTGCAGAATGACAAAGCTCACGCCGACGAGGGTCGCCATCAGCAGGAAGGCGATGGCCAGGAGCATGAACCGGCGGAACATGACCAGGCCGGGCGCACGCTGGTCTGTGTCGGTTCGCCGGGGCGACGCGGAATCTGACTGGCTCGCTTCCATCACTCGGCGCCGCTCCTTTGACTTCCTCGACTGTTGCTGCATTGTGCCATCTTCGGCATGCCGCGTACGCGCTTTTGCTCGTCTCCTGGCGTCCGAAAATCCGGCGCTCCGGCGATCGTGCTGCGCGCTGCGCGCGTGCCGCGCAGCGCGCCGGATCAGACTGCTTCGATCAGCTGGTCACGCACCGCCGCCAGTTGCGCGACCGTGACGCGCTGCGGCGCAATCCCGGCGAGCGGCACGAGCACAAAGGCGCGCTCCAGCATGCGCGGATGGGGAACGGTCAGCGCCTCGCTGCTGATGCGGGCGTCGCCGTAGAGCAGCAGATCCAGGTCCAGGCTGCGCGGGGCATTGCGGTAGGGACGCAAGCGCCCGGCTTCGTGTTCGATGCGCTGCAGTTCAATCAGCAGAGCCGGTGCCGTCAGTGCGGTCTCGATCTCGACCACGGCATTGATGTAGTCGGGGCCGCTGGAATCGATCGGCGCGGTGCGGTACAGCGCGGACTGTCGCACCAGTCGGACCCCCTTGATTGCGCCGACGCGTTCCATGGCATCGGCCACGGCCGACTGCGGATCGCCGAGATTGGCGCCGAGTGCGACGAAAGCCGTGACGGCCGCTCGCATGCCAAAGTGCCGGATCAGACGCCGGCGTCAGGCGCTGCGCCACCCTCCGGACGCGGACCACCGGAACGGCGGCGGCGACGGCGCTTGCGGGGTGCCTGGCCGTCATCGGACGGGGCTGCGTCGGCGGCCTGCTCAGCACGTTCGGTCAATGGCTCGTCGGCAGCGCGCGGCCCATCGTGCGGTGCATCGTGCGGCGCCGGGGCGCGGCGCACACGCGGCGCACGCGGCTTCTGCGCCTGCTCGGCGCGCACCTCGTCGACCATGTCCTGGCGCAGGTTGTCGTCGGCCAGGCTGAATTCCTGCCACCAGTCCGCCAGCACCTCGTCGATTTCACCGGCATCGGCGCGCAATCGCATGAAGTCGAAGGCGGCGCGAAAGC
>CAIKMZ010000101.1 GCA_903828665.1 uncultured beta proteobacterium
AAAAATTCCAAAAAGTCAGGGAGGAATTACCAAGAAAGGAAGTCCGAATCAGCCGGGCCAAAGAGTTGATAATTTAGCCGTCCTGCCTGGGGCAGTTTGGGTGGCCATAAGTGGAGCAGTTTGGGGTGGCCATCGGGGTGGTTTATTTGTTGCTTGTAACTTGCGCAAGTCGAATATGCCTCGACACAATCCATCTGCTCGGATTTTTGTTGCATCCTGATAAGTCCCCGTGTATCCTTATCGTATGTTTACCAACATCATGATCACCTTCCGGACGGCAATAGCGATATTGCCAGTGTTGCGCTGCGCTGATTCCTGACGTTTACCCCCAGTTTCAGCCTGCCAAGCCAAAGAGCCGGGCCTGAAACAAAATCTTCCCCGGCTCCAACCTGGGAGCCAACAATGAAGATTCCGATAAATCTGCAAGAACGTTTTCCCTATATGTTTTCGGGCAAGCATCTCAGCCTGTCCATCGCCAAAGGATGGGAATCGCTCTTCGAGAAGCTTTGCATCGACATCGACGCGCAACTGGGATCTGACAAACGCGGCTTTCATTGGGTCCAGCTCAAAGAGAAGTTCGGATCCGCCCGGTTTTACTGGGAAATGCAGGGCGAACCGCAAGCCCTCAGGATCGACGAAATCGACAAGCTGGGCGCAGTGAAAACGCTTCTCGCTCGTGATGTGAAAGACGAGTCAAACCCGACATTGCAGGAACAAATCAGCGCCCTGGTTGATGCTGCTGCAGACAAGACGCCGCGCATGTGCATTGCCTGCGGCCAGCCTGGCAGAGGTCATGCCGACCGCGGCTGGCTGCTGATCTTATGCGAAGAACATATCAAGCAACGTGAGGCCGGAATTGATCCGGTGTTTTGAAAGGGAACAACCAATGAATACCGTAACAGAACGCTTCCCCTACCAGTTCGAGGGCGACAACATCGGCTTGTCAATGACCCATGGCTGGGAGCCGACATTCGAGAAACTGTGCGAGGACATCGATACGCTGCTGGGCGACGACAAGCGCAAATTCCATTGGACCCAGCTCAAGGAAAAATTCGGCTCGGCCCGGTTCCATTGGGCAGTGGTCAACGCTCGCACTCCACCCGAACTGCAGAAAACGATCTCCGCGCTCGTCGGTGCAGCGCAGGCCAAGACGCAGCATATGTGTGTTGTGTGCGGTCAACTGGGCCAGATTGATTACTCTCAGCCTCACATGCTCATGCTTTGCGATGAGCATGTCCGTCAGCGCTCGGAAAACAAGCTACCTAACTTCTGGTGCGAGGGCTACAAGTGAACGTCATCTTGTTTCTGGACTTTGACGGGGTAACGCATCCTGAGCCGTGCTATGACGAAAGCGTCTTCTGCAATCTGTCGTTGATTGAAGAGGTGCTGCTTGAATTCCCGCGTGTCGAGATCGTGATCTCCAGCTCATGGCGCGACAAGTTTCCTCTGGAAGACATGCGGGAGTTTTTCACGCCCGCCCTGCAGCTGCGTGTTATCGGTGTGACGCCATCTATCAAAACGCCCTCGCCCGATTGGCTGCCCGGTCATGTGCCGCAATTTGATCGCCAATGGGAGTGTGAGACCTGGATGAACGCGCATAAGGATCGGGGAACGCTATGGGTAGCCATTGATGACCGCAGCCATTGGTTCGAGCCCGACTGCCGCCATCTGCTCCTGACCAATTCGCGCATGGGGTTCCAGGCGGAGCATCAAGCCTTGTTGCGCCAAATGTTCCTGGAGCGTCTGTAATGTTGCGCGACATGCAAACGTTCGACATTGAGAAGGCCGATGCCTTGCGGCGTATCTGGTTCCTGGGCGACGTGCATAACGAGTTCAAATATGTGGCGCAAGCCCTGCTTGATGCCACTGAGAGGCCGCGCTGGATTGTGTTCTTGGGCGACATCGACCTTTTCCATTTGTCATTTCGTGAGGTCCTTGAGCCTCTGACTCGCAACCTGCCGGATGTGCGGGTTGCCTTCATTCATGGCAACCATGATGCTGATACGCATGAGGCCTGGGCGATGCTGCATGACTGCGGATCCGCCCTACCCTTGCATGGTCAAGTGCTCGATCTTGACGGTGTACGTGTTGCAGGCCTTGGCGGTAATTTCCTTGGGCGTGTGTGGACGCCGCCGGGTGATATCAAGTTCGCCAACAAGAACGCGGCCATGAACCGCGGTGAATACCAGTTTCGCTCAGGCCAGAAACCAAAATCAACGTTCCATGGCGCGAGCTATCCGGATGAAGTTGCCAAGCTGGCAGGGCAGTGGGCAGACATCCTGGTGACCCATGAGGCGCCATCGTGTCATCCCTATGGGTTCGCCGCGCTCGATGATCTTGCGCGCTCTATGCAGGTCGTACGTACCTTCCATGGGCATCAACATGACGACCGTAGCGACGAATATGCCGCGGTGCGCGAAGAATTGGGCTTTGATGCATTGGCTGTCGGTTTGCGTGCGATCAAAAACGGACTGGGCGAGGTTGTTCTTGCCAGGACCGAAGGATGAAAAACAAACAACCAACAATCCCCGTAGATCTCTGGGCTTGCGCGCCAGTCGAAGATCAACCAGAACTTGTTCTTTCAGGCTGGCGCGTCTTTGAAGTGCTGTGGCGTGACAGTACCGAGCGAACTCGCCATTTTGCCGGGTACAGCGAAACTGACAACGCGGGCCGCGTCAGCAGCGCCATCATGCAGTTCGATCCCGCAACGATGCGCGGTGTGACGTCAAGCGGCCGGGTTTATGGCCTGCGCGGCAAGCCAGGCTTGGGTAGTGATGCTGAGTACACATGGAACGCATGGAAACGCTTTGGCGGCGTGCGGGACGCTGTGGATGTAACGGCAGAGGCTTTGTCGGCGTGATCCAAATGACAAGCATGCCAAACCATAAACCCCCTCGCGGCGCCGGCGAGTTGCTGCTGTACCTCGATTACGACGGGGTGCTGCATCATGAGAACGTGCTTTGGTATCCGCGCAAAGGTGCGGTTCTGGAAGCGCCGCCTCATTACGTGCTCTTTCAGCATGTCGGGCTGCTGGAGGAATTCCTTGCGCCCTACCCTGACGTCAGAATAGTTCTCAGTACGAGCTGGGCCCGTGTGTACGGCTGCGATCGTGCGGCCAGGCGCCTGCCGCCATCCCTTCGTTCGAGGGTCATCGGCGCAACGTTTCATTCAAAAATGGATGAGGCCCTGTTCAAGGCGGCGCCCAGAGGGACGCAGATCTGGTCTGATGTGTTGCGCCGCAAGCCGCGCGACTGGCTTGCGCTTGACGATGACTACCTGCATTGGCCGGCCTGGTGTCGCGACAAGTATGTGCGTACCCATGAGCATGAGGGGATCAGTGCGCCGGTACCGAAGGCTGAGTTCCGGCAAAAGCTGGCGTTGATGTGTGCAACGCCCAACTCGAAACCAGAAATCAAATCATGAAAATCCATCTGGTCTCAGACCTGCATCTTGAGTTCATTCAACGCGACTATCCGGGCGAGCGACTGATTACGCCTGTGCCTGGTACAGATGTCCTGGTACTTGCCGGCGATATTGCGAACGGCGCCGAGGCCTGCAAGCTTTTTGCCGACTGGCGCGCAGCGGAACGGATCCCGATCATCTACGTAGCCGGCAATCATGAATACTACGGCCGGATGTACGAGCCTATGCTTCAGAAGATCCGCGAAGGCGCGGCGATGAACAACATCCATTTTTTGGAAAATAACAGCGTCGAAATTGGCGGGGTGCGGTTCCTTGGGTGCACCATGTGGACGGACTACAAACTGGAGCCGACCCTGACGCAAGCTTTCCAGATGAATTACGCATCGCAGCGGCTCAATGATCATCATGTGATCCGCAAAGGGCGTCATCTTTTCAGTCCGCAGGATGCGCTTCACCTGCATTTGGACTCGCGCATGTGGCTCAAATCCGAGCTTGCCAAGCCGTTCCCTGGCAAGACAGTGGTTGTGACGCATCATGGTCCGAATCTGCGGTCCGTGCATGCCCGCTATGCCGGGAATCCGCTCAATGCAGCATTTAACAGCGATCTATCAGGCTTGATGGAGAACGTTGATCTGTGGCTCCATGGGCATGTGCATGACGGATTCGATTACCAGATAGGCGGATGTCGCGTCGTGGCAAATCCAGCCGGGTACATCCGAAATATCAACTATTCGAAGCGCGAAGGCTATGAGTATGAAAACGAGAGCTTCGACAAGAATTTGGTGATCGAAATATGAAAATCCTTGTCCTCTCAGATCTGCACCTGGCGCATCTCAGTTTCCCGGCCGTACATGCCGGCGAGCGCATTGACGCGCAAGCGGATGTGGTTGTCCTCGCTGGTGACATTGATGACGGTGTAGGCGGGTTTCGCTGGGCGCGCGAGACGTTCCCGGACAAGCCGATCGTGTACGTTGCCGGCAATCATGAGTTCTACGGCTACAACTGGATCCAACATCTGGAGACGATGCGCGAAGCGGCCAACAAATACGACATCGACTTTCTGGAGACCGACGGGATCGACCTGGGCGGGGTTCGGTTCTTGGGTTGCAGTCTTTGGACGGACTTCGAGCTATTCGGCGCTGACAGAAAGAGCGATGCAATGAAAGCCGCCAAGGCCTCCATGATGGATTATAAGTACATCAAGCTGACGCGAACGGCCGAGTTCTATTGGGTGACTTCGAAGCGCCTTGTCCCCGCTCTTACAGAGCGCCGGCATAGAGGCAGTATTGAGTGGCTGGAAGACAAACTGAAGGACGGCGGCGACCCGGCCAAGACCGTGATCGTTACGCATCAGGCGCCGCATCCCCTGTCGATCCATCCGCGTTTCGCGAAGGATTTGCTTTCAACCTCTTATGCCAGTGATCTATCACGCCTCATGGGTAAGGCGGGCCTTTGGATCCATGGTCATATGCATAGCAAGTCGGATTACGTTGTTAACGGTACCCGTGTGGTCTGCAATCCGCGCGGCTATCCGCATAAGAACGGCGGCGTTGAGAACGGCGACTTTGATCCGGCCTTCCTGGTTGAAATATGAGTGCTCGATCCAACAAACGCCGGGTCTCAAGGTTGTTCGCTAATCGCTTCCAGTGGCATGTGCTGTGGCGGCCGGCCGATGAACGGGAGTGGCTTTACGTTGCGCCGCTTGCGCGAACATATTAATTGCGATCCATTGGACAGCAATCAACATGACCATGCCCGACGAACGAACCAGGTCCTTGCGCTTCGGCTGGGAGTTCCTGATCGAGCTACGCGACTGCGATTCGTTGACTGACGACCAACGGAAGACTGTCGAGGAAATCTTGCTGGATTACCCGTCAACTGCGGAGATCAGGCAATGGGCGAAAGACTGCGAATTGGAGACGCCGGAGAAGGCGATCACCGGCCCGTTTCTCGCGCCTGAAGAACCTCGGCCTTACGTCGATTCCGGAGAGCCGGCTTTCCCGGACGACCTCGAGCGTGGTCCGACAACGCCGCAGGAAAGAGCGCAAGCTCTGAAAGATGCGCAAGCGCTTTTCCGACAGGGGCTAGCTGGATCCAAAAAGGACAATCTGCCGGAGCGGCTGCGCGCGCAGATTCCGTATGTGTTGCGGCATTTCCCGACACACCATGAGATCAATGGCTGGGCCGCGATCGAAGCACGCGAGAAGAGATTGAATCCGAGATACAAACAGTGGTCTGCGCCCACAAGCGCAAAGAAAATGGTTCTCGATCTTGCGCGTCAGCATGAGCTGTCATACGTACGGACTCAGGACGATGCTCTTGCGGATGTGATTACCGGATTGACCGGTGATGTGGTTGTGACCGACGAGATTGAAGACTTGATCGTGGCGTTGAAACGCGCCGGCGCGATTGACGAGAAGACCATGATCGAGCTACTCGGTAGCTACCTGGTAGAAAAAGAGTCTATTTGAATTCCATTAGCCAGCATCAAGACGCCATGCTCATGAAGCTCTTCGACGATTGGAGTTTAAGCGCTGAAGATCAACTTTGCGCGTCAGGTCTCGCAACAATAAATCCTGAGGCCTTGGCTCATTTTCTCGGTATCCATCAGGACTTGAGAATGCTTTTCCCGCAGAATCGCGATCTTGCCTACGCCTGGATGACGACCAGGAACGCAAGATCGCTCGCCGATCGCAGACATTCGCGAGCATGGCCTTACAGGGTTGCTGATGATCCGCGCATACCTGGATCAGACGCTTGGGCGGTAGGCGAACCATGTTCAATCGAGCGCCGAACGTGCAAGATCAGCCTGGGGTAAATTCCGTTGCTTCTTCTTTTCTCGCGAAGAAGCCCGTGTTCATGTTCATGTTTCGCATCCAGACGGCGAAGCGAAATTCTGGTTAACGCCACAGGTCGCATTGGACCGGTATACCGGCTTAAATGAATGACAGTTGCGTGAGGCTCAGTTGGTGGTCGAGAGTCACATCAAGGAAATTGAAGATGCCTGGAATACTCACTTCGGAAATTGAAGTTACAAACGTGTCTAAGCACGGTTTCTGGATTCTTCTGGAAAATGAGGAATTGTTTCTTTCCTATAAAGACTTCCCATGGTTCAAGAAGTCCACTATTGAACAGATTCTGGCCGTCGAGCGTCCATCTAAGAACCACCTTTACTGGTCACAGCTGGATGTGGATTTATCAGTTGACTCAATTCGAAATCCATCCGCATTCCCGTTGATCGCAAACTGAACAACTCAGGATGATCATTTTTGGAAAAGCACTTTCCAAGCGATCTCAATCACAGAATACGGATACCCGCAAAGACTAGCGTGGCGAGGCGTCTGCTGCGTTCCCTATGATCGTTAAGCTGCGGCGCGACCGCACGCCAGCCTTCAGTCGCGTACCACAAGGACCGGTAAGTGGGTGTGCGACAGAACGGCTTGGGTGACACTGCCGAGCACGAGTTTTTCCAGGCCGCTGCGGCCGTGCGAGCCCATGACGATCAGGTCGGCGGCGATTGCGGTAGCCGACTCAACCACGCCGCGCCAGGCGGCATGCGACTCGACCACTGAAGTGCTCACATCAACACCGGCGCCCTCCAAAGCCGTTCTGGCGGCCTTGATCGCTGCGTTGGCCTCGGCCGTTGCCGCGCTCAGGTACTCGGCCTGGCCGTAGGCGAAGTCGGTCCCGACGCCGGTAAACGGGTAGGGATCGATGACAAAGATGGTCGTGACTCGGCTGCCAAACGCCTTGGCCAGTCCGATTGCCTTGTCGACCGCCAACTGCGCCGTTGACGAGCCATCCACTGGAACGAGTATGTGTTTGAACATGACGAAACTCCTTTTGTTCGAACAAGTATCGGTTCGCCGCAGCCGCAACACCTTGACTGTTGTCAGTATTGGCTCAGATATCCTCCGGCACCATCTTGATGGCACCGCACGGGCATTCGGATACGCAAATGCCGCAACCCTTGCAGTAATCGTAGTTGAAATCAAAGCCCTTGCCAGGGCCATGCTTGATCACCGCATTGTCCGGACAGACACCGTAACAGTTGTCGCACTCAAAGCAGTTGCCACATGACAGGCAGCGTCTTGCTTCGAACAGCGCATTACTTTCATCGAGCCCGCCCTGCACTTCCTCGAACGTGGACTGGCGCCGGATGATGTCGAGCATTGGTCGCACGGTCTTCGGGGCATCGCTGTAGTACCAGGGGTTGAGCTTGTCGAATGTGGCCAGTTCCGCCTTGGGCGGCGGAATGTGGTTCTCACCGCGAAGCCAGGCGTCGATGTTGCGCGCCGCCTTCTTGCCGTGGCCGATCGCCACCGTCACATTGCGTTCGGCGGGCACCATATCGCCGCCGGCGAAGATGCCGGGGTGTCCCGTCATCATCTGCGGATTGACCTGCACCACGCCGTCTTCCACAAGCAAACCCGGCACGCCTTCGATCAGCGACAGGTCCACGTCTTGCCCTAGGGCCAGCACGACCGAATCGGCTTCGAGCGTCTCGAACTCGCCGGTCGGCTGCGGGAAGCCCTTCTCGTCGAGCGCCATCTTTTCAACCGTAATCGAGGACTCCCCAGCCTGCTTGATAGTGGAGAGCCACTTGATCATGACGCCTTCCTGCAGCGCTTCCTCGACCTCGAAGTCATGCGCGGGCATCTTCTCGCGGTTGCGCCGGTAGACGATGATGGCCTCGGTCGCGCCCAGCCGCTTGGCAGTGCGCGCGACGTCGATCGCGGTGTTGCCGCCACCGTAGACCACCACACGGCGGCCCAGCATCGGCTTGTCTTCGCCCTCCATGGAGCGCAGCACGGCGACAGCGTCAAGCACCCGGGCCGAGTCGCCGGCCGGAATGAAAGCGCGCTTGGCGATATGCGCGCCGACTGCAAGGAAGACGGCATCGAAGCCGCCTTCGCGCTTGGCATTAAGCACGTCGGCGATCTTGCTGTTGTAGTGGATGTCCACACCCAGATCGACGATGCGCTGCACCTCGGCATCGAGCACCTGGCGCGGCAGGCGGTACTGCGGAATTCCAAAGCGCATCATTCCGCCAGGCAGCGGTCCGGCCTCATGCACCGTGACCTTGTGGCCCAGGCGCGCCAGGTGATAGGCCGCTGATAGGCCCGACGGGCCGGCACCCACCACCAGCACGTGCTTGCCCGACGGCGAGGCCACCGGTGCAAATTTCCAGCCCTGGGCAATGCCCTGGTCGCCGAGGAAGCGCTCCACCGAATTGATGCCGACCGGCGAATCGACCTTGCCGCGGTTGCAGGCGCCTTCGCACGAGTGGTAGCAGACGCGGCCCATGACGGCCGGAAACGGATTCTGTTCGACCAGCACGCGCCAGGCCTGTTCGTAGTCTCCCGACTCGGCATGAAACAGCCAGGACTGGATGTTCTCGCCGGCCGGACACTGGTTGTTGCAAGGCGGCAGGCGCTTCAGATAGACCGGGCGCTCGGTGCGCCATGAGCCGGTGTGGTTGGCCAGCGAACTGCCGACGTCGAGCGTGATGGCAAAAGGTTTTTCCATGATTTACTCCTTGAGGGACAGACGCCGGCAACACCCGGTGCGCCGGCGTTGTCCGCAATTTTTCAAGCGGGGTCGAGCAGGCCGAAGCGGCGGATATTGCGGTCGGCGGCTGCCTGCAGCCGGCCGATCGTTTCGGTGTCCGGCGTCTTGCCGAACAGGTGGGCAAAGCGCCGTTGCGGCTTGAGGTAGTCCTCGATCGGCACCCGGCGCCGGATCTTCGACACACCGGTCACTTCACCGCGCTCGGCCTCGAACACAGGAAAGACGCCGCTCTCGGTCGCCAGGCGCGCCAAGCGGATGGTGTCGTGCGAGGCCGCGCCCCAACCGAGCGGACAGGGCACAAAGATGTGGATGTAGCGCGCGCCGCGCATCGACATTGCCTTCTTCACCTTGTACTCGAGGTCGCGCAGGTCGGCCACGGTTGCCGTTGCCACATAAGGGATCTCGTGCGCCATCGCGATTTGCGGCAAGTTCTTGCCTTGGCCGAAGACGTTGCCCGGATGCGGGCCGACCGGCATCGTGGTCGCCGTTCGTGCCGCCGGAGGCGTCGCGCTGGAGCGCTGCACACCGGTGTTCATGTAGGCCTCGTTGTCGTAGCAGATGTAGAGCACATCGTCATTGCGCTCGAACATACCCGAGAGACAGCCAAAGCCGATGTCGGTGGTGCCGCCGTCGCCGCCCTGAGCCACCACGCGCACATCTTCCCGACCCTTGACGCGCATCGCCGCCGCAATGCCGGTGGCCACCGCAGCGGTATTGCCGAACAGCGAGTGGATCCATGGCATCTGCCACGACGTTTCCGGATAGGGCGTGGAGAACACCTCGAGGCAGCCGGTCGCATTGGCAGCGATCAGCTGGCCTTTCGTGGCGCGCATTGCTGCGTCTATGGCGTAGCGCGCACCCAGCGCCTCGCCGCAACCCTGGCAGGCGCGGTGCCCCGAGTTCAGCGAATTGTTGCGCTGGGTATTGGCCTGCACGGTGCGCTGCTCTGGCGCCAGCAGCCGGTTGCCGACCGTGAAGGTGCCGGTCTGGTAGAACTTGATGACTGTTTGTTCCATGATGTGTTCCAGTTGGGGACAGGGCTTGCTCACGGCAGCCTGTCCCGCAAGGTTTCAGGCGATGCGAGACGACACGGTGCCGATATCGCGCAGGATCCCCTCGGCCACCGGGCCGGAGCGGCGCTGCTTCTTCTCGCGCTCGAGCACACGGTTGACGATGTCCCAGTCCAGGTCCAGGAAGGTCAGCAGTTCAAGCTGATCGGCCACCGCCTGCAGCAGCAGTTTGTGCAGCGACGCCTTGGTGATGGCGCGCCCGCCGAGTCCGGCAATCACCGCAAACACCTGCTGCGGACGATTTTGCACAGCGCTGCGCACATCGCGTGTAACGATGCCACCGATGCCCACAGCAAAGCACTTCTCGATTACTACGATACGCTTGGCCTGCGCGATCGCGTCGCGAATTGCCTGGATCGGGAATGGCCGGAACGACGTGATGCCCAGCACGCCGATCTTCACGCCTTCAGCGCGCAAATCATCTACCGTGTCCTTGATCGTGCCTAGCACCGAACCGAGCGCGATGACGATGGTCTCGGCATCGTCCAGGCGATACGGCTTGATCAGGCCGCCCGAGTCGCGCCCGAACACCTGCTTGAACTCTTGCGCGATCTGCGGCATGAGCTCGAGCGCCTGCATTTGCTTGGCGTGCGCCAGATAGCGCACTTCAGTAAACGCTTCGGGACCGACCATGGCACCGATCGTCACCGGCTCGCTCGGGTCCAGCACCTGGCGTGGTTCGTACGACGGCAAGTAGCGGTCCACCAGTTCCTGCTCCGGGATGTCGATGCGCTCGTAGGCGTGCGTCAGGATAAAACCGTCCATGCAGACCATCACCGGCAGCGACAATTCCTCGGCGATGCGAAAGGCTTGGATATGCAGGTCCAGCGCCTCCTGATTGGTCTCGGCAAAGATCTGCAGCCAGCCGGCATCGCGCATCGACATGCTGTCGGTGTGGTCGTTCCAGATGTTGATCGGCGCCCCGATGGCGCGGTTCGCCACGGTCATGACGATCGGCAAGCCCAGGCCGGACGCGTTGTAGACCGCCTCTGCCATGAACAGCAGCCCCTGGCTCGCGGTCGCGGTGTAGGCGCGGGCGCCCGCTGCCGAGGCACCGATGGCCACGCTCAGCGCAGCAAACTCGGACTCGACGTTGATGAATTCGCAGTGCTCCAGTGCGCCCGACTTGACCATCTCGCCGAGGCCTTCAACGATGTGGGTTTGCGGTGAAATCGGATAGGCGCAAATGACTTCCGGGCGGCTCAGGGCCACGGCCTGCGCAACGGCATGCGAGCCTTCGCATTGTTCAAGCATGGAATGCCTCCATCTGTTTTTTCTGCATCATCACGTGTTCATAGGCCTCGCGCGCAGCAGCGACGTTGCCGCGCGCCACGGCGCCGGCAAACTTCTGCTCGATCGCTGACTCGACTGCTGCCAAGGTGATAAGGCCGCTCAGGGCCGCAAAGGCGCCGAGCAAGGGCACGTTGGGCACGGCGCGTCCGACATGCTTGACCGCAAGTTCGGTCGCGCCGACGGTCAGCAGATGCGCCGGATTGAAATCCTTGACATAGTCGCCCATGCCCATTTGCTCGAAGGTATGCCGGGTGTTGATCAGGATGTAGCCGTCTTTCTTCAGACCGCTGAGCACTTCAACCTGGTTGAGCAGTGTCGGGTCCTGGATGATCAGGGCGTCGGGCTCCATGATGGGCTCGCGTAGCCGGATCTCCTTGTCGTCCATGCGGCAGAACGCCACCACCGGCGCACCGGTTCGCTCCGAACCAAAACTGGGAAATGCCTGGGCATGCTTGCCACCCCGAAATGCTGCGATGGAAAGCATTTCTGCACCCGTCACAACGCCTTGGCCGCCGCGGCCATGGATCCGCACCTGAAACATATGTCACCTCTCGCTATTGAGAAAGATATCCTCCGCACAGGCTCTTTGACCTGCTTTTCATATAGCAAAATCATATCTCATACTAAAAAAGTCGCCTTTGATCGAGATCAATATCTGTCCATCAAAGAGCGGGGCAAGACTTCAGCGCCTGCCAATCGCGCTGCACGCTATAGTGACCAAGCCCCGCACTCGACCGTCTCAGGACGCACCCATGTTTCTCGCTTCAAAACTGCTCTCGTTTTTCACGCAACCGCTGGCCTGGGCTGCGCTGCTGCTGTTCGGCGCGCTGCTGTGTCTGCCGCGACGACGCCGCTCGGGTATGCGCCTGGGCTGGCTCGCCCTCGCGGTGCTGCTGTTGCAGGGCTGGGAGCCGCTGCCCGATGCCGTGCTGCGGCAACTCGAGGCCCAATACCCAGAGCCGGCGGCGGAGCGCCGGCTCGGCCAGTACGCCGGCATCGTGGTGCTGGGCGGCGCACTGGAGTCGGCCCGGATCTGGCAAAGCCACGGACAGGTCCCGATGAACGACGCCGCGGAACGCATGACAGTGCCCATCAGCCTGTTGCGGCAAGAACCGCACTTGCGCCTGTTGTTCACGGGCGGCGAAGGGAATTTGCTGGCCGAAGGAACGTCCGAAGCAGCACTGGCCAAGGCCTTCTTCGACAGCATGGGGGTGCCGCCGCAGCAGGTCGTTTACGAATCCGCCTCGCGAACCACCTACGAGAATGCCGTGTTCAGCGCCGCGCTGCCGGGTGTCGATCCCAGGCAGCCCTGGCTGTTGCTGACCTCGGCCTTTCACATGCCGCGCTCCGTCGCCACCTTTCGCAAAGCGGGCTGGAACGTGACGCCCTACCCGGTGGACTTCCGCACCGGCGACAGCACGGCTTGGACGCAATATTCGCTCTGGCTGGGAGCCGAAAAATGGCAACTGGTCTTGCACGAACTCGCCGGGCTGCTGGCCTATCGCCTCGCGGGGCGAGCCTGATCCGATCCGATCACACGCGTTCGCTGGCCAGGACCTTGTCGATGCGCTTGCCGTCCAGGTCCACCACTTCGAAGCGCCAGCCCGCGCACTCGATGCGCTCGCCAACCGCCGGCAGATGGCCCGACACCGACATCAGCAAACCCGCCACCGTGTTGTAGCGTCCCCGCTCCTCTTCCGGCAACTCGTCGATCTTCAGGCGCACCTTGAGCTCGCTCACCGGCATCAGGCCGTCGAGCAGCCAGGAGCCGTCGTCGCGTTCGGTGGCCCAGGCGTCGATCTGGGCGCCGGGCTGCAACTCGCCGGTGATCGCCTCCAGCAGGTCGCGCGGCGTCAGCAGGCCCTGCACCACGCCGTACTCGTCCACCACAAACACAAAGCGGCCAGCCTTGGCGCGGAACTGCTCGAGCAGTTCCATGCCGCTGAGGGTTTCGGGCACGAAGGAAGCCGGCGTTGCGTACGGCTCGATCGTGCCCGGCGTATCGACGCCCAGTTCCAGCAAACGGCCGACGCTGATCACACCCACCACATCATCGAGCGAACCGCGACAGACCGGGTACCAGGAATGCGCACCCTTCTCGCCGCCGCTGCCGGCCCGCTTCAGGCATTGCGCCACGCTGTTCGACGCGTCCAGCCACTCGACATCGGTGCGCGGCACCATCAGCGAAGTCAGCGGCCGGTCGTCGAGCTGGAACACGTTCTGCACCATCTGGTGCTCGTGCTGCTCGATCACGCCGGCGTCCACGCCCTCTTCCAGGCTGGCGCTGATTTCCTCTTCGGTCACCGGACGCAGCGCGTTGGTGTCGATGCGCATCAGCCTGAGCACCCCGGCGGTGGTTCCGGAAAGCAGTTTCACAAAAGGCTTGGCCGCCGTGGCCAGCCACAACATCGGCCGCGAGACCCAGCGCGCCACCGGCTCCGGGTGCAACTGCCCGATGCGCTTGGGCACGAGCTCGCCAAAAATGATGGTGGTAAAGGTGATCAACGTGACCACGATGGCCGTGGCGGAAATGGCCGCCGCCTTGTCGGCCACGCCGAAGCCGTGCAGCCAGCGCGCCACACCGGCGCTGAAGGCGGCCTCGCCAACGATGCCGTTGAGCACGCCGATTGACGTGATCCCGACCTGCACGGTCGAGAGAAACTGGTTCGGGTTGCCGAGCAGCGACAGCGCCGCCTGCGCCCCCTTGTCGCCGTCTTCTGCCATCGCATTCAAGCGCACCTTGCGGCTTGCCGCCAGGGCCAGTTCCGACATGGCAAAGACCCCGTTGAGAACGGTCAAGAAGACAATCAGCAAAAATTCCATTGCGCAGCAGCGAGAATAAACACCATGTCACTTTACTTGATTGGCGACGTCCAGGGTTGCGATGGCGCATTGCAGCGCCTGTTGGATGTAATTTCCTTCTCGCCAAGCCGCGACACGCTCTACCTGCTCGGCGACCTGGTCAATCGCGGGCCGCAATCGGCGGCCACGCTGCGCCGCCTAATGCAATACGGCCCAGCCGCGCAAGCAGTGCTCGGCAACCATGACCTGCACCTGCTGGCACTGGCAGCGGGCGTGCGCCAGCCGGGCCGCAGCGACACGCTTGACGAGATCCTGCAGGCGAGCGATCGCGAGGCCATGCTCGACTGGCTGCGCTGGCAGCGCATGGCGATGCTGGAGCAAATCGACGGCCACCCGCTGCTGATGATCCACGCCGGCGTTCTGCCCGACTGGAGCGCCACCAAGACCATGGCCCTGGCGGGCGAAGTTGAATCCGTCCTGCGCGGAGCAGCGCTCGGCGATTTTCTGCGCCAAATGTACGGCAATGAACCCGACGAGTGGAGCGACGCGCTCACCGGCGCGGACCGGCTGCGCGTGATCGTCAACGCGCTGACCCGCATGCGCTTTTGCGATGCGCGCGGGCGTATGGATCACGAAAGCAAGGAAGGTGCGGCCACCGCGCCGAGCGGTTACATGCCGTGGTTTGAAGTACCGGGCCGGCGCACGGCCGATGTCACGGTGGCATTCGGCCACTGGTCGATGCTGGGCTGGCTGGGCCGCAGCGATGTGCTCTCGCTCGACACCGGTTGCGTCTGGGGTGGTTGTCTGAGCGCCGTGCGCGTCGGTGGCGCCGCGCCGTCCGGCGACAACAGCCATTTGAAACAGGAACTGATCCAGGTGAAATGCGTGCAGGCCCAGAAGCCGGGCTAACGCAAAGCGACCAGCGCGCTACTCGGCCTTGAACAGCGCGGCCACGCGGCGCTTGGGCTTGATGTTGGCCGAGATGCTGCGCGCACCGTGGCGGGCCGCCGCTTCCCAGGAAGGCTTGGCCTCCGCGTCAGCAACCGGCGGTGCCTCGTAAGGCTTGTCAAAAAACGGATCGCGCGAGGCCGCAGTCGGCCGCGTATAGTCGCGGCGCAGCGGCCGCTCTGGCCGGGCGAACTGACCTTCACGCGCGACGTCACGCAGCGCACCGTGACGATGACCTGGATGCGCGTCATCGGTCACGCCTTCGGCATACATGCGCCGGCCGTCATTGATGCGTCCCTGCTTGCGGATGTCGGGCACGTCTTCATCGAACTCGACCGCTTCGAGTTCGATCTTGATCTTCAGGAGCTTCTCGATGTCGGCCACAAGGCGGGCATCGCTCTTAGAGACAAAGCTCAGTGCCAGACCGGCTGCGCCGGCACGACCGGTACGGCCGATGCGGTGCACGTAGTCTTCTGCGTTGAACGGAATGTCGAAATTGAATACCGCGGGCACATCCTTGATGTCCAGACCACGCGCCGCGACATCGGTACAGACCAACAGATCGACCTCGCCGCTCTTGAACGCTTCAAGCGCCTTGAGCCGCTCGTCCTGGCTCTTGTCGCCGTGCAGAGCGGTGGTCTTGAGACCTTCACGCTCCAACGAGCGCGCCAGGCGAGCGCAACCAAGCTTGCTGTTGACAAACACAAAAGCCTGCTTGAGTTCGCGCTGTTTGATCAACTGATGCAGGGCGTGGCGCTTGTCCTCGTCACCAACGCTGTAGAAATGCTGCTCGACAGTGGAGGCCGTGGTGTTCGAGCCGCCGACTTCGATCGTCACCGGATTTTGTAGATAGCTTCCCGCCAGCCGTTTGATCTCGGACGAGAACGTAGCCGAAAACAGCAGCGTGGTGCGCTGCTTGGGCAGGAAACTCAGGATGCGCTGCAGATCGGGCAGGAAGCCGATATCGAGCATGCGGTCGGCCTCGTCGAGCACCACATACTCGACCTGGTTCAGCACCGCGTTCTTGGCTTCGATGTGATCGAGCAAGCGTCCCGGCGTCGCCACCAGGATCTCGACGCCTTTCTTCAGCTCGATGGTCTGCGGTTTCATGTCCATGCCGCCAAACACCACGGCACAGCGCAGTTGCGTGTACTTGGCGTAATCCTTGATCGCCTGCGCCACCTGGTCGGCCAGTTCGCGCGTGGGCAGCAGCACCAGGGCGCGCACCGGATGGCGCGCGGGCGAAGTCGAACTGCTTTCGTGCTTGAGCATGCGCTGCAGCAAAGGCAGGGAAAATGCCGCGGTCTTGCCGGTTCCAGTCTGCGCAGCGCCCATGACGTCGTGGCCCTGCAAGACCATTGGTATGGCCTGTGCCTGGATCGGGGTCATCGATTCGTAGCCGAGTTCGGCAACGGCGCGGGCCAGGGGGGCGGCCAACTGCAAATGGGAAAACGCCATCGGCAGGTTGTGGCGGGTCATGTCTACGCCCGCATCAGAGTTCAAATCGGTCATTCACAGCCAAAGTCAAATGCTACCAATCCGATAGCTGATCGCCCCGGTGGATTGGGGCAAACCCCTATTATCCCCCAATTAGCCAAGTTCAGGCGCGGGGCAGCGTGACTCCGACCTGACCCTGGTACTTGCCACCGCGGTCCTTGTACGAGGTTTCGCAGACTTCGTCGCTCTCGAAGAACAGCACCTGGGCGCAGCCTTCGCCGGCGTAGATCTTGGCCGGCAGCGGCGTGGTGTTGCTGAATTCCAACGTCACATAGCCCTCCCATTCGGGCTCGAAGGGGGTCACGTTGACGATGATGCCGCAGCGCGCATAGGTGCTCTTGCCCAGGCAGAT
>CAIKMZ010000102.1 GCA_903828665.1 uncultured beta proteobacterium
CTCCGTTTCCGCCAAACAAAGCCCCAAAGGATCAGTCGATTTGGGGCTTTTTTTTCGAATGCCTGCATAGCGTGAGTGAAACGGTCGAAGGCCGATGCAGGGTTGTATGATCGAGCGCGCTTTCCAAGGCGCCATGGCGGGCCCGCCGCCGCGATGGCATCCGCAACGATACAAGGAGCAAACATGAAATTCATTTCCCGCACTTTGACCGGTCTGGCGTGCGCCGCCGGCCTGGCATTCGGCTTGCCGGCCCAGGCGGCCGAAAAGGTCAATATCGGCATCGTCACCGCACCGAATTTTGTCCATACCATTGCGGCCCTGAAATTCAAGGAAGAACTCGACAAGGCCTTGCCGGGCAAGTACGACGTCATCGTGCACCACTCGGCCGCCCTCGGCAGCGAGACCCAGGTGCTGCAGCAACTGCAGTTGGGCACCGTGCAGATGAGCGTCTGCACGACCGGTCCAGTGGAGTCCTTTGTACCGGAGATCAAGGCGCTCGAGATGCCTTTCCTGTTCAGTTCCTATGAGGCCTCGGACAAGGTGCTCGACGGCCCGATCGGCCAGGATCTGCTCAAGCGTTTCGAGAAGGTCGGTCTTGTCGGCATGCACTTTCTCGACAACGGCTTTCGCAATGTCACGAATTCCAAGCGCGCGGTCACCGGCCCGGACGATCTCAAGGGCATGAAGATCCGCACCATGGAGTCGCCCACCCACCTGGCGATTTGGCGCGCCATTGGCGCGAACCCGACACCGATGGCATGGCCCATCACCACGCAACTGCAGCAGGGCGTGCTCGACGGTCAGGAAAATCCGATCTCCGTGATTTCCGCCGGCAAGCTCAATGAAGCGGGCCAGAAGTACCTGACTATGAGCCGGCACGTCTATTCGGCGCTCGTGTTTGTCGGCAGCAAGGCATTCATGGACAAATTGCCCGCCGCGGACCGCAAGGCTTTCATGGACGCAGCTCAGGTTGCATCGATTGCCGGTCGCCGTTACGTGCGTGACAACGAAGCCAGTCAACTGGCCGCCTTGAAGGCTGCCGGCATGCAGGTTGTCGATGTCCCGGACCTGGCCGCCTTCCGCGCCAAGACGGAACCGGTGTATGCCTCCCTGAGTGGCGACACCAAGAAGATCGTCGACGAGATCCGCAAGACCGTCAAGTAAGTCCGGCGCGTTTCGATCCGGCGTGACCTTTTCTGTCACGCCGATTCCGATTGTTTGGAGAAACCATGAGTGTTCACCTTGGCTTGATGTCGCTCAGTGAGCGGGTCAATGGCCTGGTCGAGAAGTTGTTGCTGGTGGCGGGGGTTGTAATCTCGGTCGTCCTGTTCATCCAGGTACTGGCGCGCTACTTCGGCCATTCGCTGAGCTGGTCGGAAGAAGTCGGTCGCTACCTGCTGGTGGCCACCACCTTCTTAGGCGCCACGGTGGCCTACAAGCGGGCGCACTTCATCGGTCTGGCCGGCTTCGGCGCGCGCTTCGGCCTGGTGTTCGAGCAGCTCGTCCTGCGCGGTCTGCAGTTGCTGAACCTGGGCTGCTTCGGCTTGATCACCTGGTACGGCGCCAAATACACCGTGAACGCCTGGGAGCAGGCGTCGACCGCGATGCAGATGCCGATGTCGATCCCGATCTCGGTTGTGCCGCTGTCGGGCGCGATCTTCGTGCTGCACATTCTGGCCGACATGACCAAGAGCAGGCAGGTCGCGCCATGATCATCATCCTGCAATTCGTATTGATGTTCCTGCTGATGGCGCTGGGGCTGCCGATCGCGCTGTCGATCGGCCTGCCGGCCATCGGGCTCATCGTGACACCCGGCGTTTTTCCCGATGCAGTCACGCTGGCCGCGCTCGGTCAGACCGTGGTGCAGCAACTGTTTTCCGGCGTCGATTCATTCGATCTGCTGGCGGTGCCCCTGTTCATGATCGCCGGCTCCATCATGGAGGTCGGCGGCATCTCGAGGCGCCTGATTGATTTCTGCAACAGCCTGGTCGGCTGGGCCCCCGGTGGCTTGGCCGCCGCGGCGATCGTGGCTTCAATGATTATTGCCGGCATTTCCGGCTCGGCCGCGGCCGATACCGCGGCGATCGGCGGCGTGGTCATCCCCGCGATGATCCGCCAGGGCTATCCGCCGGCGTTTGCGGCCGCCGTGGTGGCAGCGGGCGGCTCCATCGGCATCATCATTCCGCCCTCGATCCCGATGGTCATCTTCGGCTTCATGACCAACATCTCGATCTCGCAACTGTTTGCCGGCGGCATGCTGGTGGGCGTGCTGCTCGGGCTGTCCTTCCTGACCGTGGCGGTCTGGATCTCGTGGCGCAAGGGTTACGGCGAGCGCGAGCCCTTCAGCTGGAAAAAGGTGTTGCAAACCGGCAAGGCTGCGTTCTGGTCGATGGGTGCGCCGATTGTCGTGCTAGGCGGCATCTTGACCGGCATCGTGACCGTGACTGAAGCGGCGGCACTGGCGGTGTTTTACGCGCTGCTGGTGGGCACCGTGATCAACCGCGAACTGGCCTGGAAGGAGTTGCCGGGGCTCATCATGCGCTCGCAGGTTGCCGCCGGCGGCATCCTCTTCATCATCGCCATGGCCAAGATCTTTGGCTGGTTGCTGGCCATGCAGCAGGGCGCGCATCTGCTCGACGTTTTCGTCAATTCGCTGTCCTTGCCGCCCGTCGGTTTGCTGCTGCTGGTGATGGGTTTGTTGCTGGTCGTTGGTTGCGTCATGGAAACCACGGCCGCATTGCTGTTGCTGGTGCCGGTGCTGGCCTTGCTGACGCCGCAGATGCAGGTCGACCCGGTTCAGTTCGGCGTACTGGTTGTCGTCAATCTGGCGATCGGCATGCTGACGCCGCCGGTGGGCATCTGCCTGTTCGTGGCTTGCGGCATCGCCGACGTCTCGCTCGGCAAGATCTCGCGCGCCGTCATGCCGCTGGTGATCGTGTCGCTGATTGACCTGTTGATTGCCGCGCTGTGGCCGCCACTGACCATGTGGCTGCCGACGCTGTTCTACCGCTAGCTGGCGCAACGGTCAGTCGGAGCGATCGCCGTTGTGTTCGCATTCCGGTGGCTCGCCGTAGCCGGCCGAACGCACCGCATGTTCGAGTGACAGCTCGACCTGGAACCAGCGGCAATCATTGTTCTCGTAACGGTAGCTCCAGACCACGCCGCGCGAGCGCCCCAGCAGCCGCACATCGCCGGGTCGCCCGAGCAGGGTCAGCACCTCGTCCTGCGTCATGCCAGGGTTGATGCGTGTGAAGTTCTCCGGGGTCAGGACCTGCTCGGCGTGCTTGGCGCGGCCGGCCGCATCGAAATAGACAAACCAGGTATGGCGGCCGTAGGGTGCGCGCGGAAACTCCAGTCGGCTGCCGTCGTCGAGCGATCGTTCCCGGTCGGGTTGACCCATCTGCGCGATCACCGCAGCACGCTCCAGGCCGACGAAGGCAGCGGGGGGCGCGTAGCCCGCGCAGCCCGACAGGGCCAGACAGAGCAGGAGCCAGTAGCCAGGGGAGAGACGATGCTGCATGAGGAATGCTCCTGATCGGTGTCCGCCACGCGGCGGCAGTCAGGGCATTGTATTTTCGTCCGCTTCGCGCAAGCGAGCGGCGTGCGGCGAAGCCACTGCCGCGGCAATGGATTCGCCGCGCGGGTTCTTAACGCGCTGGAACAATGACGACGGTGTCGCCAGTGGTGGTGCCCTTGGCGCCGGTGCGTCCGGTTGCGCCCGTGCTGCCGGTGTCTCCGGTCGCGCCGGTGTAGCCGGTGGCGCCCGTGTCACCGGTCGCGCCTGTCGCGCCCGTGCCGCCGGTTGCGCCGGTGTAGCCCGTGGCACCCGTGCCGCCAGTCGCGCCAGTGTAGCCCGTGGCGCCGGTATTGCCCGTGTTGCCGGTGCGGCCGGTGGCGCCGGTGTAGCCGGTCTCACCCTGTGGACCGGCAGGGCCGGCTGGCGCCGAGATGCAACCCGCCAACGCGGTCGATACAGCTGCGGCCAAAAGCAGTTTTGAATATTTCATGATGGTTCCTTTGAATGGACTGACGGGCAGTCACACCGTGCGGTGCGAACAGGCCCAGAATTGATCAGTTTCTGGCGACAGGATCAGCGCTGGCAGATCAGGCCTGCGCCGTGTAAGCCGCATTCGCGATCAACCTGCTGGTGTCGCCCCGAAAGACGATATCTGCAGTCGTTGCGCCACGACTGCACCGAAGGTAACCCGGGCCCTTGGCGCTGTCGGTGCGCTGCCCCACCAAAGTTGGTCGCGACCTGTCCGCAAGGGCTGCAGTCTGTCGCATGGTGCTGCAGCGCATCGCCTGCGGCTGGCCGTCCGGCCGGGGGATTGCGTACAGTAGCGCCATGGAACCTCACGCAACACCGAAAGCCGACATGGGCAAGGAATCAAGCAATCAGGGCGCAGGCAGCCGATGGAGTCGCGTCTCCGCTGCCGCCCTGAAGACGTATCACGCTTATGCAGGTTGGCTGGTCAGCATCTCGTGGTGGCGATTCTTTGGCTATTCGCTGTTGCTGATCGTTGCCATGGGCATTCTTCACGATATCCCGCCTCTGAGCTGGACCTATTCCGAAACCTTGAGCGATGCCGGGACCAGCACGCATGCCGGCAAGACGCGGGCACCAGCGAAGCCCGGTGTGCAGCACAAGGGTTCAGGCGACGGCGTCGACATTTCGATCGACGAACGCGGTGTTCACATCAGCACGCGCAGCGCAGCGCCGGCCGCGGCAGCGTCGGCCCCTGCGACGCCATCATCCGAAGCCGCGCCGGCCGTGCCAGCGCTGCCGGCGTTGCCGTCGGTGCCGGGTGTGACGATCAAGCTGCCGCCGGGGGCGGACGCGCAGACGGTCAAGGACGCAGTCGAGGAGGCGCGCCAGGAATTGCTCGATGCGCTCGAAGGCGCGCGACAGGAGGCGCAGGACGCCGCCGATGCGCAGCGCCCGCGCGTGGTCCGGCACAAGCTCGGCGAGCCGCTGATGCCGCTGACGATGTGGTTCATCCTGTTTTCCATCATCATCAAGCTCAGCTACAAGGGCAAGGTCCAGGCCGAGGCCAAGGCGGCGCAGGCCACCGAGGTGGCCGAAGCCGAGTCCCTCAAGCGCCAGGTGATCGAGGCGCGCATGGCTGCGATGCAGGCGCAGGTGGAACCGCATTTCCTGTTCAACACGCTGGCCAGCATCGAGCATCTCATCGAAACCGACCCGGTGCGCGCCGGCAAGATGCAGAGAAACCTGATTGCCCTGTTGCGCGCCACCATGCCCACCATGCGCGAAGCCAATGCCCAGGGCACGCGTGATCTCGGGCGAGAACTGGCGGTGATCCGTCCGTATTTGGAGATCCTCAAGGTGCGCATGGAAGAACGCCTGCAGACCGAGATCAATGTGCCCGACGGCCTGCTCTCGGCTGAATTCCCGCCCATGATGCTGCAAAGCCTGGTGGAAAACGCCATCAAGCACGGGCTCGAGCCCAAGGCCGATGGCGGCTTGTTGCGCGTGAGCGCCGAAGTCCAGCATGGCAAGCTCGCCGTGACCGTGGCCGACACCGGCCTGGGTTTCGGCAAGTCCGCCACCGCCGGCACCGGCATCGGTTTGAGTAACATCCATGAGCGCCTGGCCCTGTTGTACGGCGACAAGGCCAGCCTGACGGTGGCGGAGACTGCTGGCGGCGGTACTTCGGTCACGATCACCGTGCCCTATGTGGCACGCCCCAACACGGAGGCCTGAGATGCCAACTGCCCTGATTGCGGATGACGAACGCCTGATGCGCGAGCAACTGCGCGCGCGCCTGCGCGAGGTCTGGCCGGACCTGGAGATCGTGGCCGAAGCCCGCAATGGCGAGGAAGCGGTGGCACTGACCGCGCAGCACCATCCGGACGTGGTCTTCCTCGACATCCGCATGCCGGTGCTGACCGGCGTCGATGCCGCGCGCCGGATTGCCCAGCTGCCCACTTTCGAGGATGCCGGTGGCTGGCCCGGTTGCGAGATTGTCTTCATCACTGCGTACGACCAGTACGCGGTGCAGGCCTTCGAGCAGGGCGTGGTCGATTACGTGCTCAAGCCGGCCGAGCGCGAGCGACTGAAATTGACGGTGGAGCGCGTGCGCCAGCGCATCAATGATCGTGCGCCGCATGGCGCAGGCGGCGCTGGTGCGTCGGTTGATGCACCGCTGGCGGCGCACACGCCGCAAATGCAGCAACTGCTGCAGCAGCTCGCGGCACAGATCAACCCGCAACAGCCGCCCAAGCTGCAGTGGATCCAGGCCACGGTGCGCCAGGCGATCCAGATGATCCCGCTTGAGGACATTTTGTTTTTCATCTCGGACGAAAAATACACACGAGTCCAGACGGCCAACATGGAGGCACTGATCCGCAAGCCGATCAAGGAACTGGTCGAAGAAATCGACATGCGCCTGTTCTGGCAAATCCACCGCTCGACGCTGGTCAATATCAAGGCCATTGCCGGCGTCAGCCGCGACGCGCGCGGCCGGCAACTGGTGAGCGTGCGCGGCCATCCGGAGAAGCTCGAGGTCAGCCGCAGCTACGCGGGCCTGTTCAAGGGCATGTGATTTTCTTTCCGGCTCTTGCTTGATGCACATCAACAGATGGCGCATGGTAAAAGCGCCTATCACATGGTGGTGCTATACGATTAATTCACCAAAAAATTCGAGTGCCAAGAGCGCTCGATTGCCCATTTGGGGTGAGTGTTAAGCCGCTTACCTGTCTGTGGCCGGAACGTGTTCGACCAAGCTGCGAGTTCATCCAGGGTGGGCCTTGAGATCAACCGATAACTCATGGACGTAGCACGATGAAAACCAAGTCAGTCAAATACCCCGGCATTCCCAGCGTCATCCACGGCAACGGCGCCGTGGCCCATGTCATGAACAACGTCTGCGGCGGTGTCATCGGTTACCCGATCACGCCGTCGACCGAGATTGCCGAAATCTACGAGGCGTTTCGCGCCGAGGGCGGCGTCAATGTCTGGGGCAAGCACCCGTTTTTCTTCGGTCCTGAAGGCGAGCACTCGGCGCAGAGCGGCGCGCTCGGCGCGGCGCTCACGGGTGGCCAGTTCATTTCCAACGCTTCATCGAGCCAGGGCATCCTGTACGCGCTCGAATCGCACTACGTCACCGTTGGCAAAAAGGTTGGCGGCTTTGTGCTGCAGGTCGCTGCGCGCGTGGTCTCCAAGCATTCGCTCAACGTGATGGCCGGTCACGACGACGTCTACGCGCTGCTGTCTTCGGGCTACACGATCCTGTTCGGCGCCAACCCGCAGGAGGCGGCCGACCTTGCAGCCATCTCCTACCGCGTGGCTTCGCTGTCGCTGATTCCGGTGGCCAATGCGATGGACGGCTTTGCCACCAGCCATATGCTGAGCGAGGCCTTGATGCCCGAGCCGGCCCTGCTGGCCGAGTTCCTCGGTGACCCGGCCGGGCGCATCAAGGCGCCGACGCTGGCGCAGGAGATGCTGTACGGTGCCAAGGGGCGCGTTGTCCAGTTGCAGCAGTATCTGGCGCGCCAGCAGGCAGACCTGACGCCCGAGCAAACGGCCACGCTGCAGGCCTGGCTCGACAAGAACGCGGCCAAGGTCGAAGCCGATAACGCCGGCATACTGGTCGCCAAGACGCTGCCCTGGTTGCCCGAGGAATTGCACGCGCCGTGGCAGCGCCAGTGGCGCAATGCCGCCGAAAAGGGCACGCGCCAACTGGTGCCTGCGCTGGTCGATGTGAACAACCCGGGCCTGACCGGTGCGGTGCAGAACCAGCCCGACTTCCAGGCCGGGGCAGTCGATCATCGCACCCATTTCGCCAGTGCCGTGCCGGCTTTCGTGCGCCAGGCCATGGACGAATATGCGGCGCTGACCGGGCGCAGCTACCAGCCGGTGCAGACCTTCCAGTGCGACGACGCCGACTACGTGATGGTCGGCCTGGGCTCGGTCACCGACGACGTGGAAGCGGTGGTGAGTTACCTGCGCGGTCAGGGCAAGAAGGTTGGCCTGGTGGCCGTCAAATTGCTGCAGCCATTCCCGGAAGCCGAACTGGTGGCTGCGCTCAAAGGCAAGAAAGCGGTCACGGTGCTGGAACGCTCCGACCAGACCATGCTCACAAGCCTGGTGACGCAGGCGCTGTTCAAGGCGCGCGAGAACGCCGGCCAGATGCGCCACGCCGGCATCCCGGCCCTGAAAGACAGCCCGATGCTGACCACTGCTATCTTCGGCCTCGGCGGGCACGACCTGCAGCCACGTCATCTGATCGCTGCGTTCAAGAATATGGAAGACGGCAAACTGGTGCCGCTGATTTATCTTGGCTCCCAGTTCTTCTCGGACAGCGCAACGCCGCGCGTGGCCGAAATGCTGGCGCGGCTCAAGACCGCCTATCCCGAGACCGAGCCAATGGCGCTGCGGACGCAGCCCAATCCGAAGCTGCTGCCGGATGCGGGCTTTCGCGTGCGCTTCCACTCGATTGGCGGCTACGGCACGATCGCATCGGGCAAGCTGCTGACCGACATCCTGGCCGGCGTGCTGGGCATGCACTCGAAGTCGGCGCCGAAATACGGCTCCGAGAAGAGCGGCGCGCCGACCAACTACTACATCACGCTGAGCCCCGAACCGGTCAAGATCACCAATGCCGAGCTGGAAGACGTCGAAGTCGTCGTCGCGCCCGACCACAAGGTTTTCAGCCACACCAATCCGCTGCTCGGGCTGGCGGCCGGCGGCACGTTCATCCTGCAGTCAAACGCCAGCGCCGAGGAAGTCTGGCAGGAACTGCCGGCCAAGGCGCGCCAGACGATCCGCGAACGCAAGATCCGCTTCCTGATCATCGATGCATTCGCTGTCGCCAAGAAGCATGCGCCGACGCCCGAGCTGGCCACGCGCATGATGGGCATCGCCTTTATCGGCGCCGTCGCCGGGCACGTGCCGCAGGTTGCGGGTGGCGCCAGCGAAGAAGCGATCCTGGCGAAAGTCCGCCAGCAGATTGCCAAGAAGTTCGGCGGCAAGGGTGGTGCCGTGACCGACGGCAACATGGCCGTGATCCGCGAGGGCATCGAGGCCACGCAGAAGGTTGACTACGAGTCCGTCGCCTTTGCTCTGATCGACGCCAAGCCGGCGCCGATCCAGATCTACAGTTCATCGCTGTCGGCCGCGCAATGCCAGAGCGCCGGCCCGTCGGGTTGCGCCGGCATGTTCGATGCGCAGTACTACGACGACATGGTCCTCAAGCCGTTCCGCGAAGGCGGCATCGGCGAAGCGCCGGTGCTGCCCGGCACAGGCTTGTTCATGCCGGCCGGCAGCGCCGGCGCCAAGGACAAGGGCTTGTTCCGCCGCACCGTGCCCGAGTTCAAGGCCGACCGGTGCACCGGTTGCATGGAATGTGCGCTGGTCTGCCCGGACGCCGCGATTCCGAACGTGGTGCACGAGATCCACGAACTAATGCTCGGCGGCATCAAGCAACTCGACATCACGCCGACGCAGGCCGAGGCCATGCGCAGCCACGTCTATGCGCTGGCCGAAGCCGTGCGCGAGGACTACCGCCAGAGCAAGGAGGCGCGGCCCTTCCATGAAGTCGTCGCCGCCGCAGCGACCCATCTGGAAACCGACAACGTCACACTGCTGCGCCATTTCAACAAGCTGATCGAGGTGCTGGCCTTGTACCCGGTGGCGCGCACGCGGCCCTTCTTCGACGCGATGGAGAAGAGCAGGGCGGGGACGGGCGGGCTTTATGCGGCCAATGTCGATCCCTGGAAATGCACCGGCTGCCTGGAGTGCGTCGAGGTCTGCGGCCCCGGCGCGCTGGTGGCGCGCGAGCAGGACGCGGCGGTGCTGCAGGTGTTGCAACAGCGCTTTGATTTCATGGGCAAGCTGCCCGACACGCCGGTGCGTTTCGTCGATGGCGCGATCAAGCCCGACGGTGAGGTCAAGCGCCTGCTGCTGGACCGCTCCAACTACTACTCGACCACCGGCGGCCACGGCGCCTGCCGCGGTTGCGGCGAGGTCACGGCGATCCGTCTCGTCATGGCGACGAACCATGCGATCACGTCCAAGCGCCAGCGTGACCATGTGCGCGAACTCGAGAACCTGATTGCCGACCTGCAGGCCAAGCAGGCAGCGCTGGCACCGGCCGAGAGCGCGCGCCAGCAGCGCCTGGGCGCATTGATCGACACACTGGAAAAGCGGCTTTACCTGTTCGAGAGCGGCCCCACTGGCAACGGCCCGGCCGGTGCCGTGGTCGCCAACTCCACCGGCTGCAGCAGCGTTTACGCCTCGACCTTCCCGTACAACTGCTACAACGATCCCTGGGTCAACAGCCTGTTCCAGGATGCGCAGCCGCTGGCCAAGGGGATCTTCGAAGGCATCGCGGCGCAGACCGTGGCCGACGTGCGCGCACAGCGACTGGCGCGGCTGGAACTCTCCGACACCTACGACGCCAGCGCGCACGACCCGGAACTGCGCATGCTGTCCTGGGAACAGTTCAGCGTCGCCGAGCTCGGCCTGATGCCGACCGTGATCACGGTCGGCGGCGACGGCGCCACCTACGACATCGGCTTTGGCGCGCTGTCGCGCATCCTGATGAGCGGCACGCCGCTCAAGGTGCTGGTGCTCAACACCGGTTCCTATTCCAATACCGGCGGCCAGGCCTCGACCTCGAGTTTCATCGGACAGGACTCGGACCTCGCGCGCATCGGCAGCGAGTCCAGCGGCAAGCACGAGTCGCGCAAGGAGCTCGGCCTGATCGCCGCCTTCCACTCCAATGTCTTCGTCTGCGCCACCAGCACCTCGCTGCAGGGACACTTCCTGAAGAACACGATGGAATGCCTGAGCTATACCGACGGCCCGGCGTTGCTCGACGTCTACACGCCGTGCCAGGGCGAGCACGGCATTGCGGATGCGGCTTCTTCCGAGCGCTCGCGCCTGGCGGTGCACAGCCGCATGAACCCGGTCTTTGTGCACGACCCGCGCCGCGGCACCAATCTGCACGACTGGTTCTCGCTCGAAGGCAACCCCGATATCGAGAAGACCTGGGCCAGCAGCACGCTTGAATACATCGACGATGCGGGCGCGCTCAAGCTGCTCGGCACGGCGCTCACGCCGGCGCACTTCGCCCTGGGCGAGATACGCTTCAAGAAGCAGTTCCACAAGCTCGCGGCCGATGTTGTCAACGCGCTGCCGGTGGAAGACTTCGTCGAATTGCCCAAGGCCGAGCGAGTCGGCAAGACCGCCTTCATCTGGTCTACTGATGCCAAGAAGCGGCTGCAAAAGATTGCCGTCGGCGAGGCCATCGTCGCCTTGGTCGAGGAGCGGCGCAAGTACTGGCATCTGCTGCAGTACCTCGACGGCCAGCACGTTGTCAAGCTCGACGAAGACCATCGCCTGGGCATGGAGACGCTGCAGGCGCAGTACCGCGATTCGGTCACGCAGCGCGATTCCTCGCTCGATGCCTTCGCGCGCGCCATGTCGGAGCTCGCGGCTTCGAGCAGGGCGCCGGTCGGCGCGGCGCGCGTGATCCCGATCGCAGCGGTGCCGGGCGGCCCGGCTGCTCCGGCCGGCGCGGCCACCGCGGTAGCCGATGCGCTGGTGAGCTATGACGTTGCCGATCAGGTCAACTGCACGGACTGCAAGACCTGCTACCAGGACTTGCCCGAACTGTTTGAGAAGACGCGCATCGTGGTCGACGGCGTATCGCGTGATGTGGCGCAAATGATTCCGGGTGCGCTTGAGAAGCTCAAGGTCACGCCCGAACTGAAGGCGCGCATCAAGCGCGTGTCGGCCAACTGTGACGCGGAGATCATTCGATGAGCAGCGATAATCTGGCCGCCGCCGGCGGCGACGAACTCAACCGCTACCTGAGCGCCAGCAGCACGCTGGCGGCGACGCGCTCGCAGCTTGAAGCGCTGGAACAGACCGAGGCCGTGGAGACCTTCCACAGCCAGCTTGCGCTGTTGCGCCGGCGCCTGCTCAATGAGCCGCAGGCCTTTCGCGACATGTTCATTGCCGACGGCACGAACGCCATGATCTGGGAGTTCCAGCAGGACGAGCTGAGCCCGGAATTCACGCGCACCTTCTGGAGCCTGCTGCTGCGCGACGACGACACCTCCAAGGTGCTGATGCGCTTTGTCTGGAACGTGCCTCTCGGGCTCAAGCGCAAGTTCGTACGCGCCATCGACAAGCACCTGTCGGAGCGCTACCCGATGTTCAAGGGCCTCTCACAAGGCTGGCCGGCCGAGAACGCGATCCCGCCCTACATGCGCGATGCGGTGGAACGATCGCATGACTTCGGCCTCGTCAACCAGGGTTACCTCGGCTACATGAACCTGGGCTACAACGCGCGCGAAGTCGAGCTTTTCGTCTGGCTTGAGGCGCTGCGCGACAAGCAGTGCGAAGACAAGCCCTGCGAAATCGGCGTGCGCGTGGCCGGCAAGTTCGAGCCCAAGGGCGGCTGCCCGGTCAAGATTCACATTCCTCAAATGCTCGAACTGCTCGGCACGGGGCGTTTCCGCGAGGCCATGGAGCTGATCGAGAACTGCAATCCGTTGCCCAACGTGACGGGGCGTGTCTGCCCGCAGGAATTGCAATGTCAGGGCGTTTGCACGCACCAGAAGCGGCCGATCGAGATCGGCCAGATCGAGTGGTATCTGCCGCAGCGCGAGAAGCTCGTCAACGCCGAGGGCATCGCCGAGCGCTTTGCCGGCCTGCCCGATCCCTGGACCAAGGCCGACAAGCCGCCGGTGGCGGTGGTTGGCTCCGGCCCGGCCGGTCTGATCAATGCTTACCTGCTGGCCTCCGAGGGCTTCCCGGTGACGGTGTTCGAAGCCTTTCACGCGCTCGGCGGCGTGCTGCGCTATGGCATCCCCGAGTTCCGCCTGCCCAATGAACTGATCGACGATGTGGTCGGCAAGATCAAGCTGCTTGGCGGCAAGTTCGTGGCCAACTTCGTGGTCGGCAAGACCGCGACGATCGAGGACTTGAAGAAAGCCGGCTTCTGGAAGGTGTTCATCGGCACCGGCGCCGGCCTGCCGCGCTTCATGAACGTGGCGGGCGAGCATCTGCTCAACGTCATGTCGGCCAACGAGTTCCTGACGCGCGTGAACCTGATGCAGGGTCTGCACCAGGACTACGAGACGCCGCTGCCCGAGACCCGCGGCAAGCGCGTCATCGTCATCGGTGGCGGCAACACGGCGATGGACGCGGCGCGCACGGCACGGCGCCTGGGCGGCCTGGTCACCATCGTCTACCGGCGCACGCAATCCGAAATGCCGGTGCGCGTCGAAGAACTGCACCACGCGCTCGAAGAGGGCATTGAACTCAAGGAACTGCGCGCGCCGACCGAATTCATCGGTGACGACAAGACCCACTTCGTGACGCGCGCCAAGCTCGATGTCATCGCGCTCGGCGAGCCCGACGCCAGTGGCCGACGCAGCCCGGTCAGCACGGGTCAGGTCGAAGACATGGAGGTGGACCTCGTCATCATGGCGCTGGGCAACACGCCCAATCCCATCATCCGCGAATCCGAGCCGAGCCTGAAGACCACCAAGTGGGGCACCATCGATGTCGGCGACGGCTCGCAGCAGACCTCGCTCGAAGGTGTCTACTCAGGGGGCGACGCCACGCGCGGCGGCTCCACGGCGATCCGCGCCGCGGGCGACGGCCAGGCCGCCGCACGCGAGATCGTGGGCGACATCCATCTCACGGCGGACGAGATTTCCACCATGGTGCGCGCGGCCCGGTATTACACAGGCCTCGGTGCCGCGCCGCAGACGATCCTGGAGAAGATCGAACTCGCCGACGGCATCGTCGAATTCATCGTGCACTCGCCGCTGGTGGCCAAAGCCGCGCAGGCCGGGCAGTTCGTGCGCGTGCTGCCATGGGAAAAGGGCGAACTGATTCCGCTGACGCTGGCCGACTGGGATGCGAAGAAGGGCACGATCTGCCTGGTTGTGCAAGCCATGGGCAGCAGCAGTATTGCCATCAACAACATGAGCGTCGGCGACGCGTTCACCGGCATCGCGGGACCGCTCGGTTTGCCCAGCGATCTGCACCGCTACGAAGGCCGGCAGACCGTGGTGTTCACGGCTGGCGGCCTGGGCCTGCCGCCCGTGTATCCGATCATGCGCGCGCATCTGCAGCGCGGCAACCATGTGACGCTGATCGCGGGCTTCCGCAACTCGGGTCTGCTGTTCTGGGTCAAGGACGGCGAGCGCGTCTCCGCCTTGAAGGCCGAGTTCGGCGACCAGCTCGATGTCATCTACACCAGCAACGACGGCAGCTTTGGCGAAAAAGGCTTTGTCACGACGCCGCTCGAAGCCATGCTCAAGGACAACATGACGAGCAAGGGCCGAAAAATTGCCGAAGTCGTCACCATCGGCCCGCCGCTGATGATGCGCGCGGTGAGCGACCTGACCAAGCCGTACGGCGTCAGGACCGTGGCCAGTTTGAATTCCATCATGGTCGACGCCACCGGCATGTGCGGCGCCTGCATGGTGCCGGTGACGATCGCGGGCAAGATGGTGCGCAAGCACGCCTGCGTTGACGGCCCCGAGCTCGACAGCCACATCATCGACTGGGACAAGTTCCTGCCGCGCTTCAATCAGTTCAAGTCGCAGGAGCAGGAGAGCCGGGTCGCGCACGGGTTTGCCTGAGAGGCGCAAGGTCTCTCAGCGTCATTGCGGGCTCCGACCCGCAATCCATGCCTTCGGTATGGCGGCCGTCGTGCAGCGCCACTAATTCGGCTGCATCGCCGACAGGCTTGAGACGGGGCGGCGCAGCGTCGGATCGAAGGGGTTGATCTTCGGGCTGATGAGTTGCGCCTCGCGCTTGAGCATTTCCACCACGGTGGGCAGCCGCTCCGGGCTCAGGCGCGCCGAGATCGTGCCGACACTCAGGGCGGCAAGGGCGCGGCCGTCGCGGTCGCAGATCGGCACGGCCACACCGGCCATGCCTTCAAGCAGCCCGGTATTGCGCGCGGCGTAGCCGAGTTCACGCACGTTATCGATCTCGGTGCGCAGATAGACCTCGTCGAAGACACCGAGTTCACGCACGCGCGGCAGGTTGAAGCGGATCACTTCCTCGCGCTCGGTCTCGGGCAGAAACGCCAGTATCGCCAGGCTGCCCTGGCCGATCCCGAGCGCGACGCGCCCGCCGATGTCGCCGGTGAAGGAGCGAATCGGAAACGGTCCCTCGCTGCGGTCCAGGCAGACCGCGTCAAAGCCGCTGCGCGCCAGCAGGAACAGGGTGTCACCGAGACTGGCGCACAGGCGCAGCAGCGTCGGTCGACACAGCTCGCGCAGGTTGACCGGGTTGCCGGCACGGGCCGCCAGCACAAAGAATTCGATGCTCAGTCGGTAATGCTTGCTGCGCTGGTCCTGCTCGACAACATCCTGCTTGATCAGGGCCTGCAGCGTGCGGTGCACGGTGGCCTGCGTCAGGCCAACCGCCTGTGCAATCTGCGTCACGCGCGCGCCCTGCGCTTTTGCGTCGGCAAGCACGCGGATGATGGCGAAGGCGCGCTCCAGCGCGCCGACCCCCGGACTTTGATTGGTTGTCGTGTCGTTTGATGGAAGCATGCGAATATTATCGTTTCAAGTATTCTGTTGAATGGAACAAATTACATATTTATGTCGTTTGATGGAATACCCTGTTGACGCCCGAATGGCTTTCAAAGATTATTTGCCTTGACTCTTCCTGCGGCGCCGTGCCTTCAGGACCCGTGGGCAGTGCAATGACAAGGAGTGGTGGATGTCTTTCTTGACGCTTTCGGATGTATCGAAGCTGTATGGCGCGAACTGTGTCGTGTCGCATCTGAGCCTGAGCGTCGCCAAGGGAGAATTTGTTTCCCTGCTGGGTCCGTCGGGCTGCGGCAAGACGACGACGCTGCAGATGATTGCCGGGTTCACCGAAGTCAGCAGCGGGCGCATCCTGCTCGACGGCAAGGACATCACCGACACCAAACCGAACTCGCGCGGTCTTGGCATCGTGTTTCAGAGCTACGCGCTGTTTCCGCACATGACGGTGTTCGACAACGTCAGCTTCGGCCTCGAGATGCGGCGCGTGTCCCGCGCCGAGCGCATAGACCGCGTCAACCGGGCGTTGGCCCTGGTGCATCTTGGGGAACTCGCCGACCGTTATCCGCGCGAGCTGTCGGGCGGCCAGCGCCAGCGCGTGGCCCTGGCGCGCGCGCTGGTGATCGAGCCCGCCGTGCTGCTGCTTGATGAACCGCTGTCGAATCTGGATGCCAAGCTGCGCGAGGAGATGCAGTTCGAATTGCGCCAGATCCAGCGCAAGGTCGGCACCACCACCATCATGGTCACGCACGACCAGACCGAGGCGATGTCGATCAGCGACCGCGTGGTCGTGATGCAGGCCGGTCGCGTGACGCAGATCGATGCGCCGTTCAAACTGTACGAGCAGCCGCAGACGCGCTTCATCTCGACCTTCGTCGGCAAGGCCAATCTGCTGACGGGCCGGGTCGCGCTGGCCGGCGCGCTCGCGCGCGTCGATCTCGGCGCGATTACGGTGGAGGTTGATGGCGCGGGCCTGAGCGAGGGCGCCGAAGCGGTGCTGAGCCTGCGGCCGGAAAAGATCAGCTTTGTTCCGCCTGGGCAGGGCCAGCTTGATGGTGTGGTCACGGCGCGCTTCTTTCTCGGCAGCCAGTGGCTTTATCACGTCGCAACCGCGCTCGGCGAGTTGCAGGTGGCCTGTCCGAACGGCGATGTGCTGCCGCCCGAGGAGCAGAGCCGCACCGGTCTGGCCTGGGACGCAAACTCCTTGCGCGTGCTGTCATGAAACTGCGCCGCCACACCACGCCCTGGGCGCTGTCGGCGCCGGCCATGCTGCTGTTCGGCTGTCTGCTGCTGGTGCCGCTGGGCCTGACGGCGGTGCTGTCATTCAACGTCTTCGATTACACGACCGGCGTCAAGAATGAATTCACGCTGGCGCATTACCTTGCCGTGCTGGGCGACGAGTATTACTACGGCATCTTCTGGCGCACCTTTTGGATCTCGGGCCTCACGACGCTGATCTGCCTGGCCGTTGGCGCGCCCGAGGCCTATGTGCTCAGCCGCATGGGCAATCCGTGGCGCTCGATCTTCCTGCTGGTGGTGCTCGCGCCGCTGCTGGTGTCGGTGGTGGTGCGCGCTTTCGGCTGGAGCATGCTGCTCGGGCCGCAAGGCGTCGTCAACCATGCGCTGCAGGTGCTCGGGCTGGGACCGGTGCGCATCCTGTACACCGAGTGGGCGGTGGTCATCGCCCTGGTCCACGTGATGCTGCCCTTCATGGTGATCCCGGTCTGGACCTCGCTGCAAAAGCTCGACGCCGGTGTCGAGAACGCAGCGCTGTCGCTGTCGGCCTCGCATTTCACGACGTTGCGCCGCATCGTGCTGCCGCAGGTGCTGCCGGGCATCCTGTCGGGCAGCCTGATCGTCTTCGGCCTGAGCGCGAGCGCCTTCGCCATTCCCGGCCTGCTCGGCGGGCGCCGGCTCAAGATGGTGGCCACGGTGGTCTACGACGAGTACCTGCACGAGCTCAACTGGCCACTCGGCGCGGCGCTGGCGCTGATCCTGCTGGTGGCCAACCTGCTCGTGATGCTGAGCTACAACCGCGTGCTCGAAGGCCGCTACAAGAAGTCGCTGGGCTAGCCATGTCAAAGAACGGACCCCTGGCCCTGCTGTTCAACGCGCTGGTCATCAGCTTCATGCTGGCGCCGCTGCTGATCGTCTGCATCGTCGCCTTCACGCCGGCCAACACGCTGACGATTCCGACCACGCAGTTCTCGCTGCGCTGGTTCAAGGCGGTGTTCGCGCATCCGGATTTCGTCACCTCGTTCTGGAACAGCCTGTGGCTGGCCTTGTCTTCGGCGACGCTGGCAACGCTGATCGCCATTCCCGCCGGTCTGGCGCTGACGCGCTTCAACTTTGCCGGACGCGAGGCGCTGAACGCGCTGTTCCTGTCGCCTCTGATCATTCCGCATCTGGTGCTGGGCGTGGCCCTGCTGCGCCTGTTCTCGCTGATCGGCGCCACCGGCAGTTTCTTCTGGCTGGTGCTGGCCCATGTGGTGGTGATCACGCCCTACGTGCTGCGGCTGGTGGTGGCCGCCTCGGTTGGCGCTGATCGCAGCTGCGAGCAGGCCGCGCTTTCGCTTGGCGCCAGCGGCGCGACGGTGTTTCGCCGCGTCACCCTGCCGATGATCCTGCCGGGCGTGACGGGCGGCTGGCTGCTGGCCTTCATCAACAGCTTCGATGAAGTGACGATGTCGATCTTCGTCACCGCACCCGCCACCGTGACGCTGCCGGTGCGCATGTACATGTACGCGACCGAATCGATCGACCCGCTGATGGCCGCCGCCTCGGCCCTGATGGTGGCCTTTACCGCGGCCGTCATGCTGCTGCTGGACCGGCTCTACGGCTTGGACAAGATTCTGGTGGGAGAAAAATGAGCGACCTTGCTGCAAGCCCGGCTCAGTTCCGGCGCCTGGGCGAGACCGGGCGCGAACGCATCGCCTTTACGCTTGATGGCGAGGAGTTGCACGCCATGCTGGGCGACACCATCATGACGGCGGTGCTGACGCACCGGAGCCAGTTGCGCCAGTCTGATTTGAGCGCCAGCGCGCGTGCCGGCTTCTGCCTGATGGGCGCTTGCCAGGATTGCTGGATCGAGAGCGAATTCGGTGCGCGCTATCGCGCCTGCTCGACCCTGCTTGTGCCCGGCATGCGTCTGCTCACAAACGTGGAGCGCCCGGCGTGAGCAGCAACCTGCAACCCGTCATCGTGGGCGCCGGGCCCGCCGGCATTCGCGCCGCGCAGACCCTGGTTCGCCATGGCCTTTGCCCGATCGTGCTCGATGAGGCCAGCGCTTGTGGCGGCCAGATCTATCGGCAGTCACCTGCCGGCTTTGAGCGCAGCGCCAAGGCGCTCTATGGCTTCGAAGCAACGCGTGCCGCTTCGGTTCACGCGGCGATGAACGCCATCGCAGATCATGTGGACTACCGTGGCGGCACACTGGTCTGGAATGCGGAAGGCGGTGAGCTCGACCTGCTGCAGGGCAGCCGGACCACGACCGTGGCCTATGCGCAGCTGATCGTCGCCACCGGTGCCACCGATCGCGTGCTGCCGTTTGCGGGCTGGACGCTGCCCGGTGTCTACAGCCTGGGTGGCGCCCAGGTGGCGCTCAAGTTCCAGGCCTGCAGTGTCGGGGAACGGGTGGCGTTCGTGGGCACCGGGCCCTTGCTCTACCTGGTCGCCTACCAGTACGCGAAGGCCGGTGCCAAGGTGCTGGCCGTGCTCGACAGCGCCGGCCTGGGTGACCAGATCGCCGCCTTGCCGGCGTTGCTGCAGCAACCTGCCGTGCTGGCCAAGGGTCTGTACTACATCGCCTGGCTTTGCGCCCATGGCGTGCCTGTGCACGCCGGCGTTCGACCCGTGCGCGCCGTGGGGCAGACGCGGGTGACGGCGCTGGAATGGCGCGACGCGCGCGGCGCGCACAGTCTGGCCTGCGATGCGATTGCATTCGGCTACGGATTGCGCTCGGAAACACAGCTGGCCGACATCCTGGGCTGCCGTTTTGTCTTCGATGACTTGCAGCGTGCCTGGCTGCCCGAGCGCGACAGCGCCGGGCGCGCCAGCGTCGGCGGGGTCTACCTGGCGGGCGACGGCGCCGGCATCCTGGGCGCGGACGCGGCCGAGTGGGCCGGCGAGCGCGCCGCGCTGGCGCTGCTGGAGGATCGCGGCCTTGCCCTCGACCCGGATCAGCGCGTGCGCGCCGCGCTGCTGGAAGAAAAACTGGCACGCCAGCGGCGCTTGCGGGGCGGCCTGGAGCGCGCCTTCCCGCTGCCGTCCGACTGGGCGGCGCAGGCGCTGGACGAGCTTGTGATCTGCCGCTGCGAGGAGGTCACGGCCGGTGATTTGCGCGCCACGGTGCGCGCCAGCGGCGCCACGGAAATCAACCGCCTCAAGGCCTTGTCGCGTGTCGGCATGGGACGCTGCCAGGGTCGCATGTGTTCGGCTGCGGCCACGGAGATCCTGGCGCAGTGCACGGGACAGCCGATCGCGCAGAGCGGTCGTCTGCGCGCGCAGGCGCCGGTCAAGCCGATTCCGTTCGCACTGGCCGAGCCGGAGGAATCGAGGTGACGCAGCCTCTGCGCAGCGACGTGGCCATTGTGGGCGGCGGCATCGTGGGCGCGTCGGCGGCGCTGGCGCTGCGGCGCCTGGGCCTGTCGGTCACCCTGCTGGAGCGCGATTTCTGCGGCTCGCGCTCCAGCGGTGTCAATTACGGTGGCGTGCGCCGGCAAGGCCGCTCGCTCGCGCAACTGCCGCTGGCCCAGCGTGCGCACGGCATCTGGGCGCGCTTGCCCGAACTGATCGGACAGGGCGGCGAATACATCCGCTGCGGACACCTGAAGATCGCGCGCAGCCAGGCCGATCTGGCTTCGCTGGAGGCCTACCGCGAACGAAGCCGGGGCTTCGGCATGGACTTGCAGATGCTGGACGGCCGCACCCTGCGCGAACGCTATCCCTGGCTTGGCGCGCACGCCGTCGGCGGCTCGCTGTGCCCGCAGGACGGGCACGCCAATCCGCGCCTGGTGTCACCGGCCATTGCCCGCGCTGCGGCGCGGCTTGGCGCCGTGATCCACGAACAATGCCGGGTCGACGGGATCGCGCACGACGGCAGCGTCTTCGTCCTGACGACGGCCACCGGCCTGGAGCTGCGCGCGCCGTTCTTGCTGAACTGCGCGGGCGCCTGGTCTGGCGCCATCGCCGCGCAATTCGGCGAGCCGGTGCCGATGGTACCGGCGCATCCTGTGATGGCCGTGACGGAGCCGCTGCCCCTGTTCATGAACCTGAGCCTGGGGGTCGAGGGCGGCGGCATTTACGCGCGCCAGGCCGTGCGCGGCAACTGCGTCATCGGCGGCTCGCGCGGCTTTGCGATCGACGCCGAGCGCGCACGCCCGAGCCGGGAAGCGATTTCGCTGGTGCTGGCGCGAACAGTGGAGTTGTTGCCCAGGCTGCGTCATGCCCACATCATCCGTAGCTGGAGCGGCACCGAAGGCTACCTGCCCGACCACGAACCGGTGATTGGACCGAGCGCCACAAGGCCCGGCCTGATTCATGGCTTCGGCTTTGCCGGTGCAGGTTTCCAGACCGGCCCTGCCGCCGGCGAAGTGCTGGCCGAACTGGTGCATGCCGGTGCCAGCAGCACGCTGATTGACGCATTCTCGATTTCCCGCTTTTCCCGTGTTCCCCCACCCGCTACTTCAACCTAAAGGAGATATACATGAAACACAGTTCGAGCATTTTCAAGGCGTCACGTCCCGCGGCGCTGACACTCGGCATGGCCGGTCTGGCCCTGACGGCGGGGCTGGCCGGCGCGCAAACCAAGACCCTGTACATCGGCATGAACGGCGGGGCCATGGAAAAGACCTGGACCGAAAACGTCTTCCCTGCGTTCGAGAAGGCCAACAACGTCAAGGTGGTGGTGGTGCCCGGCGGCTCGGCCGACATCCTGGCCAAGGCGCAGGCGAACAAAGACAAGCCGCAGATGCACGTTATGTTCCTCGACGACGGCGTGATGGTGCGCGCGATCGGCCTGGGCCTGTGCGAAAAGATGAAGCCGAGCGCGCCCCTGAACGAAGTCTTTCCGACCGCGCGCTTCAAGGGCGACATGGCAACCGGCGTCACCATGGGCATGACCGGACTGGCCTACAACAAGAAGATGTTCACTGAAAAGGGCTGGGCGGCGCCGACCTCCTGGATGGACCTGGCCGATCCCAAATTCAAGGGCAAGGTGGTGTTCCAGTCGCTCCCGTCCTCGACCTTCGGCCTGCATGGTTTCCTGATGTTCAACCGCATCAAGGGCGGCACCGACACCAATGTCGAACCCGGCTTCAACGCCTGGAAGAGCAGCATCGGACCGAATGTGCTCGAGTACATTCCGAGCTCGGCCAAGCTCTCCGAAATGATGCAGACCGGTGAGGCCGCGATTGCGCCGCTGACGCCGACCGCGGTCGCGACGCTTCAGGAGAAGGGCATCGCCGTGGACTACGCGCAGCCCAAGGAAGGCTCGGTCGTCCTGATGGTGGCCGAGTGCGTGATCGCCAACAACAGCGAACCGGTGCTGTCCCAGAAACTGGCCGAATACCTGCTGACCGCCGACGCCCAAGCGGCCGGCTTGCAGCATGGCAACCAGATACCCTCGAACCCGAAAGCGCCCGCGGTCGGCGACGATGCCAAGGCCAAGCTCAAGCAGTTCGGCGAGTACATGAAGACCGCGGTCGTCGTCGACTGGAATGCCATCAACGAGAATCGTCCGGCGTGGAACGCACGCTGGAACCGGACCATTGAACGATAAAGACCCACCATGAGCCACAGCACCGATATTCAGACCCTCTTCAAGACCCTTGGCCTGCCGTGCCCGCCTGACAGCGCGCACGGCATTGAGGTCCGCACACCGATCGACGGCAGCCCGCTGGCGCGCCTGGCGGTCAGCACCGACGCGCAGGTCGGGGAGGCCATCGCGCGAGCGCAGACCCGTTATCTGAGCTGGCGCGAAGTGCCCGCGCCCAAGCGCGGCGATCTCGTGCGCGTCTTCGGCGAAGCCGTGCGGCGCCACAAGGAGCCGCTGGGCCGTCTGATCTCGCTGGAGACCGGCAAGATCGTGCAGGAGGGCCTGGGTGAGGTGCAGGAGGTGGTGGATATCTGCGAGTTCGCCGTCGGCCTGTCGCGCCAGCTCTACGGCCTGAGCATTGCCAGCGAGCGCGCCGAGCACAAGCTGCTCGAGACCTGGCACCCGCTGGGCGTGGTGGGCGTCATCTCGGCCTTCAATTTTCCGATGGCTGTCTTTGCCTGGAACGCGGCGCTCGCGCTGGTCTGCGGCAACACGCTGGTCTGGAAGCCGTCGGAGAAAGCGCCGCTGTCCGCGGTCGCGCTCTCGGGCCTGCTGCTGCAGACCGCGCGCGCGCAGGGGATCGAGGCGGACGGCTTGGCCGAACTGCTGCTCGGCGAACGCGGGGTGGGTGAGGCGTTGGTGTCGCATGCGGCCGTGAAGCTGGTCAGTGCCACCGGATCCACTGCCATGGGGCGCGCGGTCGGGGTCGCCTGCGCCGCGCAGTTCAAGCGTTCGCTGCTCGAGCTTGGCGGCAACAATGCGGCGATCGTCTGCCCATCGGCCAATCTGGAACTGGTGGTGCGCGGTGTCGCCTTTTCAGCGGCCGGCACAGCCGGCCAGCGCTGCACCAGCCTGCGCCGCCTGATCGTCCATCGCTCGGTTCATGCCGCGCTAGTGGCCGCACTGGTCCGGGTCTTTGAACGTCTGCCGGTCGGTGATCCGCTGGCAGTTGGCACGCTGGTCGGGCCCCTGATCGATGAGCGCGCCTTCGACGCTATGCAGCGCGCGCTGGACGCGGCGCGCCAGGCCGGCGCGCAGGTGCACTTCGGTGCGCGCGAGGCAGTCGGTGGAGCGGCGGCGTTCTACGTGCGCCCGGCCATCGTCGAACTGGCGAATCAAAGCGGGCCGATGCTGCAGGAGACCTTTGCGCCGATCCTGTACGTCGTGCCATATGACGATTTCGACGAGGCCATCGCCATCAACAACGCCGTCAGCCACGGCCTGTCATCGGCCGTCTTCACGCAGGACTTGCGCGAAGCAGAAGTCTTCACCTCGGCGCGCGGCTCGGACTGCGGCATTGCCAACGTCAACATCGGCACCAGCGGCGCCGAGATCGGCGGCGCATTCGGCGGCGAGAAGGAAACCGGCGGCGGCCGCGAGTCGGGGTCGGACGCCTGGAAAGCCTACATGCGCCGCGCCACCAACACCATCAATTACGGCAACACCCTGCCGCTGGCGCAGGGGATCAAATTCGAGATCTAAACGGGGTATCGGCTGCTGGTTCGCGCAACGAGCTCAGGCGCGACTGCTGGCAAACAGCGCCACGCTCTGAATTCCCGCCACTGTCAGCAGCAGCGAGCCGAACAGGTGCAGCGCGGCCGTGCCGAAGGCCATGGCGTAGCGCTGCTGGCCGAGCATGCCGACGACCTCGGCGGAAAAGCTGGAGAAGGTGGTCAGCGCGCCCAGAAAGCCCGTGACCAGGGCCAGGCGCCAGACCGGGTCGAGGTCGGGCAGGCCCTGGAAGACGGCGACGCAGACCCCGACCAGGTAGCCGCCAATCAGGTTGGCGGCCAGCGTGCCCAGGGGGATGACGGCGCCGGGGTTGAGCCACAGGCCCAGACCCCAGCGGGCCAGGGCACCGAGACAGGCACCGATGCAAATGGCGAGGACGGACATCATGAGGCTCTATCATAGGGCAGCAACCCGCCATTGCGGGCTGACACGCACCGGCTGGCTTGAGCCGGGGACACCGGATCGCCCATCACCATGCAGCAAGTGAACAAGGCCAGGTTGATCCAGCAGTTGCTGGACCTGTTTGCGGCGCAGTCGCCGGGCGCGGTCACGCCAGCCGGCCAAGCCGACCTGCGCAAGAAGATCGAGCGCACCGTGGATCGGGCCCTCGACAATTCCGGGGCGGCAGACAGCCGGCGCGTCACCATCCTGCTGTCCGACCTGCGCGGCTTCACGGCGGTGGCGGAGAAATACACGGCGCTGGAAATGGTGGAGGCGCTGAACCGCTACTTCGAGCGCATGAGCGAGATCATCATCCGCTACGGCGGCACCATCGACAAGTTCATGGGCGACTCGATCATGGCGCTGTTCGGCGCGCCCGTCGTGCGCGACGGCGACATCGAAGCGGCGCTCGCCTGTGCCATCGAGATGCAGATCGCGATGGGCGACATCAACGCGCAGAACAGGGCGCTGGGCATGGCGCCGCTCTACATGGGCATCGGCATCAACACTGGGGTCGTGGTGGCAGCGCACCTCGGATCGGTGCTGCACAGTGAGTACACCGTGATCGGCGACCATGTGAACCTGGCGTCACGGGTCGAGGCGCACAGCCTGCGCGGGCAGATCCTGCTGAGCGAAAACACGTATTCGTTGGCGCGCGACTTTATCGAGGTCGGCGATGTCAACGAGGTCAAGGTCAAGGGCAAGAGGGAAGTGGTGCGACTGTTCGAGTTGCTGCGCACGCGGCGGCCGCAGGCGCTGGAGGCGCCGCCGCGCGAAGTGCGCAACAGCCCGCGCGTGCACGTCGACATGCCGGTGAGCTTTCAGCTGTTGCACGGCAAGTCGGTCCTGCCGCAGTCGCATGTCGGGCGCGTCGTCGACATCAGCTACGGCGGCATGTACATCCTGAGCCCGGTGCCGGTCGAGGCTTTCGACGACATCAAGATCACCTTGTCGCTGTCTTTGCTGGGCTCGGAACTGACGGAAATCTATGCCAAGGTGCTGCGCGTGGCCCAGGTCGAAGATACGCTGGAGTGCCGCATCGAGTTCACCTCGATCGAGGCGCGCTCGGCGCGGGCCATCAAGGAATTCGTGGACGGCATCGTGGAACTCAACCGCGGCGCCTGAGCACGCGCGGCTACATCTTGCTTGGCAGCCAGGTGGCCATCTGCGGTAAGAACCACAGGGCCAGCACCATCACGCACATCAGAAAGAAGAAGGGCAGGGTGACGCGCGCGATGTAGGTGATTTCCTTCTTGGTCATGCCTTGCAGCACGAACAGGTTGAAGCCCACCGGCGGCGTGATCTGCGCCATCTCGACCACGATCACGATGAAGATGCCGAACCAGAGGAGGTCGATGTGCGCCGCCTGCACGGTCGGCAGCAGCACGCCCATCGTGAGAACCACCATCGAGATGCCGTCCAGGAAGCAGCCCAGGATGGCGTAGAACACGGTCAGCGCCAGGATCAGCAGGAACGGGCTCAGGCCAAGCGACGAGACGTACTCGGCCAGATGGCGCGGCAGGCCGATGTAGCCCATGCTCAGCGTCAGGAAGGCGGCGCCGGCCAGGATCAGCGCGATCATGCAGTACAGGCGCGTCGCGCCCATCAGGGCTTCCTTGAAGTTCGACCAGTTCAGCGATCCCTGCACGGCTGACAGCACAAAGGAGCCGATCACGCCGACGGCAGCCGCTTCGGTGGCCGTGGCGACGCCGGCGTAGATGCTGCCGAGCACGGCGCTGATCAGGCCCACGACGGGGATTAGATGCCGTGATTCGTACAGCCTCTGCGACATGGTGAATGTCTCGGTCGTCGGCGGAATCTGGTCCGGATGGCGCAGCGACCAGAAGATGATGTAGCCGCTGAACAGCGAGGCCAGCACCAGACCCGGCAGGATGCCGCCAACGAACAGTTGCGAGATCGAGACCTCGGCGCTGACACCGTACACGATCATGATGATGGACGGCGGAATCAGCAGGCCCAGCGTGCCGGCGCCGGCCAGCGAACCGATGATCTGGTCCTGCGGGTAGCCGCGCCGCGTGAGTTCGGGCAGCGTCATCTTGCCGATCGTGGCGCAGGTGGCGGCGCTGGAACCGGAGACGGCGGCAAAGATGGTGCAGCCGATGATGTTGGTGTGCAGCAGGCGTCCGGGCAGCCAGTTGACCCAGGGCGCCAGGCCTTTGAACATGCTCTCGGAGAGTTTGGTCCGGAACAGGATCTCGCCCATCCAGATGAACAGCGGCAGGGCGGTCAGCGTCCAGCTCGACGAGGAGCCCCAGATCGTCAGCGCCATGGCTTCGCCGGCCGGGCGACTGGAGAACAGTTCCATCGCAATCCAGGCCACACCAGTCAGCGTCAGCCCGATCCAGACGCCGCTGCCCAGGATCAGGAACAGCGAGCCGATCAGCAGGCCGGTAACAGCAAGTTCACTCATGAGATTTCTGCTTCCTGTTATTCGTTGTGCAGCGCTTCTTCGCTGTCGATGGTGACGCGCAGGCCCAGATATTCAAGCACCAGTTCGTCGATGAAGGCGATCAAGAGCACCAGCGCACCCAGGGCCATGCCGATCTGCGGCAGCCACAGCGGTGTGGCGTCGTTGCCGGTCGAGACGTCGTTGAAATCCCAGGATTGGTAGGACAGCTTGATGGCGTAAAAGCAGAACAGCCCCGACAGCAGCACGGCCGCGCTCAGGCTCCACAGTTCCAGCACCCGCTTGGCGCGCGGCGGCACGGCGTTGAGCAGCAGTGTGACGCGGATGTGCTCGTTCTTTTTCAGCGTGTGCGCCAGCGCCAGGAAACCGGCGGCTGCCATGCAGTAACCGGCATACATGTCGGTGCCGCGGAAGTTGATCGTGACGTAGCGGTCGACCATGCCCAGCACCACCATCAGCAGCGTGCCGACCATCATCAGCGCCGCGGCCCAGGCCGCGGCGTCATAGAGTTTGTTCAGGCTGTTTCGAATCATGGGTGGGTGCTCTGGTTTGCTGAATTGGCGTCGTCATTGCGGACTCGATCCGCAATCCATGCCGCGCGCGCGACTGCACGCGGACTATGAACTCGTTATCGTCATTGCGGGCTTATATGGATGCCTCCCGGATAGCAAGAAGAATTTGTGTTGTTCTATAAAAGAATCGGCTGCTTACTTATATCCGGCCTTGATTTCGTGGTCTGCCTGGTTGCCCAGACTCGCCCGA
>CAIKMZ010000103.1 GCA_903828665.1 uncultured beta proteobacterium
GCTCGGCGCGCACCTCGTCGACCATGTCCTGGCGCAGGTTGTCGTCGGCCAGGCTGAATTCCTGCCACCAGTCCGCCAGCACCTCGTCGATTTCACCGGCATCGGCGCGCAATCGCATGAAGTCGAAGGCGGCGCGAAAGCGCGGCTGCTCCACCAGGCCGAACGGCGTGCTGCCCACGCGCTTCTCGAAGCGCGGCTGCAGCATCCAGATCTCGCGCATGTCGGCGGCCAGCTTGCCGCGCCCAGACACATCGCCGATGCGGGCGTTGAAGACGTCGTCGATCGCCTCCTGCAGCGCCGGGTGCGAATGCTGCCCGCGCCCCACACGCTGCGCCCAGCCGTCGCGCACGTCGGCCCACAGCACGCAGGCCAGCAGGAAGCTCGGCGCCACCGGCTTGTGTTCGCCCACGCGCCGGTCGGTGTCGAGCAGGGCGGCCTTGACGAAGCTCTGCTCGGCGCGCTCGACCACCACGTCGAGCAGCGGGTAGATGCCGCGCGCCATCCCCAGCGCCTTGAGCTGCGCGATCGAGGCCAGCGCGTGGCCGGTCTGCAGCAGCTTGAGCATCTCGTCAAAGAGGCGGCTCTGCGGCACATCGGCCAGCAGTTCCTGCGATTTCACCAGCGGCGCGGCGGTCTTGGCTTCGAGCTGGAAGCCGAGGTTGTTGAGCTTGGCGGCAAAGCGCACGGCGCGGATGATGCGCACCGGGTCTTCGCGGTAGCGCGTGGCCGGGTCGCCGATCATGCGGATGACGCGCCTTTTGGCGTCACGGATGCCGTTGTGGTAATCGACCACGATCTGCGCCTCGGGGTCGTAGTACATGGCGTTGATCGTGAAGTCGCGCCGCACGGCGTCTTCTTCCTGCGGGCCCCAGACGTTGTCGCGCAGCACGCGCCCGGTCGAATCCACCGCATGCTTCATGCCGGCGAGTTCGCTCTTGCTGGTCTTCTCATTGCCGGCGACCTGCTCGGCCGCCGCGTTGTCCATGTAGGCGCGAAAGGTCGAGACCTCGATCACCTCGTTCTCGCGCCCGCGCCCGTACACCACGTGCACGATGCGAAAGCGCCGCCCGATGATGAAGGCGCGCCGGAACAAGCCCTTGACCTGCTCGGGCGTGGCATTGGTGGCCACGTCAAAGTCCTTGGGCCGCAATCCCACCATCAGGTCACGCACCGCGCCACCGACGATGTACGCCTCGAAGCCAGCCGACTTGAGCGTGCGCACGACACTGAGCGCGCGCTCGTCGACCAGCGAGGGATCGATGCCGTGCTCGGCCACGCCGACTTCCTCGCGCTTGCCAAATTGCTGCTTCTTGCTCTTTGCCGCTGAAGGCGATTTGCCAAGCAGCTTTTCAATAAATTTTTTGATCATTTGTGTCTGAAACTAAAACAGTTCAAGTATGCGCCATCCGCGCGCCAGTGCGATCGCGCGCAAGGCCTGGTCAGGGTTGGTGGCGACCGGGTGCGTCACTTTCTCCATCAAGGCCAGATCGTTGATGGAATCGGTGTAGAACGTGCTCTGCACGTCCGTCCAGCCCAATTGGCGCTCGGTCAACCACTGCTCGACCCTGGTCACCTTGCCCTCGCGCGCCGACGGCACGCCCCGGATGTCGCCGGTGATCCAGCCCTGTGCGTCACGTTCGAGCTCGACGGCGATCAGGTCGCTGACGCCGAACGCCTGCGCAATCGGCCGCGTCACGAACTCGTTGGTCGCGGTGACGATGACCACCGCGTCACCCGCCTCCTGATGCCCGCGCACCAGGGCGAGCGCCTGCGCCGTGATCGCGGGCTGCACGACCGTCTGCATGAACAGGTTATGCGCCGTGTGCGCCGCCAGCGCGCCCTCGCGCCGCACCGCCTCAGTGGCAAAGCGCACGTAATCGTGGATGTCGAGCGTGCCGGCCTTGTAATGGGCGAAGAACTCATCGTTGCGGCGGCCGAAATCGATCGGATCGGTCCACCCGATGGTGGTGGTGAAGACGCCCCAGGCGTAATCGGAGTCGATCGGCAACAGCGTGTGATCGAGGTCGAAAAGGGTCAGCTTCATGCGTTCAGGACTCTGCCATCATGGACTTGATCAGGGGGATGGTGATGCCGCGCTTGGTCTGCAGCGCGTAGCCGTCGATCAGGTCCAGCAGTTCCATCAGGCTGCCCAGATCCCGGCTGAAGCGGGTCAGCATGAAGTCCATCACCTCGTCACCCAGAAACAGCCCGCGCGCATCGGCCGCCTGGCGCAGCACGGCGCGGCGCTCGGTTTCGCTCAGCACCTGCAATTCGAACACATGGCCCCAGCCCAGGCGCGTGCGCAAATCGTCGCGCAGCTTCAGCTCCGACGGCGGCAGGCTGCCCGCCGAGAGCACGCCGCGCTGAAAGGTCTGCGCATTGACGAACCAGTTGAAGGCGGCGTGCTGCTGTGCTGCCGTGTACAAATGCACGTCGTCCATCAGCACGGCGGCCCAGTGCTCGTCGAACGGCGCGGGCTCGGGCACGCTGGCGTCGAACCAGCCGACGGTGGCGCCCTGCTCGCGCAGCCTGGCCTGGACTGCCTTGAGCAGATGCGTCTTGCCGCTGCCCTCGCCGCCCCACAGGTAGGTCGGCACCGGCGAGCGTGTGCTGGCGCTGGCCTTGTTCCCAAGCCACAGCTCCAGGTGCTCGAGCGCCGCCGCGTTCGGACCGGCGAAGAAGCTCTTCAGCGTCGGTCCGATGGCCAGGCCAATGTCCAGGGCAATTTGCTTCATGTCATCCGAGATACAGCTTGCTCGCGCGGTAGCCGGCTTGGGCGCGCCGTATCGCCACCAGCAGCACGGCGCTGGCCGGCAGCGCGATCAGCACCCCCAGAAAGCCCAGCAATTGCCCGAACGCGAGCAGGGCAAAGATGACCGCCAGCGGATGCAGGCCGACGCGTTTGCCGACCAGGCGCGGCGTCAGGTAAAAGCCTTCGAGCAACTGGCCCAGCCCGTAGACCACCGCCACCATCAGCAAGGCCTTGCCGGCGCCACCGGTGACCGCAAATTCCAGCAGGCCGGCCAACAGCGCAAGGATCAGACCGAGGCCAAATCCGACGTAAGGCACAAAGACCGCCAGCCCGGTGAAGATGCCGATCGGCAGTGCCAGATCGAGCCCGAACAGCGCCAGACCGCTGCTGTAGTAGACCGCCAGCACCCCCATCACCAGCAGTTGGCCGCGCAGGTACTGGCCGAGCACAAGATCGGCTTCCTTGGTGAAACTGTCATAGGTGGCGCGGCCGCGCGGCGGCACCAGGGCGACGACGAAGGCCACGAAGCGGTGCCAGTCCATCAGCAGGTAGAACAGCACGACCGGAACCAGCACCGCATTGCTGAAGACGGCAAACGCCACGCTGCCGCCCAGGCGCAGCGAACTCATCACCGAAGCCAGTGTGTCCTCGGCATTGGCCGTGAGGTACTTCAGGACGAAAGCCTTGAGGCTGGCGACATCGAGCGAAACGCTCAGACCGAACTGCGCCAGGAACGGCTTGAGCCAGGCGTTGGCCTGATCGAGCAGCACCGGCACCTGGTCGCGCATCTGTGGCAATTCCTTGGCCAGGATCGGCACGATCAGCAAGGCAATGCCGAGCACGAGAACGACAAACACCAGTTCCACCAGCGCCACCGACAGCACGCGTGGAAAATGTTTGCCCCCGGCCCGGTCGAGCCGGTCCACCAGCGGTGTCAGCGCATAGGCGAGCGTGGCCGCCACCACGAAGGGGGTCAGCACCGGTGCCAGCAACCACAGCAAGACACCGGTGCCGCTGGCGATCAGGCCCCAGGCCAGCGCTCGTCTTTGTGTGGTGTTCAATTGCATGCAAATCGCCAGTTCAAGCCTGTAAAACCCGGTTTCGACCATGCGCCCTTCGTGTCGGGTCGCGGTCGCCTTAAAATCTGGACAAATTCTATCGGTCTCTGTCGCGCCAAACCGCCCGGCGCACTAATCCACGCACTGTACATGACAACCAGCAACACCCTGCCCCCGCTCTCCTACAAAAATGCCGGCGTCGACATCGACGCGGGCGACGCCCTGGTCGAGCGCATCAAGCCGCTGGCGCGCAAGACCGCGCGCGAAGGTGTGCTGGCCGGCATCGGCGGCTTCGGCGCGCTGTTCGAAGTGCCCAAGCGCTACAAGGAACCGGTACTGGTCAGCGGGACCGACGGCGTCGGCACCAAGCTCAAGCTGGCTTTCGAATGGAACATGCACGACACGGTCGGCATCGACCTGGTCGCGATGAGCGTCAACGACGTGCTGGTGCAAGGCGCAGAGCCCTTGTTCTTTCTCGACTACTTCGCCTGCGGCAAGCTCGACGTCGACACCGCCGCGGCGGTGGTGGGCGGCATCGCCACCGGCTGCGAGCAGTCGGGCTGCGCGCTGATCGGCGGCGAAACGGCCGAGATGCCGGGCATGTACCCGGCCGGCGAATATGACCTGGCCGGCTTTTGCGTCGGCGCCGTCGAGAAGTCGAAGATCCTGACCGGCGCTGACGTGAAGCCCGGCGACGTCGTGCTCGGCCTGGCCTCCAGCGGCGTGCATTCCAACGGTTTCAGCCTGGTGCGCAAGTGCATCGAGCGCGCCGGCGCCAGTGCCCCGGCCACGCTGGACGACCAGCCGTTTCGCCAGGCCATCATGGCGCCGACCCGGCTCTACGTGAAGAACGTGCTCGCCGCCCTGGCGGCGCACCCGATCAAGGCGCTGGCCCACATCACCGGTGGCGGGCTGCTGGAGAACATCCCGCGCGTCCTGCCAGAAGGCACGGCCGCCCATCTGGTCAAGGGCAGCTGGCCAAAATCAGAACTTTTTGCCTGGCTTCAGGCCACGGCCGGCATCGACGACATCGAGATGAACCGCACCTTCAACAACGGTATCGGCATGGTGCTGGTGATCGCTGCGGCCGACGCCGACGCCTGCGCCGCCACGCTGCGGGCGGCCGGCGAACAGGTCTACCGCGTCGGCGCCATCGCCGCGCGCGGTGCGGATGCCGCCGTGCTGGTGCGCTGAAGCCCTACCTTCCTGCGATTTCGCGCTGCAGTTCCAGGTAGCGCGGCAGACGCGCGCCGCCGAGCGCCACCGCCCTGGCGATCGCCTGCGCCGCAGCATCGCGCTGCCCGCTGTCGAGCAGCACCTGCGCCAGATTGTTCCAGGCGTCGGCAAAATCCGCATACTGCGCCACGGCCGCCCGGTAGGCGGCCATTGCGGCTTCGCGCTGGCCCAGCGCATAGGCCGCATTGCCGGCACCGAGCAGTGCCGAGCGGTCCTGCGGCCACTGCTGCAGGGCGGCGGCATACGCCTTCTGCGCTGCCGCCGGATAGACGCGCTCCAGCGCCGCTGCCGCATCCACAAAGGTTGCGGCCTGCGCCGTCGCAGGCAGTTGTCCCGGCGCCAGGGCCAGCATGGCCCAGTAGTCGCCGCGCGCCCAGGTCCGCTCGAAGGTAAAAAGCGACATCTCCATGCGTTCGGTGCGCCCGGAGTGCAGCACCAGCACATTGCGCTCGCGGTCGAACCCGATCACCACGGCGTAATGCCACATCGGATACCACGCAAACGCCAGGTTCTGCAGCACCAGCACCGGATGACCGGCCGCCACTTCACGCATCAGATCTTCGACGCGTGGCCGCAGCGGATAAGGCAGCAAGCCTTGGCGCCGGCTGGCTGCCATCAATTCGATCGTGAGCGAACCCTCGCGCCCCGGCAGGTAGACCTGCTCCACCAGCGCCTCGGGAGAAAGTGCAACGCCGGCCGCACCGGCCACCATGGCCAGCGCCGCCGGCCCGCACTGGTGGTCTTCCTGCGGATAGAAAGGCACCTGCTTGAGTTCCACCCGCGCGGCCAGGCCTGATGGCCACTGCGCATCCAGCGCGGCGATCTGCGGCGTGGCGCAGCCGCCGAGCAAGAGCGCGGCCGCAACAAAAATCCCCGCCAGGGCGGGGATTTCGAGGCTGGAAAGCCGTTTGATCATCGAACCGATCGTGTGAACGGAAAGACCTTGGTCAAGCCCATGATGTCGGTGACCAGCAGGACGATGAAGACCGTGAACAGGATGCCCAGCACATCGCCGCCAGCAGGTGCCTGATCAATGCGGCCGGCCAGTTGCGCCACTTCCACATCGGACATCGCCTTGACGCGCTCGCTGGCGGCCTGCGGGCTGACACCCTGCGCCTGCACGGCCTGACTCACGTCCTCACGCGCCAGGAAGGCGCTGACCTTGTCGCGGTTGGAGGCAGCGGCACCGACCGAGCTGACTTCATCGGTTGTCACCATGCCGGCCTGGGCCGCCATCGGGAAGCCGGCGAACGTGATGCAGACGATCAGGCAGGACGAAATGATTTGTTTGAAGTTCTTCATGGTTACTCTCAGTGCAATAAAGGGAACAACCCCGCTTTTCGGGGCTGCACGAACGGACGACTATAGGGAGTGGACAGGCACTGCGTCAACGCTTAGCCTTATCCAACGAGGTATGAGCCTGAAGCGATGTCCGTGATTCCAATGAGGTATGAGCCTGAACTGCGGGTTTGGGTCGATCATTTCCCACATGGTGATCGACATGGACGAGACCCGTCTGCAAACAATTTCTCA
>CAIKMZ010000104.1 GCA_903828665.1 uncultured beta proteobacterium
CAACGTCGACACCGAGATGATCCGCGGCATGGGTGGCCTGGCGATGCACGCGCTCAAGCTGTACTACGAATCGGACGAATCGGCCGAAGGCGGCAACGCGTTTCGCGAAAAGCGCAAGCCCGACTTCCGCAAGCACGTCAAGTAAATTGCTGATCGGAACCCAGACCATGGAAGTCGACACCATCAATCTGCCAGACGCTGTGTGGTGCCTTGGGCATGTCCCTGCCCAACCTGCTGCAAGCTGCGGTACTGATTCAGCACAACAATTCATCATGGCCCTTGACAACGAGTCCTTCGAGCTCTTGCTCGCCACCGTTCAGCGCTTCGTCCGCGAGCGCCTGATGCCAGCCGAAAACCACCTCGAAGAATACGACGAGGTGCCGGCCGACATCATCGACGACATGAAGGAAATGGGCCTGTTCGGCCTGACCGTCCCCGAGGAATACGGCGGCATTGGCCTGTCGGTGAGCCAGGAGGTCCTGGTCAACTACGAGCTGGGCCGCACGGCGCCGGCATTCCGTTCGGTCTTCAGCACCAACATCGGCATCGGCTCGCAGGGCATCCTGATGGACGGCACGCCCGAGCAGAAAGCCGATTACCTGCCCAAGGTGGCCAGCGGCGAGCTGGTCATGTCGTTCGCGCTGACCGAACCTGACGCCGGCACCGATGCCGCGTCGCTCAAGACCCGCGCCGAAGCGGACGGCGACCACTATGTTCTCAACGGCACCAAGCGCTTCATCACCAACGCCCCGCGCGCGGGCGCATTCACGCTGATGGCACGCACCGGCGGTCCGGGCACTGGCGGCATCTCGGCCTTCGTGGTTCCGGCTGACACGCCCGGTCTGACGCTGGGCAAGAAGGACAAGAAGATGGGCCAGCGCGGCACCATGACCTGCGATGTGATCCTGGAAAACGCGCGCGTGCCGGCGGCGAACATCATCGGCGGCGTGCCGGGCCAGGGCTTCAAGACCGCGATGAAGGTGCTCGATCGCGGCCGTCTGAACATCTCGGCCGTGTCCTGCGGCGCAGCCTCGCGCATTCTCGATGAAGCCGCTGCCTATGCGCGCGAACGCAAGCAGTTTGGCAAGGCCATCGGCGAATTTCAGCTGATCCAGGCCATGCTGGCTGACAGTCAGGCAGAACTGCTCGCCGGCTGGTCCCTGGTGCAGGAGGTGGCCAGGCGCTTCGACAACAAGCCGGCCCACGTGTCGGATCCGGACATCTCGATGCGCGTGTCCTGTGCCAAGCTGTTCGCGACCGAGATGGTGGGCCGCGTTGCAGACCGTGGCGTGCAGATCCACGGTGGCGCGGGTTACATCAACGAGTACGTGGTGGAGCGCTTCTACCGCGACGTGCGCCTGCTGCGCCTGTACGAAGGCACGACACAGGTCCAGCAACTCATCATTGGCCGCGAGCTGTTGCGCGCCGCTTGAGCCGGTCACCACCGGCATTGCCGACCTGGCCAATTCAAAGGACTGCCAGCATCAAGAGCGTCGTCGCAGTCAAACGCGTGGTGGACTACAGCGTGAAGGTCCGCGTCTGGTTGGATAGCTGCGGTGTGGATATGGCCAACGTCAAGCTGAGCATGACCTCCTTTGACGAGATCACCCTCGAAGAGGGCGTGCGCTTGAAAGAAAGAGGCGCGGTCGCCGCAGCGGCGCAGATCGCCGGTGGCCAGGAACGACAGCCACATCCTGTTCCCGGCCGCCGCATCAGGCAAGAACATCGCCCCGTGTCTGGCCTTGTCGGGGCCATGGTGTCTTTACGAACGTCCAGGCAAGCTGCAATTTGAGACCGCACGAACCAAGGCTGCACGCCACGTTGGTGTGCGGCCCTCCTGTTCAATCGCTCACGTTGACGCTTTCGGGATCTCCTCTTCGCTCCCGCGATCCAGACGCTGCATGTTGTCCACCAGCTTGAGCAAGTAATGTAGCGTGTGGGTGATGTCGCCGATGGAGAACTCGTCGAGCGCCTGCTCGTAGTAGGCGTGAATTTTCGGCTGCGCCTGCACCAGCCACACGTGCCGCCCTGAGTCGGTCATCTTGATTAGGCGCGAGCGACGGTCAGTCTCGTCGGGTTCCACGCAAATATGTCCATCGCGCTCCAGGCGCCCGATCACCCCCGCCAGATTTTGCCGGCTCACCATCAGATAGCGCGCCAGGTCATTCACGCTGATGCCGTTCTTGGCCTCTGCGCGCGACAGGGCGCCCAGCACCGCCCATTGCTGCGTGGTCAGCCCCTCGGTCTCCACGGCGCGCGTGCCGGTTTTGTGCAACAAATTTGCGCATTGGTAAAGGCGGAAGAAAAGCCGGTTGGCCAGTTCCATGCGCGCGAGTTTTGCCGGTTTCGTTTGTGAATCCATGGTGATGGGTATGGTTTTGGTCTTGCAGTATTGAAGCAGAGTTTTTGGAAGTTATGGAAATGAATTTACGCAAATCGGCTCAAGTCGATTCGGTTCGATGCGACCTGAACGCACGCCACAACGCCAGGTCGTAAGCGATCTTCAGCAGGCCGCAGGCCACCAGCGGTGTGGCGATCCAGCCGGACTGGAAGAGCCAGCCTGCCAGCAGGGGGCTCACGGCGGACGCCAGACTGCGCGGCACGGCCGTGAAGCTGGCCGCAGCAGCGCGCTCATGCGGCTGCACGACGGCCATGACAAAGGCACTGCGCGCCGGCACATCCATCGACGACACCATGGCACGTGCCAGCAACAGCCCGAGGGCCAGCCAGACGTTGCTGGAAAACGCCGCGGCAATCAAGCACATGCTCGCCGGGATGTGGGTGAACACCATGGTGTTGATCAGCCCGATGCGCTTGGCCAGGCGCGGCGCCGCGAGCTGTGAAGCGGCCCCGAGCAGGCCGGAACCGAAGAAGAAGGCGCCAGCGGCCGCCAGCGACAAACCGAATTTCTGAAACAGCCACAGGGCGAGCAGCGAATTGACAACCAGGCCGCCAGCGAACGAGTCCACCGAAAACAGGGCGGCAAGTTTCATCACGACCGCCTTGGACTGGTCCAGCGCCGCGGGTGCCGCATGGCTTTGCGATGCCGGGCGCGGCAACTTCCGGTACAGGGACCAGACTGCGAATCCGATCAGCCCGTACAGAAAGAACATGGCGCGCAGGGCGTCCAGGCGCTGCACCCCGAACAGGCCGATCAACCGATCGGGGATGCCGGTTGCCAGTGCGCCCAACGCTGCGCACAGCGCCCCGGCCAGGGCGTAGCGGGCGAACACATCGGTCCGTGTTGCGGCGTCAGTCGCAGCAGCGAGCCGGGCATGCTCCAGCGGCAGGAACACGCTGACATCACCCGAACTCGGGTTGAGTGTTCCGACAAAGGCGATGATCAGTAATGGCCAGAACGACGAAAGGCTGGAAAACGCCAGGCCGGTGGCGGCCATGAGCGCAGCGGCGCTCAGCAGCAGGGTCCGTCCTGACCAGCGATGGCCCCAGGCGCCCACGGCCAGCGTGGCCAAGGCCGAGCCGAACAGCGTTGCCGTCGCAATGGCGCCCACTTCAACGCCGCCGAGGCCCAGCGACATGAGGTAAACGGGAAGCAGGACGGCGACAAAGCCGTCGGCAAACCCGCGCAGCGCGCGGGTCGCGAAGATCACCAGAATGCCGTGTTCGGGAACCCGAGGCAGCAGTCGATGAAGGATGAAGCGGCGCATGCGTGCATTCTTGCATCATGGCGCGCGGCGCGCCCCACGGCGGCGAGGAAGCCCGTCAGCGCGCCAGGACGGCACGGTGACGGGGGTGACCGATCGGGTCCTTGCGGTCAGGCCGCAGCGGCCTCGATGATGGCGTTGAATGTCGCGCTCGGGCGCATGACCTCGGTGACCTTCTTCTTGTCGGTCAGGAAGTAACCGCCAATATCGACCGGCTTGCCCTGCACGGCCTTGAACTCGGCAGTGATCTTTTGCTCGTTGTCGGCCAGCGCTTTGGCCAATGGCGCAAAGCGGCTTTGCAGGTCCTTGTCCTCCGTCTGCGCCGCCAGTTCCTGGGCCCAGTACGTTGCCAGGTAATACTGGCTGCCGCGGTTGTCGAGCTGGCCGGTCTTGGGCGAGGGGCCCTTGTTGTTGTCGAGCAGTTTGCCGGTCGCCGCGTCCAGTGTCTTGGCCAGGATCTTGGCCTTTTCATTGCCGGTCTTGATGCCCAGGTCTTCCAGGCTGACGGCCAGAGCCAGGAACTCGCCGAGCGAATCCCAGCGCAGGTGGTTTTCTTCCACCAGCTGCTGCACATGCTTGGGCGCCGAGCCGCCGGCGCCGGTTTCGTACATGCCGCCGCCGGCCATCAGCGGCACGATGGACAGCATCTTGGCGCTGGTGCCGAGTTCCATGATCGGGAACAGGTCGGTCAAGTAGTCGCGCAAGATATTGCCGGTCACGGAGATGGTGTCAAGGCCGCGGATCGCACGCTCCATGGTGTAGCGAATGGCGCGCACCTGCGACATGATCTGGATGTCCAGACCCGTCGTGTCGTGGTCCTTGAGGTAGACCTTGACCTTCTTGATCAACTCGTTTTCATGCGGGCGATACGGGTCGAGCCAGAACACGGCGGGCATGCCGGAGTTGCGCGCGCGCGTGACGGCGAGTTTGACCCAGTCGCGGATCGCCGCATCCTTGGCCTGGCAGGCGCGCCAGATGTCGCCTTCCTCCACGTTTTGAGTCAACAACACTTCGCCGGTGGCCAGATCGGTGATGTTGGCCACGCCGTCTTCCGGGATCTCGAAGGTCTTGTCGTGCGAGCCGTACTCCTCGGCCTGCTGCGCCATCAGGCCGACATTGGGCACGGTTCCCATGGTGCGCGGATCGAAATTGCCGTTCCACTTGCAGAAGTTGATCATCTCCTGGTAGATGCGGGCAAAGGTGCTCTCGGGCATCACGGCCTTGACGTCCTTCAGGCGGCCGTCCGCGCCCCACATCTTGCCGCCGTTGCGGATCATGACGGGCATGGAAGCGTCGACGATGATGTCGTTGGGCGAGTGGAAGTTGGTGATGCCCTTGGCTGAGTCCACCATCGCCAGCTCGGGGCGATGCTCGTGGCAGGCGTGCAGGTCATTGATGACTTCCTCGCGCAGCGACTGCGGCAGCGACTCGAGCTTTTCATACAGATTGCTCATGCCGTTGTTGACATTCACGCCCAGTTCGTCGAACAGCTTGGCGTGCTTGGCGAAGGCATCGCGGTAGAAAATGCGCACGCAGTGGCCGAACACGATCGGATGCGAGACCTTCATCATGGTGGCCTTGACGTGCAGCGAGAACATGACGCCGGTCTTGTGCGCGTCTTCGATTTCCTTCTCGTAGAAGTCCAGCAGCGCCTTCTTGCTCATGAACATGCTGTCGATGATCTCGCCGTCCTTGAGCGCCAGCTTCGGTTTGAGCACGATGGTCTTGCCGCTCTTGGTGAGCAGTTCCATCTTGACGTCGCGCGCCTTGTCCAGGGTCAGGGACTTCTCGCCGTGGTAGAAGTCACCGTGGTGCATGTGCGAGACGTGCGAGCGCGACGCCTGGCTCCATTCGGCCATCGAGTGCGGGTGCTTGCGCGCGAATTCCTTGACGGCCTTGGGTGCGCGGCGGTCCGAGTTGCCCTCGCGCAGCACCGGGTTCACGGCGCTGCCGATGCAGCGCGAGTAGCGGCTGCGGATAGCCTTGTCAGCGTCGGTCTTCGGATCTTCCGGGTAATCCGGCACGGCATAGCCCTTGGATTGCAGTTCCTTGATGCACGCAACCAGCTGTCCCACCGAGGCGCTGATGTTGGGCAGCTTGATGATGTTGGTATCGGGGAACTGCGTCAGGCGACCGAGCTCGGACAGGTTGTCCGGCACTTTCTGCGCTTCGGTCAGGCACTCGGGGAATTCGCCGAGCACCCGCGCCGCAACCGAGATGTCGCACTCGGCCACGTTGACGCCTGCCGGCGCAGCAAAGGTGCGGATGACGGGCAGGAACGCACAGGTCGCCAGAAACGGTGCTTCATCGGTCAGTGTGTAAATGATTTTGGATGGTTCGGTCGCCATTGCATTCCTCTTTCTGATTGGGTTGGTCGGTAACAGGTAACTGTATTCGATCAGCGCCGGATTGCCCGAATTTCGCGGCCGGAGAAGATTGATTGACGTCAAGCATTGTTAAAGCAGCTGGCATATTGCCCGTTTTGCAGACTTTTGCGCCGTCGTCGGCACGATCGGGTTGCCCGTCTTGCGTCCATCGACGCCGTGTTCAGGGCGCGCGCAAACGGGCGCGGAATTTGTCGATCAGAGCCGCGGGCTGGTACGACAGCTTGGTGCGGCGGAAGTTGGCCAACCCCATGTCCTGCTCGAAGTTAAGCCACAGCACCGGCTGCGTTGTTGCCGTCACAAAGTGGTGGAACATGTACTGCGAAATGCCCTTGCAGCGCGTCAGGCCCTTGGCAAAGCGCATGACGAAGACGCCGCCGCCGAGCGCCTGCGCAAGCACGAAGCCGGCCGGCGCGCCGTCGGCATAGTGCAGGAAGCCCTGCAGGCCGAACGCTTCGAGATGCGCGAGCGCCTCTAGGCAGGGCTGCTCGTCGGCCTCGCCGCCGGCTTTGCCCTTGTCCCTCATCCAGCCTTCGAGCACCGCGTGCGCATCAGAGACGACGCCGGCGTCCAGCGTCACGCTGCGCACGGCATGGGCGCACAGGAATTGCTTCATCAAATTACGCTTCTTGAGCAATCGCGTGCCGCGGTAGTGGCGGAAGTTGTCTGCCGCATAAAGGTAGTCGGCGTCAGCGCGCGCGGCGAAGGTCTCGAAGACATCGCCATCGAGTTGCGCCGCCTGCCGGCTTGACAGCGGATACAGGCAGTCGCACTGCGCCAGGATCTGGTGCAGCACCGAATGAGGCGCCTGCGCCGGATCGAACAGCGGGATCGCATGGCTCGTGCCATCGTAGGTGCGCCCGGCAATGAAAGGCCACGCGCCATCGACCAGTCGGTAATCATGCGCGGCGCGAAACAGATACAGGTTGGAGAAGACTAGGTCCGACAGGCGCTCGGGTCCCGCGTCGGCATGGCAGGCGGCCAGCGCTGCTTCAATGCGCGGGCGGTGCGCCAGTGCCAGTGGCGCGCCCGCTGGCAGAGCAGTGCCCGAAGCTGCGACGGGCGCAGCCGTCATGCTTGCGGGCCGTAGGCGCCGGGGGCCGGCGCGTCGACCGGCGGTCCGGCGAAGCACTGGGCGATGGACAGCCACTGCTCGGCCGCGTCACCCTTGCAGCTGAGCTGCGTGTCGGCACGATGGCGGCGCTGCGTGACCAGCAGGCAGAAGTCCTGCGCCCTGCCGCGCACCCAGTCGGTATCCGACGGCGCGCCCCAGGTCCAGAGCGAGCCGTCGGGTGCGTCCAACGCGATGTGCGGCACCACGGGCGGCACCGGCCGCTTGCGGTTGACAAAACTCCAGCCGAAGGTGGTGACACCGATGTGCGCGATGTGCTTGAGCCGCGCTGTCGGTGTGCGCTGACGGCCGATCACGTCCCAGATGTCCTGGCCGTGGGCCCAGGTTTCCATCAGGCGCGCACTGGCAAACGAGCGCGCGCTCATGGTCGGGCCATACCAGGGCAGGCGCGCTTTCGGGTCAAGGCCGCGCAGCGCCTGCACCAGCCGTTCGTGCAAGCCGCGCCAATGCAGCGTCAGCGCAGCGCCGTCGAGATGACCGTAGGCGGCGCGGGCAATCGCGCTGATCGGTTCGCCGGCGGCCATGCGCGCGTTGAGTTTGGGCATGTCCACGTTGAAGGCCTGCGGCTCGGTGGCCGATTGCAGCGCCGTCGCGTCGAAGCAGCACAGGTGTGCAATCTCGTCCCAGGGCGTCCAGCCGAAGAAGCTGCTGCGCGTGTGCTACTGCGCCTGCGTCAGCGTCAGCGTGTCACACAGATCGGCCAGGGCCTGGTACTCGCCGAGCAGGTCGCGACAGGTGTCTTGCATGGTGGTGTCTTCCAATGGTGTCGTCACATTTCAGCTTGCCGTGCGGCGCGATCCCTGAGAATTTCCTGCAAGCCGCGGCCACTGCGCATGACTTTAACCGCGCGCGCGATGCATTGGCTGTGGATGCCGCGCGTCGCGCCCATGCACCCCGGATACTGGTTTAATGTACGGGGTATCCCTTTGGCTCCATTTGCCGCTAAATTCGGCACGGCAAGAGATTAGCCACGCTGTCGTGTTGCCCCAGATCGTCCATCACCTCCGCATGTGCAAGGAGCGTTCTTGCAATCGGTACAAACATCAGTGTCGATCAGAATTGGCGGTGTCGCTTTCCTATTCAGCGTCGACCCGTTGGTTGAGACAAGCGCTACCGTCAGGCGCTTCTCGATTTCCCTAAAGGTCTTTGCCCATTTATTTGTCGCATTTTTTTGTGCCCCAAAGGAAGTTGCAAGAGGCGCGAATTGATTTGCTGCCGAAAGCGCTTGGTCCAATCCATCTTTTGCAACCGACTCTGCCAATCCCATCCGTTGAGCAAATTTCAACAAATGAGAACGTTCAATCGATTCAGCCATCCCGCTGACGCTCATCGTTTGCCATCCTGAAGGCCCTTCGCTAGGGCATAAATCAAACGCGGGCGAGAGTTCCCATTTGCCATCTTTACCCATGAGAAATGCAAAATTTTTGCTGTGATCATCCTTCATGGAAAGGGCGACATTAAAACAAGCTTGTCGATAAATTCGCTCTGCCTCTGGCTGGATAGAGAGGACTTTCGACACTTGAAAGATGTGATCGTAGTCCAGCTTTGGAAAGCGGAAGTCGTCATTCAAGATGGCCGCCAAGCTTTGAGTGAATTTGCGTCCTCCTCCCTGTGATCTGTCAAATCTCTCCACAGCCAGGGCTGCCCCATTTGGATGGATCAGTAAACGTGCTTTGGCCGCACGGATACCGTGGCTGCTTGCCAACTGCAGGCAAGCAGCCTCAAGAAAAGGTTCGTTCCGATCGCCTCTGGCAGGAGCAAACTTCACTAAGCACGGCGTGAAATCTTTTGGAACTTGCAGACTGTCGCCAAGAATGACCGTTTTCCCATCCTTGTGGACCGATGCCCAGAACTTTGGGCGAGCACCATGCGCGGATCCTCCAGCCTTTATGGCAGCGACTGGAATGCCAGCAAAATTATCGGTGTCCGCGCTGGCTGCATGCAAACCCAATGCGGAAATTTCCATTAGCTCCCTGGATTTGTCAGGACCAATTGCAGGCGCATAGGTCAGCGCACCAAGCCCACGAGACCCGACCCAAGCTAAGCGATGAACAGGCGTTACCGAATCAAGCCTGTGTCCAGCAGATTTGAACGACTTATCCATCAGCCTTAGACCAAAGCCATCCGGAATGGAGTCACTGAACAATCCATGCAGCCCGCCGAATGGATCTCGCTTAGCCAAGACAACGGCCTTTTGCAAAGGCATGTGTAGCGGTGAGAGACGAAATGGCAGTGTGAGCGCTTGTTCGCTCCATTGGAACGCGGCTACATTCTGCCCGGCAAACCATAGGCATTCACCCAGCAAAATAGGGGGCTCTCCCTCCCCAAAATCGAGATGGACTTTTAGTCGGGAATTGGGAAGTCCTGTCATGGTCGCATTCTCATCCGAACACGGGAACTCTCCATCCGAGCCGCTTCAATCCGCTCTATTTCATCAAGGCTCTGCGGGGTAGGCTGACATGCATCCAAGATTTTCTCAACCATGCCTAGGGTACGGGCAACGCGCAGGAACGTGACCAGTTCGACCTTACCTCCATTCTCCAAGTTCTTAATGGCTTGAAGGCTGGCTTGACTGCGCGACGATAAATCTTCCTGGCGTAGACCCTGTGCAGCCCTGGCAAGTCGAAGGCTTTTACCAATTTCGGTGGCAAGTTCAACGGGGGAGGCAAGAGAAGCGATCATATATATCTCAAAAGATCTTGTAAGTCACAATAAGGATTATAACAGATTCCATAAGACCTGTAAAGCGTGATGTGTCTTTGTTCCGTGATGACGGCCTGCTGGACCAGTCGATAGAACAGGCGTCCTCTGGATGCCGAACATTGCATGTACTTACGAAATAGGCGGCCGACTGAATAAGAGCCAGAGATTGTGTGAGCGAAAAATAACGCTCAAATTGCGACCATATCGTACGTCACCGGCCCCGTGACGACCGCCTGCTGAAGCAAGCGATAGAACAGCAAACCTCTAGAAGCTGAGGCTCTGCGGTTGAACCGGAAAACGAACTCGTCGAGGTAGTAGTCCAGTTGTCCTGGTTGCACGGCACCATGGTGCGTTCCCAACAACCAGCGATGCAGGAGTGCGGCGACCCTGTGCACGCCAGGCATGGACTCGTGGGCTGGCGTATTGGATCCAAGGTGTACAGACCTGCGATGCTGGTAGCCAAGTTCTTCGAGATTTCTGTAGGCCGGCGATCCGTCGCTGTGAATCAGCGATCCCGGTCGAACAGTCTCCTGGATGAACGGCATCAGACTCTCGTAGTCGCCTTCTCGAATCTGCCTGATCCGTATCCGCCCAAATCCCTTTGGGTGGAGCATTTCGACTGCAATAGCGACCAACACTTTGCTGGGGTTACTCTTTCTGCCAACCGGACTGATCGGATTCTTGCGGTCGGAGATCGAAAGGTACGTCTCATCGACTTCGACCTCGCCATGCAACAAATCTCTACCAGGCCTGACCATAGCCCGGCGCAAGCGGTGCAGCATGGTCCATGCAGTTTCATAGCTTCCAAGGCCAAGAACACGCTGCAAACCCAATGCACTGATGCCGTGTTTTTGGTTGGTGATGTACCAAATTCCAGCGAGCCAAACGCGTAGTTCAGTGCGCGTCTTGTCGAAGATGGTGCCGGCCGTCACCGTTGTCTGTGACTTGCAATGAAGGCACATCAATCGTCCGCGAGTGGAACGGCAAGGCTGGTCAGTAATGCCACATTTCGGGCAAATGAATCCGTTTGGCCAACGCAGGTTGTCCAGATATGCGCGGCATACATCCTCAGAATGGAACCAGTCTAAGAACTGCACCCAGTTCTTGGGATAATCCACACCAGCCTTTGGTAGATTCGGGTTTGCGGCCATTTCACTATTCTGGCAGAATTGGAGCTAAAGGGATACCCAGTTTTAATGTACAGTGACGTCACATGTCATCAACTGCAACGCCTTCATCCCGCCGCATGGACGCCGCCGCTCCGACCCGCATCGATCCGTTCGAGTCGCTCAACGCCGAGCAACGGCTCGCAGTCGGGCATGGTCTGGGTGAGCAAGGTGACGATCTACGCCCGCTGCTCATCATTGCCGGCGCCGGTTCCGGCAAGACCAACACGCTGGCCTATCGCGTTGCCAACCTGATCCTGCACCAGGCGGATCCGCAGCGCATTCTGCTGCTGACATTTTCGCGCCGCGCCGCGATGGAGATGGAGCGCCGCGTCGGCACGGTATTGAACCGGGTGCTCGGCTTGAACACCGGTCGGCCCTTGCCCTCGCTGCCGTGGTCGGGCACCTTCCACAGCATCGGTGCGCGCCTGCTGCGCGACTACGCGGCGCGCATCGGTCTGGACGATTCATTCACGATCCACGACCGGGGCGACGCCGAAGACCTGATGGGTCTGGTGCGCCATGACATCGGCTTGTCATCGACGCGCAACCGCTTCCCGCAAAAGGGCACCTGCCTGTCGATCTATTCGCGCGTGGTCAACAGCCAGCAGCGGCTCTCCGAGGTCTTGCAGCAGGTGTTCCCCTGGTGCGCGCATTGGGAAGCTGAACTCAAGAAACTGTTTGGCGCCTATGTAGAGATCAAGCAGGCGCAGAACGTTCTCGATTACGACGACCTGCTGCTGTTCTGGTCCGAGATGATGATGGACCCGGGCCTTGGCGCCGAGGTCGGCGCGCGCTTCGACCATGTGCTGGTTGACGAGTACCAGGACACGAACCGGTTGCAGGCGGCCATCGTGCTCGGGCTCAAACCCGAGGGCAAGGGCGTCACGGTAGTGGGCGATGATGCGCAAAGCATTTACAGCTTTCGCGGTGCGACGGTGCGCAACATCCTGGACTTTCCGCACCAGTTCAGCCAGAGCGCGCGCCTGGTCACGCTCGAGCGCAACTACCGCTCGACGCAGCCGATTCTCGACGTGTCGAACGCTGTCATCGCGCAGGCATCCGAGCGCCATGCCAAGCAACTCTGGACCGACAAGGCCAGCAACATCCGGCCCGAGCTGATCATGGTTCCCGACGAGGCCGAGCAGGCGCGCTGGGTTGCGACGCGCATTCTGGAGCAGCGCCAGGCCGGGCTTGCCCTGAAATCGCAGGCCGTGCTGTTTCGCACCTCCTCGCACAGCGCCGCGCTCGAGCTGGAACTCACGCGCCGGCAGATTCCCTTCGTCAAGTTCGGCGGTCTGAAGTTTCTGGAAGCCGCGCACATCAAGGACGTGCTGGCGGTGCTGCGCTTTGCCCAGAATCCCAGGGGCCGCATGGCGGGCTTTCGCGTCGTGCAACTCATCCCCGGCATCGGTCCGGCTCATGCCACGCGATTGCTCGACGCCATGGATGTCGCCGCCGACCCGACGGGAGCGCTTGAGAATTTCCAGATGCCCGCCGCTGCGGCTGCCGACTGGCAGGCCTTCGTCCAGGTGTATCGCGCGCTGCGCCAGCCTCAGCAGAACTGGCCGGCCGACATGGACCTGGCCAAGCGCTGGTACGCGCCGCATCTGGAGCGCCTGCACGAGGACGCCGCGGTGCGACGTGCCGATGTGGAGAACCTGGAGCGCATCGCATCGACCTATGCCAGCCGCGAGCGCTTCCTGAGCGAGCTCACGCTCGACCCGCCGCAGGCGACCAGCGACCGGTCCGGTGCGCCGCACCGCGACGAGGACTATGTGATTCTCTCGACCATCCACTCGGCCAAGGGCCAGGAGTGGGCTTCGGTGTACCTGCTCAATGTCGTCGACGGCTGCATTCCGTCGGACCTGAGCACGGGCTCGCAGGACGAGATCGAGGAAGAGCGGCGGCTGCTCTATGTCGCGATGACGCGCGCGCGCGAACACCTGCAGCTGCTGGTGCCGCACCGCTTCTATGTGACGCAGCAGTCGGCCCTTGGCGACCGGCACCTTTACGCTTCGCGCACGCGCTTCATCCCCGATGGGCTGGCGGCGCAGTTTCAAACCCTGGTCTGGCCGGTCGCGCAGGCGCAAGACGCCGGCGCCGCGAACGGCGGCAGCGCCACGATCCAGGTGCGTGAGCGCGCGCGCCAGGCTTGGCGCTGAATGGCGCGCGCAGCAGCGCTTACCGTCGCCCCATGTGTAGCCATTACCAGGCACTGAAGGAACGAGACCGCTACTGGCGCCTGTTCGGTGTCGAGCCGCCCTCTGACCCGGGCCGCGCCGACCTGTGGCCCGGCTACCAGGGCAGCTTCATCCGGTGTCATCCGCACGCCGACGTCGGTGACGAGGCCGTGCCGCCACGCGAGGGGCTGCCCGGCCTGTTCGGCCTGGTGCCGCACTGGGCCAAGGACACGACGATCACGCGCCACACCTACAACGCGCGCAGCGAAACCGTGGCCGAGAAGCCGAGCTTTCGCGAGGCCTGGAAAAACGCGCAGCATTGCATCATCCCGGCCGAGGCCTTTTTTGAGCCCGACTGGCGCAGCGGCAAGGCCGTGCCGACGCGGATTGCGCGCGCCGATGGCGAGCCGATGGGCATTGCCGGATTGTGGTCGGTCTGGAAGTCGCCCCAGGGCGAGAGGGTTCACAGCTACACGATGCTGACCATCAATGCCGACGCGCACGCGCTGCTGCGGCTTTTTCACAAACCGGGCGACGAGAAACGCATGGTGGTCATCCTGCCGCCGCAGCGCTATCAGGATTGGCTGCAGGCGCCGGCCGCGCACAGCATGGATTTCATGCAGCCCTATCCCGCCGAACTGTTGCGCACCGGCGTCTCGAACTGAGCCAACGGACCCAAGGAGAAGACAACATGCCCATCCACACCGTTCGTCCGGTCGCGCTGGTCACCGGCGCATCGGCCGGCATCGGCGAAGAGCTGGCGCGCTGCTTCGCGCGCGCTGGCCATGACCTGGTTCTGGTGGCGCGCAGCGCCGACAAGTTGCAGACGCTGGGCAGCCAACTGGCGCAGGCGCATGGCATCGCGGCGCTGGCGCTGCCGGCCGACTTGAGCGACCCGCAATCCGCCGCGCGCCTGGCCGCCACACTGAAGCGGCGCCGGCGCGTGCCCGATGTGCTCGTCAATTGCGCCGGCGTGTTGCAGCAGCAGCGGTTCGCGCAGATGAAGCCGGCCGATCACCAGGCCATCATCGACCTCAACATCTCGGCACTCACCGCCATGCTGGCGCACTTTGTGCCGCTGATGGTCCGGCGTGGATCGGGGCGCGTGCTCAATGTCGCCTCGATTGCAGCCTTTCAGCCGGTGCCGACGCTGGCCACCTACGCCGCCAGCAAGGCCTATGTGCTGTCGCTGACCGAATCGCTGTCGGAGGAGCTGGCGGGCTCGGGCGTGAGCATCACCGCGCTGTGCCCCGGCATCACGGCCACCGGCATGCTGGCGAGCGCCAGGCAGGCCAATCCGCAGTTGTCGAAGCTGCCGGGCTTTCTGGTCGGACAGGTCGAAGCCGTGGCGCGCCAGGGCTTCGAGGCCTGCATGCGCGGCGACGTGATCTGCGTGCCCGGTATCGTCAACCAGACCGCGATGCTGGCTTCGCGCAGCACGCCCAAATGGTTGCTGCGCCGCATCGGCGGCCTGCTGGCGCGCGATCTCGCGGGTGGTGCGGACTGATCGACACCAGAGCCTGCTTGCCCCTCAAACTGCGTCGCCGTTGTCTTCGTTGATCGATGCTCAGGTCGCGATTTCGCCGAGTCGGCCGTCGCGGAAATCGCTCATGGCCTCGTAGATTTCCTGCTTGGTGTTCATGACGAACGGACCGTACTGGACGATCGGCTCGTGCAACGGTTGTCCGGCAATCAGCAGCGCGCGCGCGTCGGCGCCGGCCTCGATCGCGACGCCGTCGGCCTGAGCGGCGTTGGCCAGCAAGGCCATGCGCTGCGCCGGCACGCGCTGGCCGGCGATGCTGACTTCACCCCGGTAGACGTAGACGAAGGCGTTGTGTGCGGCCGGCAGCACTTGCTCGAAGCGCGCGCCGCGCGGCAAGTGCAGGTCCAGATAGAGTGGCTCGGTGATGTCGCGTGCAACGGCGCCGTGCACGCCGTGGCTGGCACCGGCGATGACGGTCACCGCCACGCCCTGCGACGTGACGAATTGCGGCAGCTGGCTGTTCTGGAAATCTCGGTACCACGGCGTCATCATCTTGTCGCGCCGCGGCAGGTTGAGCCAGAGCTGAAAGCCTTCCATCACGCCTTCGGTTTGCTGCGGAATCTCCGAATGGATCACGCCGCGGCCGGCGGTCATCCACTGCACGCCGCCGCACTCGAGCAGGCCCTCATGGCCGGCGCTGTCGCGATGCAGCATGCGCCCGGCAATCATGTAGGTCAC
>CAIKMZ010000105.1 GCA_903828665.1 uncultured beta proteobacterium
CAACGTCGACACCGAGATGATCCGCGGCATGGGTGGCCTGGCGATGCACGCGCTCAAGCTGTACTACGAATCGGACGAATCGGCCGAAGGCGGCAACGCGTTTCGCGAAAAGCGCAAGCCCGACTTCCGCAAGCACGTCAAATAAGTCGAGGGTGCAGTCGACGATCCGGAATCCGTCATTGCGGGCCTGACCCGCAATCCATGCCGCGCTTGATTGATCGAGCGCTCAAGCGAGAAGTTCTTCCGCTGGCGTGGCGGCCAGCCTTTGCATGAAGCGCTCGCACTGCGCGAGCTGATCGAGGCTGACGAACTCGTCGGGCTGGTGCGCCTGCGTGATGTGGCCCGGGCCGCAGACCACGGTCTGGATGCCGGACTGCTTGAAGATGCCCGCTTCCGTGCCGAATGCCACCTGCGTCGTCCGGCTTTGGCCTGACAGGCGCTGCGCCAGCCTTGTCACCGCGTCGTCGGCGCTGCCCAGAAAACTCGGGATCTCGCAGATCGTGTTGAACTGGAAGCCGGTCTGCGGCGCGATCGCTTGCATCGACTGCTCCAGCGCGCGCGCATGCGCCAGCATTTCCTGCTGCATCCGGCGCGCGTCGGCCGTCGGCAGATCGCGGAATTCATAGTGGAACCAGGCATCACGCGGCACCACGTTGTCGGCGATGCCGCCCTGGAACTGGCCGACGCACGCGGTGGAGAAGGGCACGTCGAAGCCGGCGTAGCGCGGCTCGCTGCGCTCGAAACCCTCGGCCATGTCGCGCAGTTTGCCGATCAGCCGCGCCGCCATCTCGATCGCGTTGACCGAGGTCGGCGTCAGCGACGAATGCGCCTCCTTGCCGCGCACGCAGCAGCGGTAGCGGTAGACGCCCTTGTGCGCAATGGCCGGCACCATGCCGGTGGGCTCGCCGATGATGCAGGCCAGCGGCTTGATGCCGGCGTCGCGCATATCGGCGATCAGCTCGCGCACGCCGAAGCAGCCCACCTCCTCGTCGTAGCTCAGGGCCAAGTGCACGGCAAACGGCGTCGGCCCGTTGAGAAAGGTCTGCGCCTGGGCCAGCGCGACACCGATGAAGCCCTTCATGTCGGCGCTGCCGCGTCCGTACAGGCGCGGCTCGGGCGCATCGCGCACCTCGGCCCCCAGCGGCGGCATCGACCAGTCCTGGCCATCCCAGGGCACGGTGTCGGTGTGGCCCGACAGGATGACGCCCGATGAGCGGCCCTCGCCGAGCGTGGCGAACAGGTTGGCCTTGGTCTTGTCGGCGTTGTAGGACAGGCGGCTCTTGACGCCCAGGCGCGAGAGTTCGTCGCGCACGAAGTGGATCAACTCGAGGTTGGAGTTCTGGCTCACCGTGTTCATGCGGATCAGGGTCTGGGCCAGTTGCAGGGCAGTGTTGGAAAGCATAGGAAGATTGTCGATTATTTTGCTGGCGGCTGCTTTTGTTGCTAGACTGGAGCCCTTGTGGGGGGGTAGCTCAGCTGGGAGAGCGCTGCGTTCGCAATGCAGAGGTCGTGAGTTCGATCCTCATCCTCTCCACCAAAAAACATAATTGAATCAAGCACTTAGTGGAAACGCCAAGTGCTTTTTTCTTGTCTGTGTCTAATAAGTGTCTAAAACGATGGCGGACTATGCTGGACGGAAGTCCGTCAAACGTCGGTCCCGGCGCCATGTGCAGCCACTGTTAGGCCCTGGCGACCGGCATATCTTCCCAACATGTCGTGTAACCCGGCGTCCTGCGTTCTTGCTTCATCGACCAGGCCCTTCGATCCCCCGCCAGCCCAGCACTGGCCATCAGCACCGTGTCCCGTCCATAGCGGTGAGTCAAGGTGTCGAGCGTTGCCATCAACCTGCCGCGATCCTTTGCATCGTCGTCCTCTAAGTCCAGCTCGCCTTGCCGCACGGTATCGGGCTGGAGGTCGAGCAACATGACGCCCGCCTTGGCGTACTTGAAGCCACTCCTGTATATCGCCCGCAGACCCGTGCACACGGCATTGACGATCAGCGCGGTATCGGCGCTCGGTCGGCGCAGCGGCACCGTGGTGGAGCGGCTGTACTGCGCATCCTTGCGAAACGGGCTGGTTCGGATAAAGACCAGCACCTGGCCCGTCACGCTGTTTTGCTTGCGCAGCTTCACGGCGGCCCTGCTGGCGAACTCGGTGACGGCTTCATTGAGATCCTTCAGCTCAGTCACCGGATGGCCAAAGGAGCGGGTGCAGGCGATCTCCCGCTTCGGTACCGGCGCGTGGTCCAGCTCAATGCATGGCGTGCCCTGCAGTTCACGCACAGTGCGCTCCAGCACCACAGACCAGCGCCCGCGCACCATCGCCGCATCAAGCTGTGCCAGCTCAAGCACAGTCGTGATGCCGCCCTCGTTCAGCTGCTTGCTGATCTGCCTGCCCACGCCCCAAACCTCATTGACCGCGGTCGCGGCCATCACCGCCTGCAGCTCAGGTGTCGTCATCACTGCCAGATCGCACACCTGCGCCAAGTGCGCCGGATAGCTGCCAGGCTTGCGCTCGGCGGTCTTGGCAACATGATTCGCCAGCTTGGCCAGGGTCTTAGTGGCACCGATGCCGATGCCGCACGGGATGCCGACCCATTGCAGGATGCGGGAGCGGATTTTGTGGCTGCGTTCGACAAGGTCGCCATGCACGCCTGTGAGGTCGATGAAGGACTCGTCGATGCTGTAGATTTCCTGCCTCGACCCCAGCCCCGCGGCAAGGCTCATCATGCGATCGCTCAAATCGCCGTACAACGCGAAATTAGCCGACAGGGCTACCAGGCCCTCGGATTCCGCCAGCTGTCGAATCTGGAACCAGGGAGCGCCCATCTTGATACCCAGCGCCTTGGCTTCGTTGCTGCGGACAATGGCGCAGCCGTCATTGTTCGATAGCACCACCACCGGGCGGTCGTTCAGGCTGGGCCGGAACACCCGCTCACAACTCACGTAGAAGTTGTTGCCATCGACCAAGGCGTACATGCCGTCAGGTCCGAAACTGCTTGATGGCAGCGATCACCACGCCCCAGATCTCCAGCGTCTGACCTTCTTTCGGCGTGATGTCGGGGAAGGTGACATTGGCGGCCTTGAGTTTGATGCGTCCAGCGCGTTGGTACAGGGTTTTACACACAAAGTCGCCGTCTACAACGGCCACCACCACCTGACCGGAACGGGGTGTGATGGCACGGTCCACCATCACCACGTCGCCGTCGAAGATGCCGGCGTCGCGCATAGACTCGCCCCGCACGCGCAGCAGGTAGGTGGCTTGCGGATGCCGGATCAACTGGGTCATCAGGTCCACCCGCTGCACCATGTGATCTTCGGCGGGTGACGGGAATCCGGCCGTCACATGACAGGGAAGTTCGTTGATCCAGACCGGGGCTTGTGACAGCAGAACCGGCGTGGCAAGATCGGAAATGTGGGCTTGCATTGATACTGTGTTTTTAATCAGTATAAGCCTTCGCCACACGAAGACCGTCGCCTATTTTTTAAGCATGGTCTGCAACCCCAATATCGACGTGGGCTTCAAGAGTTATTCAGCAACTTATCAACAGCTTGGGTCACAAGTATTGTGGGTAACCGTGCAACGCCGGCAACTATTTTCAGTAGTCGTTCGCTAGCCTGCCGCAAAAAAGACTCGTAGCGTCCGTGGCGACCGCGATCGCGGTGCGCACTTCGTCCTTGGTCAAGTCCAGAACCCGCAGCTTGCCCATTGCCTCTGCCACCGACTCGACGCGACGGCATACATTCGCGTGTGTGGCCGCGTACACGGCAAGCCCCTGCAACTTGGGCAATGCATCGGCCAGGTGAAGTCCGTGCGGATCAACAAGGTCAGCAACCGCTACACCATCCGCCTGTTTGGCAAAGAATATGAAATCTGGACGAACAATACCGTACTGCTCACCCGAAAGATAAGCGATGCCGAGCGATGACTGCCCTGGCTGTTGCGGATTGCGATACCAGAAGCTGAAGCCCTTGCGTTTCATCTCGGTCTCAACCACCTTCACTTCCCAACTGTTCAGCTCTGCCGGGTAGTTGCCCAGCGTATCGCAAAGCAAGTGGTTCTTGTATGTCGGCAGCGCCGCCTCGCCATCTTTCTCGCGGACCTTCGTCGGCTCAAACCGACCCTCAGGTTTGACCAGATCGACGTCCTGCGGCTCGGTGCTCATCTCTCGGACCTGGCGATAGGACTCTTGCCGATCGTGAGACAGACCCTTGATGGCGGCGCCGTAGGTCACTAGCCATTCCTTGGCCAACCTGTCCGCCTGCGCGTCGAAATAGGGTTGCACCTCCGTCACAAGTCCCAATGCAGCGACAGAAACCCGCGCCTCGACCAGCGCCTCCTCAAACTCGTCGGCGTCTTCCGGGTTGGCAACCCGATTGGCCAGCGCATCGACATAGGTGCGGGCAATGTCGGGGCTAAAGAGGCGCGCCGCTCGCCGGTAAGCATCGTCGATCACTGCCATGTCGGCGTCTTCCCAGAACTCGTCAAAGCTCTTCGACTGGCCTCTCAGGTCGGCCACCACCGTCTTGCCGTCAACCGTCAAAACGGCCTTGCGTTTCACATCGATTTTCGCCTTCTCGCTTTCCTGAAACTGGTCCAGGACAGCGTGCATAGCCGCATGCGCCTTTCGCCCCGCCCCCGGCAGAATGTCGTCCGAAGCCAGTTCGTGCGCAAGCGCCGTGAGGCGCCTAGCTGGTTTGGCTCCGCGCTGCGGTCTGGTCTGCGACGGCAGCGACTCGAACTTGTCCCACACCGCTTGCAGTGCCAACGGATGCGCCATCGGTTGCACCAACAGACGAGCCGCCACCGGATTCTGACAAGTTCTTGGAAATACTGTGATTTCCATGACGTTGCCATACTGGCTGGTTTCCACTGTCCCTTCGACAGCTCAAACTACCGAGACTATTGATTTGATATTTGCCGTCGCTGTCGCGGTAGCGGGCGATCCATGTGCCAGAACTAGCCGCCGTCAATTTGCGAAAACCAAGGTGGCACTCGCTGCGGATTTTTTGCCAGTAGGGTGCGTGCCGCGCTTTGAGATTGTCGCGGGCCGTTACCGTATCAATCCTGGTTGCCATCGCAATCTCCGGTGTCTAATAAGTGTCTATTTTCATGGTGAATTTTAGTAGACACCAGTGGACAATGCAACAGCTAAGTTATTGATTTATATACGATCTTGGACAATCCTGGACACGGTACCCCTGCATTCGCAATGCAGAGGTCGTGAGTTCGATCCTCATCCTCTCCACCACATCGTTTTAAGTCCTTGTCACCATTGGCAGGGCCTTGTGTTTCGTAGGTCTTGACCCTGTTTGCTGCAAGTGGACGCTGCAAGCGTCTCCCCGCGGATGACACCATATCTCCAGCATCGGGGTTTTGGCCTCACATTCAGAATGGCGTGCCTGCAGACTTGCGCAAGCGCGTCGGTGGCTGGGAGACAAATAAATCCCGCAAGACCACCGGCAGGGTGGTGGCAATACCAATGATGGCGGCGATGGCTCAGGCCGGGCAGAGACGCAAGCAGCCTGCTACAAGCGATGCCATTCAGGATGGACTCCCGCCAGCTTCACACCAACCCGGATGACCAAGGGGCTGTCGATGCCGTAGCGCATGACACCGGGCCATCGGCTCATGCACTATGGGGCGTGCCCAGTCCCACAGTTCGCAGGGCCAGCCACCATGGGCGTCAGATCAGTGGATGAGGCGGATGATCTCATCGCGCATTTCGGCTATGCGCAGCACACGATCCACTGCAACATTTTCAATCGCACTGCGGGGCATTGAAGGCCATTCCGCCTCGTCGGGTGATTGAACCAATGCGATGCCGCCACGCTGCTTGATCGCTTGCATTCCATTGGTTCCGTCGTTAAGAATTCCTGATAGAACAATTCCTATCACTCGTGACCCAAATGCTTCAGCGGCAGAGCGAAATAGTACGTCTATTGCTGGCCGGGCGTAATGCTCCTTCGGAGCATCGGTCAATCGGATCCTGTCCTGCTCCAGGCAAAGGTGCCGACCGTGACGGGCTATGTAAATGTGCCCCAACACAATAGGGTCGTTGTCATCTGGACAACTGACAGAGATGGAGCACTGCAGTTGAAGCAGATCACGCAGCATCTCAGGATTTCTTGGGCCGCTGTGCATGACAATAAATACAGCCGACAACGGCAGCGGTGGAAGATCTGAAAACAGCACACTCAATGGCCCCACCGCACCCGTTGATGCCCCGATCACAATAATGTCAGGTTTAGTTGCCACGCTCAATTCCAGGCAAGATTCATCAATCCGGGTTTGGTGCATCACATCCAAATTTCACAGTCTTTGACACTGGCTCTAGCCCTGCGAAGTGCTATGCAGTGAATGGTAGTCGGCAAGGTAAGCCCGTCCCGGCATTGGGGAATTGGCTCAAAGCCTGATTGATCAGTGAGCATCATTGGCACCCGCAAATCCTGCGCTGCCATTCAACAAATTTCCTGAGAAACCCATGCTGTCGCCCCATTCGCCATTTGGTCTTCGCCAAAAATATCGTTCTAGATATCAGGCGATTGAATTCATATCTTGAAGGCAGCGAGTTGATAAAGCGCAATGGGAGGCAAGTTCATGGACTGTCACTGACCCCGATGAGGTGGGTGCGGTCAACTCTGTCACGCGGGCCTCGTCGGTCATCCTTCGAAGCTCATGGCTGCTTGGGCTTTGCCATGGCGATCAAGGCTTTGGTGACGGTCGTCTTGGTTGCCTGTATATGACGACGCAACAGATCTTCCGCGAGGGTCGCGTTCCGGGACAGCACGCTTTTCAGGATGCGCTCATGTTCGTCGTGCTTGCCGCGCTCCGCGGTGCGGTGACTGGCTGAATAGCGGCGGTACCGTTCGGAACTGTCAAACAGACCGGCTACCAGTTCCTTGAGAAGCGCCGACTTGCACGCAGAATAGGTTGCGAGGTGAAAGGCACGGTGGCGTTCCGACCAATGATTGTCCAGCGCCACCGGCTTGCTTCCCAAGCGCTGCTCGACAAGCGACAAGGAATGCGCGCTTGCAACCAGTTCCGCCTCCCAGGCATCGCCGCCGCTGGCCATGGACTCGCGCAGTGCTTCGCCTTCAATCAGCAGGCGCACGCGCGTCAGGTCGGCAATACCTTCAACGGTGAGCGGCGCCACGCGAAAACCCCGGTTGTCCAAGGCCCGTACCAGGCCTTGCTCGACCAAGCGGCTCAGCGCTTCCCTGACCGGGCTGCTGCTGATGTCCAGGCGCTTGCTCAGGTCGTCCACGCGCAAGCGGTCGCCCGGTTCGTATTCGCAACGCACGATGGCGCTTTTCAGATCCCGATAGGCTCGTTCTGCGAGTGGAATCTCGGTGTCCTGGATGGATTGCATGGCTGGAGATGCTTGGTAAGTGATTCGATCATATGGTACACACAAAGGGAAATCTCATGCATAAGGGTAATCACCATGCGTAATTTCAAGTTTTGTGCATAAACTTCTCCGAACGCAGTGCATTCAGGCTGCAATTTCCCTCATTGAACGGAGCATTCATGAAGTTGATTTCCTACAGGCTTTCAGGCCAGGATTCCTGGGGCGCCGCGATCGATGGCCAGGTGATCGATCTGGCCGTTGTCACCGGCCTGCCCACACTGGCCGCGTTTCTTGGCAGCAGCGCCTTTGCCTCGCGCGAAGCGCTCGTGACCGGCAGGACTCCGGTTGCGGCTTATGACGCAGTCGAACTGTTGCCGGTGATACCGCAGCCCGAAAAAATCGTCTGCGCCGTGCGCAACTACATGGATCACCACCACGAAGCGGTCAGCGCAGGCCTGAAGGTCGAACTGTCTGAACAGCCACCCATATTCCTGCGAGTTTGGCGTTCGCAGTGCGCGCACAACGCGCCCATCGTGCGTCCGAAGGTCTCGGAGTCACTCGATTGGGAAGGTGAACTTGCGGTGGTCATCGGCCAAGGCGGACGCAATATCCCCGAGAGCGAGGCCTTTGCGCATGTGGCGGGTTATTCCTGCTACAACGACGCCAGCGTGCGGGAGTGGCAATTCCATGCCAAGCAAATTGCTGCCGGCAAGAACTTCGAATCGACCGGCGGCTTCGGCCCCTGGCTGGTGACAGCCGATGAAATCGATCCAAAGCGCCATCTCAAGCTGGAAGTGCGCCTCAATGGGGAAGTTGTGCAGTCCGGCGACACCGGGCAGATGATCTTCGGCATCGCCAAGCTCATCAGCTACGCGTCGACCATTTTTACGCTGGCGCCGGGCGATGTGATCGTTACCGGAACGCCTTCGGGCGTAGGCTTCTCGCGCAAGCCACCGCGCTTCATGAAGGCCGGAGACGTGTGCGAAGTGCAAATCGAAGGGATTGGCCTGTTGCGCAATCCAATCGTGGATCAGGTCTGAGCACGGGCGGCGTCTGTAACACCCGCCCGTCGGCAGCACAACAACAGGAGACATCGATGCATCGCAGGCAATTTATCGCAAGCAGTGTCGCAATGACCGCGACAATGGCTGTACCGGCCTGGGCCCAGACCTATCCGGAGCGCCCGATCCACATCACCCAGGGCTTCGCTGCCGGTGGCAATGCGGACGTCATTGCCCGGCTGATCGGAAACGAGATGGCCAGGAAGTTGGGCCAGCCACTGGTGGTCGACGCCCAGCCAGGTGCAGGGGGGACCCTGGCGGCTGGCAACGTTGCCCGCTCCAAGCCGGACGGGTACAACCTGCTGCTCGCTACCGGGGGCCACGCAGTGGCCGGTGCGCTGTACAGCAAACTTCCCTACCGAACGGTGGAGAGCTTTGAGATGGTGTCAACGATCACCTTCTTTCCGTTCCTGCTCGTCGTGAGGGCAGACTCCAGATACCGCAACCTCCAGGATGTTCTGTCCGATGCCAAGGCCAAGCCAGGGGCCGTGGCCTTTGGCAGCGCCGGCGTCGGCTCGACCCACCATCTCGCGGGGGAACTGCTGGGCATCATGACCAAAGTGGAACTGCTGCATGTACCCTACCGGGGAGACTCCGCGTCCACCACCGCGCTGCTGGGCGAAGAGGTCCCGATGACCGTGGCCCCACCGACGGCGGTGCTGCAGCACATCAAGGCGGGCAAGCTCAGGGCCATTGCCGTCAGCAGCGCACAGCGTTGGGCGCAGATGCCCGACCTGCCCACGATCGCGGAGCAAGGTGTGGCCGGCTACGACGTCCGGTCCTGGGCCGGGGTGATGGCGCCGGCCGGAACTCCGCGCGCGGTGATTGACCGCCTGAGCGCCGAAGTGGCGCAGGCCATCAAGCAACCGAACGTGCGCGCCAGTCTGGAAGAAATGGGCGGCGAAGTGCGCAGCAGCAGCCCCGAGGAGATGAAGACCATGGTCGCAGCCGAGTTGGCGCGCTGGACGCGTCTTGTTGCCGAACGAAATATTCCCAGGGAGTGAGGCAGACATGTCCTTGATCAACATCCGAAAACGCAGTCTGACCATCGAGACCGTCTACCACGAAGGCGGACCCGTGGCAGTCGTCCCGGCGCGGTTTGCCGCAGCCTGTGCGGTGGTGCAAAACCCCTATGCGGGCCGCTACGAAGAGAACCTGTTGCCGTTCATGGCCGAACTTCGCACCTTGGGCACGTTGTTGGCGCAGGAACTGGTCGATACGCTGGGCAAGGACAAGGTGGAGGTCTACAGCAAGGCGGCCATCGTGGGCGTCAACGGTGAACTCGAGCACGCGGCGGTCTGGCACGAAGCCGGCGGGTGGGCCATGCGCGCCGTGCTGGGCGAGCCCAAGGCCATCGTGCCTGCGGCCAAGGCCGTCGCCGCCACCGGTTATCGGCTCATGGTTCCGCTGCATTACATCCACGCGTCTTACGTGCGCAGCCACTACAACTCGATGGAAATCGGTATTCAGGATGCGCCCAGACCCAATGAGATCCTGTTTGCGCTGGTCATGGGAACAGGAGGGCGGGTGCATGAACGGCTGGGCGGCCTGACCAGGGAACAGGTCTCCGTCAACGACGGTCAGCGCTGAAGATGCGCGCGATCCGGATCTTCGAAACGGGCGGACCGGAGGTGCTCACACTGGTCGAGCTGCCGACGCCCGAACCCGGACCCGGCGAGATCCGAGTTCGCGCCGAGGCCATCGGCGTGGGGCGCCCGGACATTCTCGTGCGCAAGGGTACTTACAAATGGGGTTCTTCATCGATTTCACTGTGAATTTTTGCTCGCTGCGGGAAAATCCAGTTTTTCAAAATTATCAAGAGCAGTATGAAAGACACCGCGCTGTATGAGCAGCTTCTTGGATTGAAGTCCCCCTGGTCGGTCAAGAAA
>CAIKMZ010000106.1 GCA_903828665.1 uncultured beta proteobacterium
AAGCTGCCGCGCGCCGTGGTGCGTCCGCCGTTGATGAAACTGCCCGAGAGCGAAATCCGCAAGATCCGCGAAGCGCTGGTGCAGGCCGGCTTGCTGAAGTAGCGCATGCGCGAGATGTCGATCGAAGTTTTGACGGGGCAGCGCCGGTCCGCTGCATGTGCAAGTTACCCTCGACGGGCCGAACCAGACAACGGCATCGATCGAGGGATCATTGGAAGGAAATCGCCATGAGCAGACGTACCATGTCCTTGACTGCAGGATGCGCCGTGATGGGCGCGCTGGTCCTGTGTTCCACGAGTGCCCTGGCGCAAGCCGGCGCCCCGATCAAAGTTGGCTTTGTGACAGAGCTGACCGGTTCCTGGGCCTTTTTCGGCAACAGTTGCGTGGCCGGGCTGAAGATGGCCAGCGATGAGATCAACAAGGCGGGCGGTGTGCTCAAGCGTCCGCTGGAATTTGTCATCCGCGACAACCAGACCAATTCCTCGCAGGCCCTCGCTTCGGCGCGCAACCTCGACATCAATGACAAGGTGGTTGCCTTGAGCGGCCCGACCAACTCCGACATGTCGCTGGCGGTGTATGGCTATGCCGAGCAGGAGAAGCTGCCCTATCTTGTCCCGGTTGCGGCGTTTCCCGACCTCACCAAGCCGGGCACCCGCTACACCTTCCGCATCGAGCCGGACGCAGCCGGCTGGGGCTACGCGATTGCCAAGTACATCGAGCAGAGGAAGCCCGGCGCCAAAGTGGCCATGATGCATTCGGACGCGGCGCTGATGCGGGCCATCACCGCGGGCTTTCGCTATCAGGCGCCGAGGTCGAAACTGAACATCGTTGCCGACATCCTGTTCCCGCAGGGTGCCAGCGATGCCACCGTGCAGGCGGCGCAGGTGAAGTCGGCCAATCCCGATTACGTGATCGTCAGCGGCGCCGGCGCCTTTGACAACGTCATGACCAACCAACTGCTCGACATGGGCATCAAGCCGGGCCAGATCATCCATCCGTTCGGCATCACCACGCAGGTCTTCGGCTGGGGCTCGCGCAGCGTCGGCTCCATTTACGGCACATTCTTTGACCAGGGGCTCGATTCCCTGACCAAGGAAGGCAAGAACTTCATTTCGCGCTTTGACGCCGCTAATGGTCGGCCGCCGTCCTACGTGGAGAACTATTGCTACGTCACGCCCTACATCTTCAAGGAAGCGATCGAGGCCGCCGGCTCGGTGGACCGCGAGCAGCTGCGCAACGCCCTGTCCAGGCTCAACACCAAGGAGAGCACCAGCGGCATTCCGATCGTGTTCGACAAGAACGGCGCGCGCAAGGAGTACATGTACTTCATGGAGCTCGAGTCGGTCAACGGCAAGCGCAACTACCAGTCGAAGCAGCGCTTCTACATCGAGTGGGATCCCGAGGTGATCCCGGTGTACGAACTGGTCAAGTAATCCAACCCCGTCCTGCCGCCGTCAGCGGCGACCGGACGGCGCCCCCCGCAACCCGGCGCTTCAAGGTGAATTCATGTCAGATGCCAACCTGTTGATCCTTTTGTCGACGCTGTCGACCGGCCTGATTCTGGGTGCGATCTTTTCGCTGGTCGCCGCCGGCGTCACGATCGTCTATGGCTGCGTCTGGCTGCCCAACACCAGCAACGGGCAGTTCTTTCTGCTGGCGGCACTGGTGGCCTGGTCCTTCACCTCGTCGATGGGATGGTCCAGTCTGGCGGCCTCGATCGCTGTGCTGCTGCTGGGCCTGCTGCTGGCGATGCTGCTGGAGCTGGTGTTGATCCGGCGCCTGTATGACACCCCCAACCGCAACATCGCGTACTTCGTCGTCACGCTCGGCCTGACGCAGATCATGTCGGGCATTTTCTCGCTGACCTACGCCAAGTGGAGCGACCAGTTCTCCCTGCCGCCGATCATCGAGGGGCTCACGATGCTCGGGCCGTTTCCGATCTCGAACAACCGGCTGCTGGTGATGGCCGTCAGCCTGGGCGTGCTGGCCTTGCTGTTCACCCTCTTGCGCTACCACCCCTACGGTCGCGCGTTGCGCGCCGTGTTCCAGAACCGTGAGGCGGCGGCCCTGCGCGGCGTCAATGTGACGGCGATCTACAAGCTGTCATTCGTTCTGGGTTCGAGCATCATCTTCCTCGGCGGCATCCTGTTTGCCCTGGCTTACAGCTTTGACCTGACGGTTGCCTGGACCATGTCGATCACCGCCTTCGCGATCATGATCATCGGCGGTCCGGGCTCCGTGCTGGGCGCGCTGGTGGTCGGCATGATCTTCGGCTTCACGCAGGCCATCGTCAGCATCTTTGCCAGCCCAACCGCCGCCACCTTCTCCTACCTCGGGGCGATGCTGGTCATGCTTCTGTTCCGCCCCAACGGATTGTTCAAACGATGAATACCCATACCAAATTCGGCATCGCAGCCGCAACCCTGCTGGCGCTGGCACTGCCCTTTCTGGTCGAGGGCAACCGCTTCTTTGCCTTTGTGCTGGGCATGACCTTCATCAGCCTGTTATGGGCCACCGGCATGAACCTGATGTACGGCTTCGTCGGACTGATGCCGCTAATGTTTGCCGGCATCGCCGGCATTGCCAGCTATGCCATGGTGTACTTCACACGCACGGCCGGCTGGTCGTTCTGGCTCGCCATGCCAGTGGCTTCGCTGATTGCGGCGCTGGCCGGGGTCGCGCTGGGCTTGCCCTCGCTGCGGCTCAAAGGCTTTTATTTCACCCTGTGCTCTCTCGTCATCCAGTCGGTGCTGACGCTGGCGTTCATCTTCTTTCCGAAGTTCACCAACGGCGACACTGGCATCAACCAGATCGTGCCGCCGGACTGGTTCGGCGGCACCCGTCTCAAAGGCTTCGGCTTTGATTTCGCGATCGCCGTGGCGGCGGTTGCCGGTGTCCTGTTCTGCGCTTGGCTGACGCGCACCCGACTGGGTCAGCGCTTTGTCGCCATCCGCGAAGACGACGTGCTGGCCGAATCGATCGGCATCACGGTGGTGCGCACCAAGATCATCGCCTTCTTCATTGTTTCACTCTATGCCGGCATCGGCGGCTGCTTCTACTCCGCCTATGTCGGCTTCATCTCGCCGCGCGCCTTCGACGTTCTGGTGTCGCTCAACGTATGGCTGTTCGTCGCCTTTGGCGGGCGTGGCACCATCATCGGCCCCATCATCGGCACCGCCATCCTCGCGCCCATCCCTTTTCTGCTGCAGGACCTGCAGGCATTCAAGGAAATCCTGTCGGGCACCCTGATCATCGTCATCACGCTGATGATGCCGGGCGGAATCTATGGTGCTTACCTGAAGGCGCGCTCGCAACGGGTCAGCCAGTCACCCGAAGGACTGCGCGAGGAGGTGCAACGCGTATGAAACTGCTGGAAGTCAATGGTCTGTCCAAGAATTTCGGCGGCGTCGCCGCCTTGAGCAATGTGACGGCGCACTCGCTTGCGGGGGAAACCCTCGGCATGATCGGGCCGAACGGTTCGGGCAAGACAACCTTTGTCAACATTGTCAGCGGCCACGTGCGCGGCGACAGCGGCACGGTCACCTTCGGAGGCACGAACATCGCCAGAATGACGCCGCACCAGCTCGCCGCCGTCGGCTTGTGCCGGACCTACCAGGCGGTGCGCGTCTTCTCGGCCCTTTCTACCCAGCGCAACATCGACAGCGCGCGCCTGCTCCTTGACGGCCGGGGCCTCGATACCGCGGAACTGCGCGAGCTGGTCGAGTGGCTCAGGCTCGACCGCAGCCTGAACAAGGAGGCCGGCAGCCTGACCTTGTTTGAGCAGCGCCGGCTGGAGCTGCTGATGCGGCTGGTGCTCAAGCCGCGCTTGATCATGCTCGATGAACCGGTCGGCGGCCTGGCGGTGACCGAGGTCAATGAAATGATCAAGCTGCTGCTGGAGCTCAAGTCGCGCTGCTCGATGTTCGTCATCGAACACACGATGCGCGTCATTCGCGAGCTGGCAGACCGCGTGATTGTGCTGATTGCCGGCGAAAAGGTGGTCGATGGTCCGCCTTGCGAGATCCTGAAGAACCAACGCGTCATTGATGAATACCTCGGGACCACCCATGCTTGAAGTAGACAACCTGGTTGTCCGTTACGGACCATTTCTCGCCTGCGACCGCATCAGCCTGAACGTGCGCCCGGGCGAGATCGTCGGCATCATCGGCCCGAACGGGGCCGGCAAGAGCTCGATCGCGCGCAGCATCGTCGGCTTTGTCAAGCCGGCGGCCGGCGACATCCGCTTCCTGGGGCAGAGCATCGTTGGCACGCCTTCGCATCACCTGATTCGCAGCGGGCTGTCCCTAGTGCCGGAAGGGCGCGGCCTGTTTGCGCAGATGTCAGTGGAAGAGAACCTGCTGATGGGCGGTTACGCGCTGCCGTCGCAGGAGCGGCGTAAGACCCTGATGGCGCGCTGCTACGATCTGTTTCCGATGCTCAAGCAGCGCCGCCGCCAGATGGCCGGCACGCTGTCGGGCGGCCAGCAGCAGATGGTGGCGGTGGCGATCGGGCTGATGGGCGACCCGAAGCTGTGCATCTTCGATGAACCCTCGCTCGGCCTGGCGCCCATCGTGATCCAGCAGATCGGAGAGACGCTGCAGGCGATGCGCAAGCTTGATCTGACGGTGCTGCTGATCGAACAGAACGCCAAGTTGACGAGCACGGTGGCTGATCGCATTTATGTTGTCGCAGCCGGACTGATCCAGTTTCATGACACGCCGCAGAAACTGTTGCAGAACCCGGAAGTTCTGGAGAAATTCCTGAGCGCCTGATGGCCTGGGAATCGGCGGGTCGAAACGAATGAAGGACATCCGATGAACATTGGCATTGCCGGTATCGGGCGCATGGGCAGCGCCATTGCAATCCGGCTTCTGGATCTGGGCCACACGGTCACGCTCTGGAACCGCACGCCCGCGAAGATGCAGGCCGCGCTGGCGGCGGGCGCAAAGGCTGTGGCGACACCGGCCGAACTGGCAACGCGCTGCGATGTGGTTTTCACCATTCTCACCAACGCGGCGGCGATCGACGCCGTGTACGCGGGGCAGCATGGGCTGCTGGCGGGCGAGGTTGCGGGCAAACTCTTCATCGACATGAGCACGGTCAGGCCCGAAACGACGTGTGCGCTGGCGGCCAGGGTCGCGCAATGCCAGGCCGATTTCGTCGAGTGCCCGGTTGGCGGCACGATTGGTCCGGCCCGGGAAGGCAAGCTGTTCGGACTGGCCGGCGCCGAGCCCGCCGCCCTGGAACGCGCCAGGCCCGTTCTGATGCAACTGTGCCGGCGCCTTGAGCATGTCGGTCCGGTCGGCGCCGGCGCCTCCATGAAGCTCGCCATCAATCTGCCGCTGATCGTGTTCTGGCAGGCGCTCGGTGAAGCGATCTCGCTGACGCGGCCGCTGGGTCTCGACCCCGCGCGTCTGATCGACATCTTCGCCGACACCTCGGGCGCTGCAACCGTCCTGAAGAACCGCGGCGCATCCGTGGCCAAGGCGCTTGCGGGCGAGAGCACCGGGCCGGTCGCATTCGATCTGGACTCGATGCGCAAGGACTTGCGCACCATGCTGGAGGAGGCCAGGGGGCTGGGTGTGGAACTGCCGACCGCGGCGGGCGTGCTGGCCTGCTTTGACGCCGCCGTGGCGGCCGGGCAGGGTGGCCTAGACGGTGTGCAGATTCCGGCCTGGGTGAGCCGCTAGGTGGAAGAAGGCTTGCGCGGCAGCGGCAGGCGCCGGCTGATCAAGCCGGGCTGCTCAAAGGCGGTAGACCTGCTGTGCCGTCGCGTACAGCACGGCGTGCCGCTCTGCCGGCGTCAGGCCGCCCAGCCCGGCGCGGGTTGCGGCCAGCAGATCAGCGTACCGGGTCCACAGTTTTTCGATTGGGAAGTTGCTGCCGAACATCGAACGCTGCGGTCCGAACAGCACCAGCGTTTCCTCGATCACCGGTTTCCACAGCGCCGGATCGCAGCGGCGCTCGAAGGTGCCAAGGCCCGAGAGCTTGGTGTAGATATTGGGACAGGCGGCGAGTTCGCGCATGCCCTGGCGCCAGCGCGTCCAGCCCTGCTCAGAGCGGTCTTCCAGCATGCCGGAGTGAATGAGCACGAACGTGACATCGGGGAAGTCACGCGCCAGTTGCGCGCTGTCCTTCATCTGGCTGGTGAACACCTGCAACTCGAAGACCAGGCCGCGTTTGCCGACTTCGCGCAGGCCGGCGCGCCAGGCCGCATCGTTCATCAGGTCCGCGCGAGCACTGAAGCAATAGGCCGGCAGCTTGTGCCAGTGCAATTGCTGGCGGATGCCGCGCAGGTTCCTGCAGGCGAGCTGGCGGTCCAGCGTATCGGCAACCCGGGCCGAGGCCAGATCGGCGTAGCCGACGATGCCATGCGGAAAGCCATGCTGGTCGGCGACGGCCTGTACCCACTGGACTTCCTCGACTTCGGCGCCCGGCGCCACATTGACCTGGACATAGACCGATTTCACAACGCCCAGCGGCCTGGCGTCGGCCAGGTACTCCGTGATCGGGTAGTCGCGACGCAAGGGCTCGTAGGCGCCAAAGATGCGCGGCACGACCGGCCCATTGAGCCAGGGTGTCTTCTCCAGGCGCCAGATATGGTGGTGGGCGTCGATGACGGGTTCGGCTGGCGCCACGGGGGCACTCGACAGAGTGGTTTGAGCTTGCATGATGTCGGGCAGGTTGTGGGGTTGAATCCGTCCGATGGCGCACCGGGTCGGTGTGGCAAGTCTAACGTCTGGAAAGACACTTGTTTCCCTGCGGGAACGCCGTGCAGCGGCGCTCTCGTTTCGTGGCCAGCGGCATGCAATCGCGCCGGCATTTGTTGACTTCAAAACTGAAAGAATTGTCATGCGACTGATAGCTTATGAGAAGAACGGGCAGGCGGCGTTGGGCGCCCGGATCAACGATGAATTGGTCGAGTTGGCCAGCGGCGATGTCAGACTTCCTGCGAGCCTGGAGCAGATCCTGGCGCTGGGCGCGGCCGGCGCCGAGGCCGTCGCCAGGGCCATCGTCGCCGCCAAGAGCCGGATTCCATTGACCGGTCTGAAGTACCTGCCACCGGTGCTGAACCCGGGCAAGAGTATTTGCGTCGGACTCAACTACGTCGACCATGTGGCCGAGAGCCCGTACAAAGACCTGCCCAAGTACCCGGTGCTATTCTCGCGCTGGAGAAGCAGCTACGTGGCCCATGGCGAGGTCCTGGTGCGCCCGCATGTGTCGACCGAGTTTGACTATGAAGGCGAACTGGTGGCCGTGATCGGCAAGAGCGGGCGCTACATTACGAAGGAAAAGGCGCTCGAGCATGTGGCCGGTTACTCCCTGTTCAACGACGGCTCGATCCGCGATTACCAGTTCAAGTCGACGCAGTGGATGATGGGCAAGAATTTCGACGCCACCGGTTCCTTTGGCCCCGAGTTCGTCAGCGCCGATGAAGTCCCGGCCGGTGCCGTCGGCTTGCAGTTGCAGACGCGCCTGAACGGCCAGACGGTGCAGAACGCCAATACGCGCGATATGATTTTTGACATCGCGACCCTGGTCAGCATTTGCTCGGTGGCCGTCGAACTGCGCGCTGGCGACATCATCATCAGCGGCACGCCGTCCGGCGTCGGGTTCGGCCGCAAGCCGCCCTTGTTCATGAAGGCCGGCGACGTGTGCGAAGTGGAAGTCGAAGGTTTCGGTGTGTTGCGCAATTCTGTGCGCGATGAAGAGTAAGGACGACCCCCATGAATGCAATTTCTTCCCGTGCCATCCGCATCGACCAACACGGCGGCGTCGAGCAGATGAAGCTGGTCAATGCCACGGTCGGTGAGCCAGGCTCCGGCGAAATCCGCATCCGCCACCATGCGGTGGGCCTGAACTTCATCGACGTCTACCAGCGCAGCGGCCTCTACCAGCTGCCGATGCCCCTGCAGCTCGGCATGGAGGCCGCCGGTGTGGTCGAGGCGGTCGGCGCGGGTGTCACACACCTCAAGGCCGGCGACCGCGCGGCCTACGCCAGCCAGCCGCCCGGCAGCTACTGCGAGCGCCGCGTCATGCCGGCCATGTGCGTCTGCAAGCTGCCCGATGCCATTTCCTTCGAGACCGGTGCCGCCATGATGCTCAAGGGCCTGACGACGCAGTTTCTGCTCAAGCGCACCTTGCCGCAGGGCGGCCTGCAGGCCGGGGATTTCGTGCTGTTCCACGCCGCGGCCGGCGGCGTCGGCCTGATTGCCTGCCAGTGGGCGCTCGCGCTCGGGCTGCAACTGATCGGAACGGCCGGATCCGACACCAAGTGCGCGCTGGCCAAGACGCACGGCGCGGCCCATGTCATCAACTACTCAAGCGAGGACTTTGTCGCGCGGGTCAAGGAGATAACCGGCGGTAAGGGCGTCAAGGTGGTGTATGACTCGGTCGGCAAGGACACCTGGGACAAGTCGCTCGACTGCCTGTCGCCCTTCGGGCTGATGGCCAGCTTCGGCAACGCCTCCGGGCCGGTCGCGCCATTTGCGCCCGGCATCCTGGGCCCCAAGGGCTCGCTCTATGTGACGCGCCAGACCCTGTTCACGCACATCAGCACGCGCGAGAGCACGCAGGCGATGGCCGACGATCTGTTCGAGGCCGTGACCAGCGGCAAAGTGACGATCCGCATCGACCAGCGCTACGCACTGGAGGACGTGCAGCAGGCGCACCGCGACCTCGAGGCGCGCAAGACCACCGGCTGCACCATCCTCACGTTGTGAAGGCGATCGCGCTCGGCCCGCGCATGCCAACCTCGATAGCTCATTGAAGTTTCCACAGGCGTGAAGCTCAGGATTTCAACAAAGCTTCTGAGACATCGGCAGGCAAAGCTCTGTCCTAATGTATGTGTACTAATCTTAGGCCGCAGTGTAAAAAAACAGGGAAGGGCGCCTTGAGCGTCTCGTCTACACAAGGAAAGTTGACCCTACTTTGGTCTGGGGTCATGCCCTTTTGCAGCAGCTTGACTGAATCGAGCGATTCGATTAAATTAGACGAAACTGTTCCGTAAGGTGAATTGCAATGCAAACTTTTACCGCCAACGAAGCTAAAACACGATTCGGCGAGTTTCTGGACCGGGCGCAACGTGAGCCGGTTGGTGTTCTCAAGCACGACCGCATGGTTGGTGTGATGGTTAGCGTGCAGGATTTCGAAGCCATGCGCGCCTTCTACGCCGACCGCTTGCAGCACCGACTCGATGCATCAGCACAGGCTGCTACGCGTGCTGGAATGACGCCGGAGATGCTCGATAAGTTGCTGGCCGGTGAGAGCTGAAACCCTGGCCAAGCGCGTAGTGGTCGACACCAACGTGTGGCTGAGCGCGGCCCTGTCTCCAACAGGCGCGCCGTCACAGGTGCTTCGGCGGGTGCTGGCTCATGGTGTTCCTGTATTTTCAGATGCAACTTTTGCCGAACTGGAAGCGCGAATCTGGAAACCCAAATTTGACCGCTACTTGACAATGGAGGCGCGCCAAGGAATCTTGCATGATGCGCGGGCCTTAGGGCATTGGGTTGATATCCCTGAAACCATCGCGACCCAGCGCTACAGCAGGGACAAAGACGATGACAAGTTCATCCGCACCGCAATCGCCGGCTCAGCAATGTGGCTGGTCACAGGCGACTTGGATTTACTGGTGATTGAGGCTGACTTGGGTGTGCGCATTGTTGCGCCGGCCCAGGCACTGCTGATGGAAGACTTTCTTTCCGACGAAAACTAGGGCGAATTCCAGGAGCGCATTGCTTTGATGCGAATTTTTATTGGGTGATGTCCGAGTCTGAGTCGGGTGGGTTCAGGGTTGTCTCGTAGTCCTGGCCGCCGTAAAAAACACCAATGACGTTGACCCGTTCAGCACTCACGTCGAAAGCAATTACAGCCCGACCTTTGTAGTTTGTGATGCGCAGTCCTGGTCGGACATCATCGCGGCGAGTGCCTCTGAGAGGAAAGGTCTGCAAGGACTCGCAATAGGTGACGATTGCATCGGTGTAGCGCTGCGCAACCACGGGTGAGGCAGCTTGTGCGATGTAGGCGTACAACTCCTCAAGCTGTTCCAGCGCCTCCGGCGTGAAGACGACCGGGTAGACCGGGCTTGACATCAGGCTTTTGAGGTGGTCGAGCGATGAACGGCGGCGAGGCGTTTGCGCACCTGGGCAATTGGAACCGCCCGGGATGGGTCAGTTTTGAGCGCGTCATGGGCTGGGCCCACTTGGGTCTGAAGCCAATGCTCCATGGCGCGGTCACGGGCCATCAGGACGCGCAAGCCATCGCGAATCACTTCACTTTCAGTGGCGTAATCGCCGGAGGCGACCTTGGATTTGACGAGGCCTGCCATTTCTGTGGGCAGCGTGATACTGAATTGTTGGGTTGTGCGCATGATGGGCATCCCTGTGGAATGAATAGGATTGAATCATACTCTCTGACTCTACACCGACAGTCCCTGTCTTGGCGCGCATTGACTCAGCTGTTTTGCTACCGATGCTGACCCGTTGCCTCACGTAATCTGCTATGGGATCGGCCCCGCAGGGCATCTGCAACAGGGTCGCAACGGCGACGGGGTCGAACAACGAAACCCAACCCATGCCCAGCCCCTCGGCGCGAGCGGCCAGCCACAGGTTCTGGATCGCGCACGCGGCGGAGGCCAGGTCCATTTGCGGCAGGGTGCGGCGACCAAAAACATGCTTTTCTCGGCCGTCCGACAGCGCCACAACCCACAACTCCGCCGCTTCCAGAAGTCCTTCGACTTTTAGTTGCATGAACGCTTCTTCGCGTTCACCCAGCGCACGGGCCGTCAACAATCGCTCCTGCTCCACCAGCGCGTGCAACTGATGGCGCAAGGCGGATGACGCCACGCGCACAAAGCGCCAGGGTTGCATGAACCCAACGCTGGGCGCGTGGTGCGCGGCGTCGAGCAGTCGGCGCATCAACTCCGGCGCCACCGAACCGCCGGCAAAGTTACGCATGTCGCGTCGCTCGAAAATGGCGCGGTACACCGCATTGCGTTCCGCGTCGCAGAAAGCCAGGTTGCTTGCCGGCGCCGGGGCGTCGGAATCATCACAGTCAACTTTTGACATGCCTGGCCTCAATCCTCAATTCCGCGCTGGGCCGGAATGCCGGCCTTGAAGGCATGCTTGACCATGACCATCTCGGTCACGGTGTCCGCCAATTCAATGATTTCCGGCGGACAGCGCCTGCCCGTGATCACGACGTGTACGTGGGCGGGTCGCCCACACAGCGTCTGCAAGACGTCATCCAGCGGCATCCATCCGTATATCAACGGATAGGTGATTTCGTCGAGCGTAACCATGAAGTATTCGCCACCCAGAATGGCGGTCTTCGCCTTCTGCCAGCCGTCGCGCGCGAGTTGGCCCGAACGCTCCAGGTCCTGGCTTTTCCAGCTGAAGCCGTCGCCCAGGCCTTCGATCGGAATGCCAAGTTGCTCGAACATGCGGTGTTCGCCAAAGCGCGCACTGGGCACTTTCATGAACTGGAATATCTTGACGGCTTTGCCGCGACCATGGGCGCGCAGCGCGAGTCCGAACGCCGCCGTGCTCTTGCCTTTGCCGTCACCGGTGTTGACGATGACGATGCCGCGCCGCTCGCCTTCGGCCTTGTCGTAGGGTTTGTCTTTCGGAGGCGTTTCAATTTGCATGGAATGGACTCTCTTCACTTAGTTTCTGGGCAGGGCAACCCACTGTTGGCCCAAGGAATGGACGGCAATGCGTCGGTCAAATACGGCCTCAAGGGCCCGGTGGGTGGCGGTGTCGGCGCAGGCACCCTGATGGGTGACGCAGCCATTGGCCATGACGACCATCTGGTCTGCGTGCAGCGCGAATGAAATCTCGTGCAGCACGCTCACAACGGTCTTGCCTTCGGCAATCAGGGCGCGCACCATGCAGAGCCAATCGGCCTGATGCGGCGGGTCAAGATTGGCCAGCGGTTCGTCCATCAGCAGCACTTGCGCGTGAACGGCGAGCGCCCGGGCCAGCAGCACGCGCTGACGTTGACCACCCGATAGTTGCCCCAGGCTGCGAGAGCGCCATTCCCAGGCCTGCGTCGCGCGCAAGGATTGCTCAACGGCCAGATGATCGACAGCACTCGGTGCGGCCAGCCACGCCTGGTGAGGCAAGCGCCCAAGCATGACCACATCCCAAACTGTCAAATCGTCGCCCGCGATCTCGTTTTGTCCCAACCATGCCAGTTGCTGCGCACGTCGGCGCCGCGGCAAAGTGTCCAGTGACTGCCCCAAGAGCGCTACCGCGCCCGTGTGCGGCAGCAACCCGGCCAAAACCTTCAGTAACGTGGATTTGCCTGCACCATTTGGGCCAACGATGCTGGTCCATTGGCCCGCGGGAAGAGACAAGTCGATATTGTTGAGCACCTGAACATGACCCAGGCTGGCGCTGATGAATCGCGCATCAATGGCATTTGGAAAAGGGACGGTCTTCATGCGCCTGCCCCGGGTCTGGCGCCGCCACTGCGGTGCATCAGCCACAGCAGATAACCGCCACCCAGCACGGCGGTGAGCACCCCAACCGGCAGTTCTTGCGGCGCAATCAGCCAGCGCGCCGATATGTCGGCCGCCATTAATAAGGCGCCACCCATGAGGCTCGACAGCAAGATCAGACGTGCGTGCTTGGTCTTGACGACCGAGCGCACCAGGTGTGGCGCAGCCAGACCGACAAAGGCAATCAAGCCGGTTTGCGCTACCGCAGTGCCAGTGGTCAGCGCGATTACGACCACCAGTGCGGCGCGCAGTTGCGCCAGAGGCAGGCCCAGGCTCGCGGCGGTGGCTTCGCCCAGCGAGAGGCCATCCAATACATGGCTGAACATCCAGGACACCACCATGCAGAACAGCCAGACGCCGCCCATCAAGGCGCAGGCGATCCAGCCGACAAACCCGGTACTGCCCAGGATGAAGGCCTGCATCGCCTGTGTCACTTCGGGCACCATGAGCATCGTGAGCGATGAGAAAGCGCCCAACACCACGCCCACGATGACGCCGGCGAGCAGCAGGCGCAATGTGTGCTGCACGCCTTTGGCCAGGGCGAGCGTGAGCAGCACCGCGCCCACGGCGCCGACAAACGCCGCCCCCGTCAGTCCCAGACGCACAAGCCATTGCGCGGCAAACGGTGACACGCCGAATAACACCAGCACCAGCGCCACACCAAGCGAGGCACCCGAGGCGCTGCCGAGCAGGTAGGGGTCTGCCAGCGGGTTGCGAAACAAGCCTTGCGCCACGGCACCGGCCATTCCCAGCAATGCCCCTGCCAGCCAGGCGCCGACGGTACGCGGCAAGCGAACGTCCCGCACAATCAGCAGCGACATCGGGTCACTCCAGGCCCTGCCCACACTTTCAAAGCCGGTGCTACCGACACAGGCGCCCAGAATGATCAATGCGACACCGGTGAGCAGCAGGCCCAGCCCCAGCAAAGAGGCGATGCGCTGCTGATGCGAGATCACGGTCACGGCGCTTTGCCCGACATCTTTTGCAGACAATCGGCCATGATGCGGGCTCCCTGCGCCATGCGCGGCCCGGGTCGCACCAGTACATCGGATTGCGCTGCGCTGAAGACGCACACGTGGTGCTCCCTGATGGCGCGGATGGCGGTCCAGCCAGGGCGGCCCTCCATTCCCGCGTAGTTTCGGTCGCCAACCATGATCAAGTCCGGATTGGCGCGCACGATGTACTCGGGGTTGAGCTTTGGAAACGGCCCCAGGCTTGCGGGCACGATGTTCTTGACACCCAGGCGTGTCAGGGTTTCGCCTATGAATGAGCTCTCACCCGCGGCGTAAGGCGCGCGATTAACTTCGAAGTAGACACGCGTCTGTCTGGCCGTGGCCGGCAGAGATTGCGCGGCCGCCGTTACCCCGGCATCGATGACGCGCCACACACGCTGCGCATCCGGCACATTCAGCAATTGACCGACCTTCTCCAGCACACGACGCACATCGGCGTGGGTCTTAGGCTCCAGCGCCACCACCTTGATCCCCAGCGACTGCAGCCGGTCAGCGGCGCGGGACGATGTGGCCAGCAACACGACGTCCGGCCGCAATGCCACGATGGCCTCGATGTTCGGGTCCAGGCCACCGCCGACCTGTGGCAAGGCGCGCACGACTGGTGGAAAGTCGGAGTAGCGATCCACCCCCACCAGCCGCTGGCACTGCCCGAGTTCGCACACGGTCTCGGTCAGTGAAGGCAGCAGGCTGACAATGCGCAGCGGCGTTTGCGCGAAGCTGACGGTCAGGCCTCTGTCATCCGTGACCTGCAGCGCCTGCGCCGCGATCGAGCCGCTCAAGCTGGCGAGGGCAGCCAGGCACAGCAGAAGCTTTCGACACAGGGTTTTCATCCGGTGCCTTTCAAGGTAAGCGGCAATCCGGCGGCCATCAATGTCACCCGCTCGCAAACGCCGGCCACGTTTTGATTGAGCGTCCCCAGGGCGTCGACAAAGGCGCGAACCTCGGCGCCCAGCGGGATTACACCCAGGCCAATTTCGTTGCCCACCAACACGACAGGACCCCGCGCGGCGCCGATCGAGTTCAACAGTCGGGTCACGGCTGCAATGACAAGGAGGTTTGTTGGGTCAGACTTTTCGGAAAGCGGTTCTGCCGGCATCAGCCAATTGGTCAGCCAAAGGGTCAGGCAATCAACGACCAACAGCGTGTGGGCATCGCTGTGCTGCGCAATCGACTCCGCAAGAGCCAGCGGCTCTTCCACGGTGTTCATGCCTGGCACGCGCATGGCGCGGTCAAGCTGATGGCGCGTGATTCGGTCTCGCATCTCGCCATCCCCGGGTCTGGCCGTGGCGATCAGCACAGCGCTGTGGGCAGGTGACAAGGCCAGCCAGTCACGCGCCAACGCTTCGGCCCGGCGTGATTTGCCGCTTTTCTGGCCACCCAGAATCAGTTCACTGCGCGCGAAGTTCATGTGATTAGCCATGTTGCGCATTCCCGCACATGACGATGTGCCCTGCGTCCCGCGAGAAGGCAACGCGCTCAGTCATCGGTCTGTTCCGCCAAGGCGTGCGGGCAAGCGGAGCCGGGTGAGAACAGGCTGGCCGTGGCGGCGGGGCTGGATGCAAACCATGCGTGAAAGTAGCTGGCCCGAATCGGACCCAATTGATAAAGGGCCTCACCCATTTCGGGTGCGGGTTCAGTGCCGGGTCGTGCCGTGCGAATACTGCTCGCCAGTGGCGTCACGCAGGTGGAGTAGTGAAACGTGTGTCCCCGCAGCAAATGCCCATCAAGCAGCAACTGCTGAGGACCCAATGCTGCCAGCCGTTTTTGCATCGTCACGATACCCGGCAACAGGCCCCATTGCGCGTGGCTCTGCCCATCTACGGTGACCAGCTCGTCAAACAGAGCCATCATGCCGCCGCACTCGGCCCATACCGGCTTGTTTCGCGCCGCATGGGCACGCAGACTGTCGCGCATCTGGAGGTTGGCGGCCAGGCGCGCAGCGTGCAGCTCTGGATAACCACCCGGCAACCAGACCGCGTCACAGGCTGGCAGAGCACTGTCCGCCAGCGGCGAGAAGAACACCAACTCGGCACCCAGGGCCCTCAGGCAATCGAGATTGGCGGCGTAGATAAAACAGAATGCAACATCGCGTGCAACGGCGATCGTGCGGCCCGCCAGAGGTTTGAAATCAGGTTGCTGTCCGGAGTCGAGCTCAGTCGTAAACGTCACATCCCAGCGTTTCAGGTCAGTCAATGACATCATGCCAAGCGGGGTTGTGGCGATGGCATCGGCCGCCGCGTCAAGTCGTGCCAGGGCGTCCGTTACCTCGCTGGCCACCGTCAAGCCCAGGTGACGTTCGGGCAGGTTCATTGCGGGGTTACGCATCAGAGCTCCGAGCCAATGTTCGGGCTGACGCATATTTTCTTGCAACATGCCGGCATGGCGCTCACTGGCGACCCGGTTTGCCAATACACCCGCCCATGGCAAGTCTGGTCGGTAATGCTGCAGGCCAAAGGCCAGCGCACCAAACGTGCCGGCCATGGCAGACGCATCAATCACCGCGAGCACTGGCAAGGAGAACCGCTGTGCCAGATCGGCGGCGCTGGGATCGCCGTCGAATAAGCCCATGACGCCTTCCACAAGGATCAGATCGGCCTGCATTGCGGCTGCGGCCAGACGCGCGCGGCAATCTGCCTCACCCGTCATCCACAAGTCCATCTGATGCACCGGAGCACCGCTGGCCAAAGTGTGCCAATAGGGGTCCAGGAAATCTGGGCCGCATTTGAAAACCCGCACGCGATGGCCCTGACGGGTGTGCAAACGTGCCAGGGCTGCCGTCACCGTCGTCTTGCCCTGGCCGGACGCCGGGGCGGCAATCAGCAAGGCGGGACAACAAGCGCTGGCGGACATGAGCCCATCGTTCATAGAAGGCAAGTTCATTGCGGCGCCCACTTGACGCTCGCATAGAACGAGCGGCCCGCCGTAGCGTAGGTACTGGCCAGTTCGTATTGCTTGTCGAGCAGGTTGTCTACTCGCGCGAGCAGACTCCAATCCTTTGACAACTGGATGCGCGCGTTCAGACCGAGCAAGCCGTAGCCAGGTAACACATTGGTGTTGGCAGCATCGTCATAACGCTGGTCGGAGAACTGTGCCTCGACGCCTAGCGTCCATTGGCCAAGCTTTGTGGCCGCAGCCAGCGTGCCATGCCGTTTGGCGCGACGCGCCAGCTGCTTTCTCGTGTCCTGATTGCGCGGATCCTGCAGGTCCAGTGATGCATTCAGGTTCAAGTCGCCAAGATGTTGTGCTGCGGTGAGCGTTATCCCCTCATACTGCGCGTGCGCCGTATTGGCATAGCAGCCATAAGCGGAGGCACAGGGTCCCGGAGCCGAGAACGTAATGAGATTGGAGACCTTGTTGTCAAAGATAACGATGCCGGCGCTGTAGCTGCCCTGCTCATAGCGCAACCCAACTTCCATGTTTCTCGCGCTCTCCGGATCCAGAGTGGAGACACCATAAGCACTGAATCGTTGGTAAAGCGTAGGTGCGCGAAAGGCGGTGGCCATCGAAGCGGTGGCGCGCCAATTTGGATTGAACGCATAGCCATAGGCGGCGCCTGCGGTGTGATGGCCGCCAAACTCGCTGTCTTCATCCTGGCGCACATTGAGTTGCACCGTGTGCTGGCGGTCGCTGAAGCCGTAGCCCAGCGCCACGCCATCTTGTGATCGCCCCTGGTCGATCGGCGCATTTTCAAGATGATCCTGCTTGTGCTCCAGATCGGCCGTGAACAGGTGTTCGCGCTGATGGAATTCGTTGTGCAGCAGAAAGCTGCTCAGGTCGGTGACGGTGAGGTAGGGCGACGGTGCCGTCTGGTAGCGTTCGCGCGACTTGGAAAAGCTCAAGCGGGTACTCCAGGCGTCAGTCCATTGCGCCAGCCAATTCACGCCCTGTGCTTTGAGATTCTCCAGAGACCGGTCGTCCTTGCCCAAGCCGTTGTCGTACTGTGCATTCAGGTCGTTAGAGAGATACGTAGCTTCCAGTCTGTGCGCCTTGTTGATCTGCAAGCCAAGTTTCAGGTTTGCCGCCTGGCTGCGGTAACCGTCGAGGTCAGGGTTCTGGCTCGGTATCGGTCGAGCGTTATAGCCAGAACTCTGTTCATCGGCCAAGCCCAGGGAGAAGTCAAAGGGGCCACTGGCGCCGCTGAAACCGGCATCCAGTTTGCGTGTGCCGTAAGTGCCCACGCCGATGCCGACAAACGGTGCGAAGCCATTGGCCCCGCGCTTGGTGAAGATTTGAATCACGCCACCCAGGGCGTCGGATCCGTACACCGCGGCCGCCGGGCCGCGCAGCACCTCGATGTGATCTATTTGACTCAGTGGTATGGCTTCCCATGGCGCACCGCCAGTGGACTGGGAATCGATGCGCACGCCATCGACATAGACAGCCGTGAAGCGGGATTCGGCACCACGCAAGAACACACCGGTCGTGGTGCCCGGCCCGCCGTTTCGTTGAAATTCGATGCCCGGCAATCGACCCAGTAGGTCGGATAGCCCGGTGGCACCCATGCTTTCGATGCGACTGCGGTCCACAGGGGTGACGTCCGCCAGGAGTTCGCTCAGTGGTTGGGCGACACGGGTGGCGGTCACCACAATTGGGCCCAGGGACGGGTTCTCAGGTGATTGGGCAAGCACGGGGAAAGCGCCAACCAAAGCGAGTGGGAGCACGAATGAACGTGCGCGAAAAATACAAGTTTTCATGCAGGGAAATACCGACAAAAGCCATCACCGTCGTCCCCGACAGTGCATTAGCGTCACGGTTGCACGCAAGCGTGCAACCACCTTGTTGGCCGGTATCCGGGCTGGTGGAACAACCTCCATCGCCTTCCCAAGCGCGTGTTCAGAACGCTCAGTGGCCATGATGGAAGCGGAATCGCGAAGGATTCGTCCACTTACCGTTGCGGGGGCAGCGCAGGTTAGGTTCGCTGTTGACAGCAAACCCTCCTGCTTCCCGTTGAACTGCGGTGTGTGAACCACACCGCGAGCACCAACGGATTAATTCTACAACTGAACGTCTTTGCTCAGTTGTGCAGTGAATTTTTTACTCAGCGTCGCCATTCAGCGCCCGGCCAATGCGTTCACATCTCGTGCTACCGATCTCTCATAGTCTCGATTGACTGCGCGCCCCTTCCGTGCGAGCTCGAAACTTGAGTCTCTGTGACCTTGGAAGTGAGATAACCCTCAGGCAGATGCGGCCCGTGCTACTTTGGCTCGATGCGCTCGGTCGGGCGGAACCACCGGGACTTTTCCCTTGATTGAACTCCGGCTCACACTCTTTGAGTGTGAGATTTCGAGCAGAAATTGCGGGTGTCGCGCACTCGACATATTGCACTGCAGCTAAGGGTATGACCTACTGTCTGCTTCACATCACTGCCCATAGAGTCGCAGTTAGTCAAATCAAGTACTCACCAGTAACTATTGTTTTTCAACACTATTTAATGACAACTGAAGTTTCAATTAGAGCTGCCAAAACCAAGGGTCGAAAGGTTACCGAACTGATCGATTCCCCCTGGGGTGCTGGCCGGGAGCGTGAGAAACAGCACAGTGCAAAGCGTGAGGCCGTGTTGATGGCGGCGGCCAGGCTGTTCACGCGCAAGGGCTTCCAGGGCACCTCTCTCGATGACATCGCGCACAGCCTGGGCGTGACAAAGCCGACCCTTTACTACTACATCAGCAACAAGGAGCAGATCCTCTTTGAATGTGTGGAACGCGGCCTTGCGTCATTTCGCACAGGCCTGGCGGAACTGGACGCAAAAGGGCACACTGGGCGCACGCGCTTGCGTCATGCGATGGAACTGTATGCAGGCGTGGTGACCAGCGACTTCGGCCTGTGTGTCAGTCGCGTCGGAGAAGATCCGTTGTCGGAAGCCAGGCGGCATGAATTGCGTGCCTTGAAGGGACAGGTGGACGCCACCTTTCGTGCGCTCATCGCCCAGGGGATGGCAGAAGGGTGGATCGTCGTGGGTGACCCCGGCGTGGGTGCATATGCCGTGGTTGGCGCTATCAGCGGCATTGGTCGCTGGTATCGCCCCGAGTCGCATTCGGCGCAAAGCCTGCGCGACGCGGTGACGCATTGCATTGAAATGCTCATGCGCGGCGTGCTCAGCGCACCAGCGGTCGAGCAGCCGGCGGGTCACGCAGCAAGAGATGCATCGCTCCCGGGCATCCGCCGCGAAAGCCATTTCGATCACCGCGTGGTGCGATGCTACGTGGAGCGGCCTCGCAATGTTGCGCAAATGCTGAGCGCCGCAGTGGAATTGCTGCCCGACGGTCCGGCCATGGTGTGTGGCGAACTTCGTCTGAGCTGGCGGGAACTGCATCATGCCGCCGGCAAATGCGCGGGCGGACTGGCCCAGCGCGGCATCGCCGCCGGTGATCGCGTCGCCCTGTATCTCGGCAATGGCAGTGAGTTCATCATCGCCACGCTCGCATGCGCGTGGCTGGGCGTCGTGTTGGTTCCGATCAGCTCGCGCACACGGGGCCTTGAACTCGAATACTCGCTCAATGATTCCGGTGCCAGGGCGGTCATCTGTGAAGCGGAATTGGCCGGCCTCTTGCCACCGGCAGAAGCTCTGCAGCACCTGCATTTTCGATTCGTCACCGGGCCCGCCGGGCGCGACAGCTTCGAGACATTCGGTGCGCTGATGCAGGCCCAGCCGTGGACCGCGGCCCACGAAGCTTCCGAAGAGGACCTGGCCCTGCTGCTGTACACCTCGGGCACCACGGGGCGCCCCAAGGGGGCCATGGTCAGCCACCTCAACATCGTGCACTCGGTGATGCACTTTGCCAACGTCATGAGAATGACCGACCAGGACCGCACCGTCGTAGCCGTTCCCCTGAGCCACGTCACGGGGCTGGTCGCGCAACTCTACACGGCGCTGCATTGCCGGGCCTGCATGGTGCTGATGCCGCAGTTCAAAGCGGCCGATTTTGTGCGGCTGGCCGTCACCGAACGCATGACCCACACCATCATGGTGCCCGCCATGTACAACCTGTGCCTGCTGCTGCCGGATCTGCAGACGCATGATCTGGGCAGCTGGCGCATCGGGGCCTATGGGGGCGCTTCGATGCCGACAGCCACCATCGACGCACTGACCGAACGGCTGCCGGGACTGATGCTGATGAACGCCTATGGCGCGACCGAAACCTGCTCGCCTGCCACCATCATGCCCTACGGCCAGACGGCGGCACATCGCGACAGCGTCGGCCAGGTGGTCCCGTGCGGCGAGATCTGCATCGTCGACGAGCAGGGAAACGAACTGCCGCACGGCAGCGTGGGCGAGATCTGGATTGCCGGGCCGATGGTGGTCGCCGGCTACTGGAACAATTCACAGACCACGGCGACTGAATTTACCGGCGGCTTCTGGCGATCTGGCGATATCGGCAGTGTCGACGCTGACGGCTTTGTTCGCATCCTCGATCGCAAGAAGGATGTGATCATTCGCGGCGGATACAAGGTCTATTGCGCGGCCGTGGAAAACGTGCTGTGCGAGCACCCCCAGGTCGTCGAGGCGGCTCTGGTGGGCGTGCCCTGTGCGGTCCTGGGCGAGCGGGTGCATGCCTTCCTGTGCGTGCGCGAACTCAGCCCACAGTCTCAGGCGTCCGCGATGCAGGCGTACTGCGCCAAGCTGCTGGCCGACTATGCCGTGCCGGAGACCTGGACCATTGGCACCGAGCCCTTGCCTCGAAACACCAATGGCAAGATCGTCAAGCGTGAATTGCGCCAGACCTTGCGCGCGTCCCTTACCTGATTGAACCGAGTACCTTCCCATGATCAAGTTGCGCGCCACCCAGCAAACCATTGTCTTCACGCTCTTCATGCTGATGTTCCTCGGTTTTTCGTTTTTCCTGCAGGGCTTTGCGCAGGTCGACAACCTGCTGACCCTGCTGCAGAACGTTGCCATTCTCGGCATCCTGGGCCTGGGCATGGCCGTGGTGGTGATCGGGCGCGGCATCGATATTTCGATGATTGCCGCCATGGCCGTCCCGTCCGGCTTCCTTCTGCAGCTCATGCAGAACGGCCACAGCGTCGGCGCCGCAGTCGCCATGGCGTTTGGCCTGTCGATGGCCTTTGGTCTGCTCAACGGATGGCTGATTGCCTACGCCGAAGTACCCTCCTTGTTCACCACGCTGGCGAGCGGGCTGTTCCTGGCCGGTCTGGGGCAGGCGTTCATTTTTCAGCTGGAGGTTGTCCAGTGGCCGACCGCACTGGACGCCGTGGTGTGGATGGGGCGCGGCTCATTCGCAGGCATTCCCATGCCGGTGATCATGTTCGGGCTGGCGGCGGCCTTGCTGGCCTTGTTTCTTCAGCGCATGCGCGCCGGGGCTTTTATTTACGCGATGGGTGACAACCCGTTCAGCGCGCGCGCCACCGGCTTGCCAACACGCCCGATCACGGTCCTGCAATATGTGCTGGCGGCGCTGATCGGCCTGTTTGCCGGTGTCGTGATGGCGGCTTCGGTAAACAGCATGCCGACCCGCATCTACAACTCGACCATGGTCTATGACGTGGTGCTGGTCGTGGTGCTCGGTGGCATCGGCCTGTCGGGCGGCCGCGGCGGCGTGGTCAACGTGATCATCGGCACGCTGCTGATCGGCACCATGCTCAACGGCATGACGATCATGGACATTTCCTACTCGGTGCAAAACATTGTCAAGGGCGTGGTGCTTCTGGCCGCCATTCTGATCGATTCGGTCCTGAATCCACGCAACGAGGAAACCGCCCAGCAGGGTGACATCTAAGCAAAGCCAGGCGTCCGGCCTTCGAGGGCGCCAATTTCTAAAACCAAGGAGACAAAGCATGAAGATTGTTCGCAAAATCACCACCGCCGCCATAGGATTGGCGCTCGGTCTTTCAGCCGCAACGGCGTTCGCACAGGGCAAGGGACTCGACGAGCCCTTCCGCGACGGCTATAAGAAGGCGCTGGCCGGAAAGACCGTCGGCTACATTCCGGTGGCCATGGGCTTTGACCTGGCACAGGGCTGGTACATCGGCCTGAAGAAGGAACTGGAGCCCTCCGGCATGAAGGTTGTGGCGCGCGACCCGAACTGGAACACCAACGCCGGCGCCCAGGCCATGACTGCGCTGATCGCCGAGAAGCCTGCCGTCATCGTGCTGCACAACCCGGACGTGCAGACCTATGCCAAGCTGATCCAGAAGGCCGAGGCCGCGGGCATTTACGTGGTCCAGATCAACATGCGCTCATCGCAGCCATCGACCGCTTTCGTGGGCGCTGACTGGGTGGACATCGGCGAGAGAAATGCTGAAGCCGTGGTGCAGTCGTGCAAGGGCAAGAGCAACAAGATTGCGATCGTTCAGGGCGCGCCCACTGCGGCCACCAGCGCCTACACGCTCAAGGGTGTGGAGAACGTTCTGGCCAAGAATCCACAGGTCAAGGTGGTGTCAAACCAGGCTGCCGACTGGGATGCGGCCAAGGCCAAGGCGCTGACACAGACCGTGCTCAAGCAGCACCCGGACCTGTGCGGCATCATCGGTTTCTGGGACGGCATGGATATCGGCACCGCCGCAGCGGTGAAGGAAGCCGGACTGACCGGTAAGGTCTACCTGGCCACCTCGGGCGGCGGCGAGCAGAAGGGTGCCTGCGACATGGTCAAGTCTGGCGGCTTTGACCTCGACATCAGCTACGACGTGCCGACCCAGGCCAGCAACATGGCCGCGATGATCAAGTGGCTGGTGCAAGGGGGTGTCAAGCCCGGTGCCGCCAAGCAAAACATCTACACGACGCTGATTCCGATCACCAAGGAAAACGCGTCATTGGACGGCACCTGCTGGAAGCTGACCGCGTCCAAGTGATCTTCCGCGTCCTCGTTCTGAGGTGACTGCGCCGCAATCGCGGTGGTGCCTGGTGCCACCCGATCCGGCCTGGTCATCGCAGTGCCTGGACACTCTTCTTCGTTGAACGTATCACTGGTCTGACCATGACTGAAACCCTGACGCGACTTCGCTATCAATACTGGCCCGACCACTGGGTGGGCGAGATCCTGTCCAAGCGCTGGACTGAAACGGCGGTGCCGGTGATGCTGCTGGCGCTGGTGGTGTTTGCCTCCGGCCGGCTGGTGCCGAATTTCTACACTGCCACGATGCTCGCGGACACCTTGCGGCAGGCCGGCGAAATTGGATTCATCGTGCTGGGCATGGCGCTGGTGATGATCGTCGGTGGAATTGACCTGTCGGTCGGGTCCATGTTTGCGCTGACCAATTTCTGTGCCCTGATGTTCATGCACATTCTGAAATGGCCGGTTCCGGCGGCCGTGGCTGGCACGCTGGTGTGCGGCGCGTTGCTGGGCGCGATCAATGGCATCCTGATCGGCTACCTGAGACTGCGCGCCTTCCTGACCACGCTGATCACCTTGATCATCTTTCGCTCGGTCTACGAGATTCTGAGCCTTCAATATTCAACCGCCATTGCCGGCAGCGTTCCGGAATCCGAGGTCTGGGACTTCCTGGGCAATGGCACGTTCCTGGGTCTGCCGGCCGTGGCCTGGGCCTGTGCGCTGGCGGCCATCGGGGGTCACGTGATGCTGACGCGCCTGCGCATGGGTTGGCACATCATGGCCATCGGCGGCTCGCGTCGCTCGGCCTATAACAGCGGCATCGCGGTGCGCCGCACGGTGGCCATCTGCTACGTCGCCAGCGGTGTTCTGACGGCTGCCGGCGGCTGTTTCTTCGCCTCGCGCCTGGCCACTGCCGGCTCCGATATCGGCGTTGGCATGGAGGTGCTGGTGCTCACCGCCGCCGTACTGGGCGGCATCAGCCTTGGCGGTGGCCGGGGTTCCGTAACCAAGGCACTGGTGGGCACGCTGGTGGTGCTGCTCATCACCAATGGCCTGACATCCATGTCCGTCTCCGGTGGCCTCACGCGCATGGTGCTGGCCGGCATCCTGATCGCCGCTGCCGTGATTGATGTGCGTTGGCTCAAGAACCGGCACCGCATCATCAGCAAGGTCTACGTGAGCCCGACCTACCAGGCGCTTGCGCCGGCTCCGAGCTGCAGTGTGGAGTCCGGCGGCCCGTGGGCCCTGAACAACCGGCTGCGCGAAGTGGAGCTGATTGGCCTGGGCCGCATCGAGGCGCCCGAGGACGTTATTCTCGATCGCGACAACAACCTCTATGCCGGGTCACGCCACGGCGACGTCATCCGTTTCTTTGCGCCCGACTACCAGCGCATGGAGGTATTCGCCCACATTGGAGGGCAACCTCTGGGCATGGCATTTGACCGCCAGGACAACCTGAACGTCTGCATCGGTGGCATGGGGCTGTATCGCATCACGCCGCAGCGCGAGGTGCAGCGTGTAACGGACGAGACCAACCGCAGCTGGAGTTCGATCAACGACGACAGCCGGCTGCGCCTGGCCGATGACCTGGACATCGCCGACGATGGACGCATCTTCTTCAGCGAAGCCACCGTGCGCTACGAGATGCACGAATGGGCGGTCGATGGACTGGAGGCGCGCGGCAACGGGCGGATCGTCTGCTACGACCCGCGCGACGGTAGCACCCGCACCGTGTTGCGCGGCTTGAAATTCCCCAACGGGATCTGCGTGGCCAGCGACGGGCATTCGATCCTGTTTGCCGAGACCTGGGGTTGCTGCATCAAGCGCTACTGGTTCGACGGACCCAAAAAAGGTGCGGTCGAAATGGTGATCGACAACCTGCCGGGTTACCCCGACAACATCAACCTCGCCTCGGACGGCAATTACTGGTTGGCCCTGGTCGGCATGCGCGCGCCGGCCTACGACCTGGCGATGCGCATGCCCGGCTTCCGTCGCCGCATGGCCAAGCGCGTGCCGGTGGACGAATGGCTGTTCCCGAACATCAACACCGGATGCGTGCTCAAGTTTTCCGAGCACGGCGAGGTTCTGGAAACCCTGTGGGATCTCGGTGGCGAAAACCATCCCATGATCACCTCGATGCGCGAGCACCAGGGCTACCTCTACCTCGGGGGCATTTCCAACAACCGCATTGGCCGGTTCAAGCTGGACAAGGCCGACCCGAATTTTTCGCAGTATGGACAACGCTGGGGGACGGTCTGATGCTGACACGTTTGCGCAATCTGGGTGACCGCTGGCTGGGCCGCGGTAGTGCCGCCATCACGGTGCCGGTCATGGACGGCGCGCTAAAACCCAACCGGGGGCTGGACGAGGCGACGGTTGTCGCGGAACTTCCGGCTATCGATGATCTGGCCAGCGACGGTAAAGACCTGTGGCTGAGCGCTGGTGCGGAACTCTTTCGCCTGGACAATGGCCAACCCGTGCCGGTGTGCCGCTTCGATGCCGATATCAGCGCGCTGGCAGCTGACGGCACGGGTCGGCTGGCCATCGGGCTGGCGGGCAAGCGGGTTCAGATCTTGCATGTGGCCAGCGATGGCGTCATCACAAACGGCGAGCGCCTCGATGCGGTGCAAGGCCAGGCACTGCACTGCGTCAACGCCCTGGCGTTCGAACCCGAAGGTTCCCTCCTGCTGAGCGATGGTTCGCAGCGCCGCGGACCGGGCCAGTGGTGTCATGACCTGATGGAACTCGGCAAAACTGGACGCGTGGCGCGCTGGAACCCCCAAACTGACTCAAAAGAACAGCTGGCCAGCGGTCTTCGCCATGCGTTTGGTGTGCTGCCGTTCAAGGGCGGCGCCCTGTACAGCGAGAGCTGGCGTCACAGCGTGGCAATGGCCCGGGGCCGCCGGGAATTCATACATGAGTTGCCAGGTTATCCGTCGCGTATGAGCGCTGCCGCAAGCGGGGGCCTCTGGCTGAGCTGCTTTGTCTGCCGCACACAGCTGGTGGAGTTCGTGCTGCGCGAACCGACCTACCGCAAACGCATGCTCGAAGAAATCGATCCACGCTACTGGATCGCGCCGGCGCTGGCTTCGGGCCTGAGTTTCCTGGAGCCCTTGCAGGGCGCCGGGGTCAAGCAGATGGGCGTGCTCAAGCCTTGGGCACCGCCGCGCTCTTACGGGCTGGTGCTGCGCGTATCCGAAGACGGCCGTATTCTGTCGTCGCTGCACAGTCAAGTCGATGGCAAGCACCACGGCATCACCTCGATGGTGGAATGCTGCGGGGCATTGTGGGTTGCTTCAAAGGGATCGGGTCGCCTGCTGCGAATCGATCTCGACCAGGCGGAGACACGGGTATGACACAAAACAATCACAGCGGACCGGCCAGTCAGGACACCGACATCGTGCTGGAGTTGCGACAGGCAACCAAGAAGTACAGCGGCGTGCCGGCCATCGAGAACGTCGACTTCACACTGCGCCGCGGTGAGATCCATGCGCTCCTGGGCGAGAACGGCGCCGGCAAGTCGACGCTGACCAAGATCATGGCGGGCGTCGTGCCATTGAGCTCCGGGCAGATGCTGGTGCACGGCAAAGAGGTGCAACTGGTGACGCCACTGCAGGCGTTGCGTCACGGTATTGCCATGGTGTTTCAGGAAACCAGCCTGGTGCCGACCATGACCGTGGCCCAGAACCTGTTTCTGGGCCAGGAGAAATTTTTCAACCGCCTGCGTGGTGTCTACATATCGGCGCAGCAGTTTTTGCAGTCGCTCAATTTCGATGTCGATCCGACCGTCACCGTCAGCCTGCTGGGCGCAGCCAAGAAGCAGATGGTGGAGATTGCGCGCGCGGTGCTCCATCGGGCCAGCATCATCATCTTCGACGAGCCGACGGCCAGCCTGACGCCGGAGGAGAAGAAATATTTCTTTGACCTGGTGTTCAAGCTCAAGGAGCGGGGAGTCTCGGTCATCTTCATCTCCCACGCACTGGAAGAGGCGCTGCTGCTGGCCGACCGCATCACGGTGCTGCGCGATGGCCATCATGTTGTGACCGATCAAAAATCGAGTTTCGACCGGGCGCGCGTCGTTCAGGCGATGGTCGGGCGCGACCTTTCGCAGACCCTTTACGGGCAGAAGAAGACTTTCGTGCGACCCCAGGGCGAATGCGTTCTGTCGGTGCGCAACCTGCGCATGGCCTCGATGGTGAAGAACAATTCGCTTTCCGTTTTCGCGGGGCAGATCACGGGCGTTTTCGGACTGATCGGCGCGGGCCGCACCGAAACCTTCAAGGTCGTGGCCGGCTTGATCAAGCGCGATTTCTTTCACGGCGGCGAAGTGCTGCTGCGTGGCAAGCCGGTGCGCTACCGCGTGGCGCGCCAAGCGGTGCGGGATGGCATCGCCTACGTCACCGAAGACCGGAAGGTGGAAGGTTTTTTTGAAACCATGTCGATCGCACAGAACATCTACATGGGCTTGCTCGGCAAGTCGGACAAGACATTCGGCACGGTATCCCCGGCCCGCGCCAGCGCTGTCGGTGAGCATTGGAGTCGCCTGCTCAATGTGCGTGCCATCAGTCGCAATGTCAAGGTGATCGAACTCTCGGGCGGCAATCAGCAGAAGGTGGTGATCGCCAAGTCTCTGGTGCAGGAACCGGATGTCATCATCTTCGACGAGCCCACGCGTGGCGTCGATGTGGGCGCCATCGCCGAGATTCACGCAGAGATCAATCGCCTGGCCGATGCCGGAAAGGCCGTTGTGGTGATCTCTTCCTATCTACCCGAAGTGATGGCCGTGTCGGACCGGATTCTGGTCGCCAAACAGGGCAAGGTGGTGGTGGAGTTCTCGGCCACCGACGCGACCCAGGAAGGCATCATGTACGCCGCAATCCATTGAGGCAGGGGAGCAAAAAATCGTGCGGCTGACGCCCGCGAAAAGCAGGTATGAATCCGTTGATTGAACGGCGGATCATGAGTGGTGGCGCGCAAGCGCGTTCGAAAATCAACTAAAGGAGACTAGAGATGAATTCATTCAAACTGATGGGTAAGACCCGAGGGCGCCTGGCCAGCATGCTCGCGGCTGCGAGCGTGCTGACACTGGCTGGTGCGGCACAGGCCGAGGAGACATTCAAGCTGGGTGTCGTGACCTTCCTTTCTGGTCCGGCGGCCGAGAGTTTCGGCGTTCCTGCCGCCAATGCCGCCAAGCTCATGGTCGAGCAGTTCAACAAGGGCAGCGCACCCGCGCCGTACAACAAGGCGGGCTTTGGCGGCATGAAGATTGAGATGATTCTCGTTGACGAGAACGGTGGCGGTGCCAAACAGGTGCAGGAACTGCGCAATCTGTACCAGCGCGAAAACGTCGACGCGGTGATTGGCTACGTGGGTTCGGGTGATTGCCTGGCGGTGGCGCCGGTCGCCGATGAGCTCAAGAAGTTCCTCGTCCTGTTTGATTGCGGCTCACCGCGGATCTTCGAAGAGGCAAGCCCGAAATACGTCTTCCGGACCGCCTCGCACGCCGCCATGGACAACGTCTCGCTGGTGCGCTACCTCAAGTCCCATAACGTCAAAGTCAACACGATGAACCTGATCAATCAGGATTACGCGTGGGGTCTTGATTCGCGTGGCGACTTCCTGGCGGGCATGGCCAATGCATATCCGCAGGCCAAGATGGGCGCTGACCTGCTGCCGAAATTTGGCGCCGGTCAATACGGCACCGAGGTCTCGGTGCTTGGCGGCAAACAGGCCGACATTACTTATTCCAGTTTGTGGGGTGGCGACTTGCAGGGATTCCTGTTGCAGGGTGCGGCGCGCGGCCTGTTCAAGGACACGACCCTGGTCTTGAGCGCGGCCGATCATGTCCTGCCGGGCCTGCTCGACAAGATGCCGGACGGCTCGATCATCGGCGCACGGGGTGCGTACGGCATTCTTTCGGCCAAGAGTCCGATCAATGACTGGTTCCAGGCCAGCTACCAGTCCATGCACAAGGCGCTGCCGGTGCAGGCCGGCTACCGCATGACGCAGGCATTCATGGGCGTGAAGATGGCGGTCGAGAGCGCGATGGCGAAGAACGGCGGCAGGAAGCCGACCCCGGAACAGATTGCCGAGGCCATGCGCAATTCAACATTCGACACCCCCGGCGGTCAGATCCGCATGGCGCTTGGTGACGGTCATCAGGCCATCCAGGGCACGGCCATCGGCAAGACCAAGTACGACGCGGCCAGCAAGCGCGTGCTGGCGGTCGACGTGCAGACCTTTGGCGCGGAATGCGTCAATCCGCCGGCCAACATGAAGAGCATGGACTGGATCAAGGCGGGCTTCCCTGGCGCCAAGTGCAACTAGTATTTTTCAACGTGTACTGAAGGGTTGCTGCCGTGCAGATTGTTTTTCCAATTGTCATGGATGCGGTTGCTTACGCATCGTGGCTGTTCATCGTGTCATTGGGAATGACACTGGTGTTCGGGGTTCTCAAGATCCTGAATATGGCGCACGGCAGCATCTATGCCATCGGGGCTTACGCGGCGGCCACGGCCGTCGCATTGGCCGTGTCGCTCGGCTTGCCACCGGCTTTCTCGCTGGTGGCCATGCTGCTGTCGGCGGTGGCCGTGGCCGTAACGGTCGGGCCGCTGCTGGAGCGCGGCCTGCTGGCACGCTATTACGGCCGGGACGAAGTCGTCCTGCTCTTGGTCACGTACGCCTTGTTCCTGATGCTGGAGGACGTGACGAAGCTGGTCTGGGGTGTCAATCCGTATTACGTTTCCGAGCCGGCACAGCTGTTCGGCAATGTGTTGTTTGCTGGCATGCGCATCGGCGGCTACGACCTGTTCCTGGTCGGCCTGGCGGCGGTCTGCGGCCTGATCACATGGTATGTCCTGAACCGGACCACCAGTGGCAAGATCGTGTTGGCGGTCATCCACAACCCGGAAATGAGCGCCAGCATGGGTGTCAATATCCAGCGCGTTTATGTCGTCGCGTTCACGGTCGGCGTCTTTCTGGCTGCGCTGGGTGGTGCCTTCACCGCACCCATGATCTCGGTCCAGCCGGGTCTCTCGGTTAGCGTCATCATCATCAGCTTCGCGGTGGTCATCATTGGTGGCCTGGGCAGCATCCAGGGCGCCGCGGTCGGTGCGCTGGTGGTCGGCGCTGCGCGCTCGCTTGCGGTGCACCTGATGCCCGAGATCGAACTTTTCAGCATCTACCTGGTCATGGCCGCCGTGCTGATCTTTCGCCCTGAAGGATTGTTCCAGAGTGTCAAGGCGAGGTTGATTTGATGCGTTCCAATCGATCCCTATTCATGGCGCTGCTTGCCGCCATCGTTCTCATCCTGGCTGGCCTGCTGGCACCGGCATGGCTGCAGTTTCTTGTCACCATGTCGGCCGCGAACGGCCTGGCGGTATTGGGCATTGTGGTCCTGATGCGCGGCGGTGGCGCCACCTTCGGCCAGGGAATGTTTTTTGCATTGGGCGCCTATGCTGCGGCGCTGGTGCCGACATGGTTTGGCATCCAAGACGCCGTCTTGCGCATTGTGATCGGGACGTTGGTGGCGGGTCTGATTGGCGCCCTCTTTGCGCCGCTGCTAGTGCGTTACCGTGGAATTTTCTTTGCCATGCTGACCCTCGCCCTGTCGATGGTCCTGTTCGGCTTGCTCTCCAAGTCGTCCCTGCTGGGCGGCTCGGACGGCATCAGCATTGCAAAGCCGACCGTGCTGGGCATGTCGCTGCAAAGCGGGAATGCGGAATATGTGCTGTATTGCCTGACCGTCGTGGTGTCCGTCGTCGCCGGCTGGCTGGTGTCGGTGTACTGGAACTCGGCGGCGGGTTTGATGGCGCTGGCCGTGCGCGGCAATCCCTTGCGCGTTGAATACCTTGGCGCGTCGGCGCGCCGCTCCCTGGGAACCAGTTTCGTCATCTGTGCCTTGCTTGGAGGCACCAGCGGTGCCATCACGGCGCAGGCGCTCGGACACGTCGAGCCCAATTTTTCGAACTGGACCACCTCGGGCGAGCTGGTCTTTGTGGCGGTACTGGCCGGTTACCGGCGCGTGCCCGCGGTCTTTGCCGCGTCGTTGCTGCTGGAGATTGTGCGCTCGTTTTCGAACCTCTATTTCCCCAACACATGGCAGTTGGCGCTGGGTGTCTTCATGCTGCTGGTCATCATGTTCAGGCCCGAAGGTCTGGGCTCCTTGTGGCCGGTTGCCGCCCGACGCCAGGTCGACCCGGGAACCGCAGTGCCTTCCCCGACGGAGGGTCAGCCATGAACATGCCCCTGCTTTCTGCGCGTGGCCTGATGAAGCGCTTCGGAGCGGTCGTCGCGGCCGACAACATCTGCATCGATATTCCGGCTGGCCAGCGCCTCAGTGTTATTGGCAGCAATGGTGCTGGCAAGACGACCTTTGTGAACATGGTCACCGGTTACCTGAAACCCGACGCGGGCAGGATTGTGCTGGATGACCATGACATCACGCGGCTGTCGCACCAGGCGATCGCCGGCATGGGGATTTGCCGCTCGTTCCAGATTCCCATGCTCTGCCTGGAACTGACGGCGCTGGAGAACCTGCTGGTGGCGGTTGCCGCCGCCGAAGGACGTCAGTCGCTTTGGCAGGCGGCGGATCGCCCGGCGGCGCGCGACCGTGCCGTGGCATTGCTCGAAAAGTTTCAACTTCAGTCTTACGCAGGCCGGCCCGTGATGCAACTGGCTGGCGGCGTCAGAAAGCTGCTCGACATCGCCATGGCTTTGGCACGGCGACCGAAGCTGTTGCTGCTTGACGAGCCGACATCCGGTGTCAGTGCGGACGAAAAATTTCCGACCATGGAGCGGGTCATGGCTGCCATGCAAGATGAGGCGGTGACGATTCTTTTCGTCGAGCACGACATGGAGATCGTCTCGAATTTTTCCGAGCGGGTGATCGCCTTCTACAGCGGTCGTGTCATCGCGGACGGTTCGCCGACCGAGGTGATGGCCAATCCGGATGTGCGCAGCTACGTGACCGGGGGTGCCAAATGAGCCCGTTACTGCTATCGGCATCGCACCTTGCCGTCAACATCCAGTTGATGCCGGCGCTGCGCGACCTCAACGTGCAGATTCGCGAAGGTGAGATGGTCGGGTTGATGGGACGCAACGGTGCGGGCAAGACCACCTTCATGCGAACTGTGATGGGACACCTGCCGCCCGCTTCGGGCGACATTGCGTTTCTGGGCGAGAACCTGGACCGGCATGCGAGGCATGAGCGGGCTGCGCTGGGCATTGGCTACATGCCGGAAGATCGCGCGCTGGTGCCGCAGTTGACGGTGGAAGAAAACATCCTGCTGCCGATCTGGGTCAGCAAGACGCTCACGCGTGACGAGCGGCTGGACTTTGTCTACAGCCTGATGCCCGAGGTTGCCGACATGCGGGCGCGGCGCGCGCTGCAACTCTCCGGCGGGCAGCAAAAGCTGGTTGCCCTCTGTCGCGCGTTGGCTGTGGGCACGCGATTGCTGCTGTTGGACGAGCCGTTTGAGGGCGTGGCGCCGGCCCTGTCAATGCGTTTGGCGGATGTCATTCATCAACTCAAAGGGTCCAAATTGGCTGTCCTCATTTCCCAGTCCGATGTCAATCATTCCGGCAGTCTCTTTGACCATAGTTTTGTCATTGAACGCGGCGCGAATTCGGTTGTGAACGGGCAGGAGGTCGCATGACGGCGTCCCAGTGGTTCTCTGCCGTTCCGGCGATTCAGGAAGAGTTGCATTTTGACAGCCGCCGGATCCGCTGCTTCGCAGAGCGGCCCCGCAGCGTCTACACGCTGCTGGCGGACGCGGTCGCGCGCTGCCCCGAGGGCGAAGCCATCGTGGACGGTGAATTGCGGCTACGTTGGCATGAGGTGCAGGCGCAATCGGACGAGCTGGCCCGCGGCCTTGCTGCTGCTGGACTCAGGCCCGGTGACCGGGCCGCCATGTTGCTTGGCAACAGTGCATCTTTTGTGATCATTCTCTTTGCGTTAGCCCGGCTTGGCGTGATCGCCGTGCCGATCGGCACACGTTCCAGCGCCGCCGAGATCGCCTACATGCTGGAGGACTCGGGCTGCTGCGGGGTGTTCTGTGACAGCGAAACGGTGGAGCGGCTGCCCGACGCGGCGGTGTCGAGCGCTTTGCGCTTGCGCGTCTGCCTTTTACCGCAAGCGGGTTGCCGGACGCTCGACGAGATGGCAAGCGCAGGCCGGCTCATGGCGACAGTCGAGGCTTATGCCGGTTCAGAGGAAGACGCAGCCTACATCCTCTACACATCGGGCACGACCGGACGCCCAAAGGGTGCGATTCTGACCAGCCTGGGGGTCATCCATTCAAGCATGCATTACGAGATCTGCATGGGCATTGGTCCCGCGGATCGCAGCGTCATCTCGGTCCCGATGAGCCATGTGACGGGCCTGGTCGCGCTCGTCCTGACCGTGGTCCGCTGTGCGGCGACGCTGATCGTCATGGCCTCGTTCAAGGCGAAGGCCTTCCTGCAACTGGCCGAGCGCGAGCGCATGACGCATACGCTCATGGTGCCGGCCATGTATAACCTGTGCCTGCTGCAGCCGGACTTCTCCGGCGCGGCGCTGAAAGACTGGCGCATCGGTGCCTACGGTGGCGCGCCGATGCCGCCAGCGACCATCGAGGCCCTGGCCAGCAAAGTGCGCGGTCTGGAGCTAATGAATGCGTACGGCGCGACCGAGACCACGTCGCCGGCGACGATGATGCCGCCTGGCTCGACCGCCAGCCACGCGGACACGGTCGGCATTGCGGTGCCGTGTGCCGAGATCTTCATCGCTGATTTTGACGGGACACCGCTGTCCTTCGGAACGAGCGGCGAAATCCGGATTCGCGGCCCGATGGTCGTCAAGGGCTACTGGCAGAACCCGAAAGCGACGGCGGAGAGTTTCACCGACGGCTATTGGCATTCGGGCGACATCGGGACGATGGACGAGGGCGGTTTTGTCCGGATCCTGGATCGCATCAAGGACGTCATCAACCGTGGCGGCTACAAGGTCTTCTCGAGCGAGGTCGAGGCGGTGCTGGCGTCGCATCCCCAAGTCATCGAGTCCGCCGTGGTCGGGCGACCCTGCCCGGTGCTCGGCGAACGCGTGCATGCCTTTGTGGTGGTGCGCGATGATTTGAGCACCGATGCCCTGGCGCTCTTTTGCGCCGAGCAGATGTCGGACTACAAGGTGCCTGAAACATTCACGCTCAGCATCGAGCCGCTGCCGCGCAATGCCAACGGGAAACTGCTCAAGCGCCAGATGCGCGATGGCGCCACCGAGGCGGCCGTGGCGGCGCTTGCGCAACAGCCGGTCCGTCCGGTGGTGAACAAGTGAATACCGCAGCACCCGAGAACGGCGCTGACGCAGTGGGGCAGCGGCCATCCCTGAGCGCAGCCGAGCTGGGCTTTGAGCCCGATGCGCTGGACCGCTACTTGCGCGCGCACCTGGCACAGGCGGATGGCCCGATGGACATCAGGCCGATCACGGGCGGGCAATCCAATCCGACCTACTTTGTCTCCTACCCGCAGGCGCGCCTGGTGCTGCGCAAGCGCCCGGCCGGCCCCGTCCTGCCGTCGGCCCACTCGGTGGACCGTGAGTACCGCATCATCCGGGCGCTGGCTGACAGCAAGGTGCCGGTGCCAAAGGCGCTGGCTTATTGCGCCAACCCCGAAGTGATCGGCACGCCGTTTTATGTGATGGAGCGCCTGGAGGGGCGCGTCTTTGCGGACTGTTCGCTGCCGGGCGTGTCGCCGGCCGACCGTCGCGCCATGTTCTTCGACATGGCCGATACGCTGGCCTGTCTGCACCAGGTCGATTGGAAAGCGCTGGGCCTGGCCGATTACGGCCGCGAGGGCAACTTCTTTGAGCGACAGATCGGCCGCTGGACACGGCAATGGGTGCTATCCAAAACCCGGGACCTGCCGGATATCGACCGCCTGATGGACTGGCTACCCCGGCACGTGCCGCCGGATGAGCTGACGACCATTGCGCACGGCGACTACCGCATCGGCAATCTCATGTTTCACCCGACTGAGCCACGCGTTGTCGGTGTTCTCGACTGGGAACTCTCGACTCTGGGCCATCCGCTGGCCGATCTGGCTTTCAGCGCACTGGCCTGGCGTTTGCTGCCCACCGAGTACATGGGCATGCGCGGGCTGGACCATGCCGCGTTGGGGATTCCAGGCGGATCGCAATACCTGGCGCGCTATTACGCCGCGTTTCCCGGCGCCGGCGTGGCGAGCCCGTTCCATGTTGCGTTCTCCCTGTTCCGCCTGGCCGTCATCTTTGAAGGCATCGCCGCGCGTGCGCGCAGTGGCACGGCGATTGCCTCGAATGCGGCGCAGACCGGCGAAATGGCGGCCGGCTTTGCCCGCCGCGCGGCTCAGACAATTGACGGCATTTTGTAAAACCAAACCAAGGATCTCCAATGGATTTCGAATACCCCGAAAAAGTAATCTCGTTGCAGGAAAAACTGCTGGCCTTCATGGACGACCACGTGTTGCCGGCCAACGCCGAGTGGCTCAGGATCACGGGCGAAGGCGAATACCCGATGGCCCTGATCGATGACCTCAAGTGGAAGGCCAGGGCGCAGGGACTGTGGAACCTGTTCCTGCCGGGCTTGAAGGCCGATGAACCCGGCGTGCAACTCTCGAACATGGAATACGCGCCGCTGGCCGAGATCATGGGCCGGCTCTCCTGGGCATCGGAAGTCTTCAACTGCAACGCGCCCGATACCGGGAACATGGAATTGCTGCATCTGTTCGCCACGCCCGAGCAGAAGGCGGCCTGGCTGACGCCGCTGCTCGAAGGCAAGATCCGCTCATGCTTCGGTATGACCGAGCCCGACGTCGCCTCATCGGACGCCACCAACATATCAGCCTCGATCCGGCGCGACGGCGATCATTACGTGATCAACGGGCGCAAGTGGTTTACCACCGGGGCGATTCACCCGAATTGCAAGCTGTGTATCGTGATGGGCGTGACCGACCCGGATGCGCAGGCCAGTCCACATAGCCGTCATTCAATGGTGCTGGTGCCGATGGACGCGCCGGGCTTCTCGATCGTGCGCAACGTGCCCATCATGAACCACCATGCCCCGGAAGGCCATTGTGAGGTTCTCTTCCGCAATGTGCGGGTACCGGTTTCCAACCTGCTCGGCACGGAAGGCAGTGGCTTCGCCCTGGCCCAGGCGCGCCTCGGCCCGGGTCGCGTTCACCATTGCATGCGCACGATCGGCCAATGTGAACTGGCGCTGGAGATGATGTGTGAGCGGGCCTTGGGGCGAGTCGCCTTTGGCAAACATTTGAGCGACTTTGCCAATGTGCAGGACTGGATTGCCCAATCGCGTGTCGAAATCGACCAGGCCCGCCTGTTGGTCTTGCGTGCCGCCTGGCTGATGGACCGCAAGGGCAATGCCGCGGCGCGCGTCGATGTGTCGGCGATCAAACTGGTGGCTGCGCAATTGCAGACCAAGGTGGTGGATCGGGCGATCCAGGTCTTTGGTGCCATGGGGCTTACCCCCGACACACCGCTGCCCGACCTGTGGACCTGGGGTCGCGCCATGCGATTTTTTGACGGGCCCGACGAGGTCCACCTGCGCACCATTGCCCGACAGGAACTGAGCGTTGCGCGCAAGAACCTGGGGCGCACTGCTCTTTATTACAACACCCCGGCACGCTAATGCACCACGTTGATTACGACGATTTCCATTAGCTCTTTGAAAAGCTGACTTGACATCATCGCCTCTCTAAGACGATCAACGTGTGCAGTTCGATTCAACCAACTTGTTGCATCGATTGGTGTTGTGGTGCTAACAGTGCACCACAACAACAGCTTATGCGCTTACAAAAACGTCGATGCCGTGCGCCGGTAGCAGTTCATTGAGCATAGGGCGGCAAGGAGCGCCAGGTGCCTCTCCTGGACAAAACGGTGCAGCGCTTGCTTGGCCTTAAAGAGGCAGAGTTTGAGCACTGGGATCAACAGCCGTTGATCAAGGAGGGAATCCCGAGGGATTTGGGTGGTTCCTCTGATGGATACGGCATCAAAGTGCCCAAGGCGTGATTGACCACGGTCTTCACAAACACCATAGAGGATCCGACATGAATCGTAATACAGAAAGAACCTCGTCAAGGATCCGTGAACTATTTGACATAAATCAATATTGGAAGTTCCGAAATGTATATTGTTATTATCAAAATAATATGTATCAAGGAATATTTGAGACAATCCATAGTGGATGTTCCGTGCCTATGCCGAGCCGCGGCGCGCAGCCATGAGGCACGCGTTCGGGTTGGGTCTTCGCGGCCGCCTATTACTTCTCTTTCTAGGTCTTTTCGCGGTCTTGTTCGGCATGCTCACATGGCTCGCGCTAGCAGAGCGCGATGAGGATATACGCGTTGCCGAAGAACGACTCGAGCAATCGGTAAAGCTCATAGCGACTGAGCAGAGGCGCATTATCAAGCACGCCGATTCGCTGCTGAGGGCATTACCGCGGCTCCCTCAGTTGCGTCAGGATCATTCCCCGCAAGAATGTTCACGTGTCTTGTCTAATTGGCAAGAGACGGACGCGTCGTTCTTTAACATTGGCCTAGTGAAGACGAATGGCGACATCGCATGCATGGGCGTCCCGATGACATCCTCCATTAACCTGGCTGACCGCACTTATTTTCAACAGGCACTTAGAACCTGGACAGTGCCAAGTTCTCGCTGCCGATCACCCGGGTTTTTGAGTCAGCCGCAGAGTTGACAATTCCGTTGCCAAGTCAATCCAGCGCTCCATCAGGAGCTTCATGCGCTCGTAGTTCTTGAGCTGCTTGCGCACTGCTGGCAAATCCTCCTTCTTGACGAACTTGCTGCTGCTTTTTCCCTTTCGCGTGTAGCTCACCTGGTAGTAGGGTCCGTGCTTGACGGGT
>CAIKMZ010000107.1 GCA_903828665.1 uncultured beta proteobacterium
ATTTCATGACCGCCGACTGGGCCGAACTCCCCTATGCGCTGCTGAAGAAGGTTTCGAGCCGCATCATCAATGAAGTGCGCGGCATCAACCGAGTCACTTATGATGTCAGCAGCAAGCCGCCCGCGACCATCGAGTGGGAGTGAACGTCGCACGGACCAAGCTGCCTTGAAGGAGTTTTCATGATCGGTTACACCTGCGTTGGAACCAACGACTTGGCGCGCGCCACAGCCTTTTACGACAAACTGTTTACCATGCTCGGTGCCAGTCATTTCTTCGAGATGGATCGCGGCATTGGCTGGGGCACGGCACCGGACCAGCCGATGTTTTGCGTCATGAAACCTTTTGATGGCCGCAGCGCAACCATTGGCAATGGCGACATGGTGGCATTGCTGCTCAAGGATGCGGCCCAGGTTGACGCCTTGCACGCGAAGGCGCTTGCCCTTGGCGGAACCGACGAGGGCGCGCCGGGTTTGCGGAGTGACAATTTCTACGGCGCCTATTTCCGCGACCTCGACGGCAACAAATTGGCAGCCTATTGCATGTTGCCGGTCTCTGCGTAATCCAATGTACCTGCCAGCGCAATTCAAGTCTGATGACCAGGTCCACGCCCGGACGCTCATGCGCGAGCATCCGTTTGCCAGCCTGATCAGTCTGGACGATGCCGGGGCACCCTACGTCACGCATCTGCCGCTGCATCACGAGGAGCGCTCCAACCAACTGGTGTTGCTGGGCCACTGCGCCCGGGGCAATCCGCACTGGCGCTATCTGCAGACGCGCCCGCAAGCGCTCGTGACGTTCATGGGACCCCATGCCTACCTGTCCCCCAAGGTCTATCCGGACCTGGCGCGCGTGCCAACCTGGAACTATCTCGCCGTGCATTGCACGGTGCAGGCCACGCTGATCGAAGGGCCGGACGCAAAAGACAAATTGCTCAAGAGTCTTATCGCGGACCATGAACCTGCTTACGCGGAGCAGTGGCGCAGCCTGGGCTCCGAATTCGCTCAGAAGATGCTCTCCGGCATCGTCGGTTTCGAGTTGCGTGTGAGCGATATGCAAATCAAGCTTAAGCTCAACCAACACCGGCCCGAATCGCACGCTGCGATGAAGCGCGCCTACGCGGCCGGTGATGACGACGCGCGCGCGCTGGCGTTGTGGATGGACCGGCTCGCGCTGGGCAGTGCGACATGAAGGGACTGTTCGGCGTCGCGGGCCTGTTGCTGGCACTGGTCATTACCGGGCTGTTGGTGAGGCAGCAGTTGACAGCAACGAAGCCGAGCGTACCGTCTTCCGCTCCCGGAAGCATGCTGGCGGAACCGGATGGCTCGGTCCAGGCGCCCGCGCCGTCTGCCAAGGACCAACCCCAGCAGTTCAAACAGGCATTGGAGGCCGCCATGCAGACGCCGCGCCCGATGCCCGACGACAAACAGTGAAGCTCACAACGCCCATGGCGGACGGCGATTTCATGCAGATCGCCTTGGCGCAAGCCCGGGCCGCTGCGGCGCTCGGCGAGGTGCCGGTCGGTGCCGTGGTGGTGCGGGCAGGGCAGGTGATTGCGACGGGTGGCAATGCGCCCATTGGCGAGCATGATCCGAGTGCGCATGCCGAAGTGCTTGCACTGCGCGCAGCTGCCAAACTGCTCGGCAATTACCGGTTGACCGATTGCGAGTTGTTTGTGACGCTGGAACCGTGCCCCATGTGTGCAGGCGCCATCCTGCAGGCACGATTGAAACGTGTGGTGTTTGGCGCCAGGGACCCGAAAGCAGGGGCTGCCGGTTCAGTATTGGATCTGTTCGGAAGCCAGCAACTCAATCACCAAACGCAGGTGCAGGGCGGGGTTGAGGCCGTGGCGTGCGCCACATTACTGCAGGATTTCTTCGTGCGCCGGCGCGAACGCGCGCAGGAGGCTGCCAACCCGCTGCGCCAGGATGCCCTGCGCACACCTGCAACCCGATTCGCAGCGCTGCCGGGATACCCGTGGCCGGCACACTACGTCAGCGACCTGCCAAGCCTCCAAGGACTGCGCCTGCATTATCTGGACGCGGGTTCGCACGATGCGCCAGAGTGCTACTTGTGTCTGCACGACGGCTCCGCCTGGAGTTATGTCTTTCATGAGCGCATGGCAGCGTGGCTGGCAGAGGGCAAGCGAGTGGTCGCGCCGGACCTGATCGGCTTCGGCAAGAGCGACAAGCCGAAGAAGGACAACTGGCACGATGCCGACCGGCACCGGCGCGTGCTCGATGAACTGGTCTCACGCCTGGATTTGCAGCGCTGCATCGTGGTGCGGCAGAACAATGACGAGTGGATTGGAACCGCCATGCGGGATCGTTCTGCTCACCGGTACGCGGGTGAGCTTGTGCTTGACATTACGGTTGATGCCAGCGAGCCGGCCTATGCCGCGCCATTTCCCGATGCCGGTCATTCGGCCGGCCCGCGTGCCTACACGCGATGGCTGCATCCATGAAAATCAACCTTGAAGCCGAGCGATCATGAAGAAACACATCTACATCTATTCCCCATCCGGCGCGGTTCGGGACAAAGCCGCGTTCAAGCGCGGTGTGGCGCGGCTTGAGTCGCTGGGGCATGATGTGGAGATCGACAGCGCAGCCCTGGCCCGTTACCTGCGCTTTGCCGGTGACGACGCGACGCGTCTGGCCGCCATCCACCGCGCTGCGGCAAGCGGAGCGGACGTCGCGCTGATCTCGCGCGGTGGCTACGGGCTCAGTCGCATTCTGGGCGGCATTCATTACCAGAAGGTCGCCAAAGCGATTGAGAAGGGCATGCTGTTTGTCGGCATCAGCGATTTCACGGCTTTTCAAAGCGCGGTCTTGGCACGCACCGGCGCGGTGACTTGGGCCGGACCGGCTTTGTGCGAGGGTTTTGGGGTCGGCGGCACGCCAGACCCGCTTGATGCCCATGCTCAGGAGCGAAAGCCCGACGACATCATGGAAGCCTGCTTTGACGATCTGATCCGGGGTCAGGGGGAGGGTGCCGGCTGGCGGCAACACCGCCAATCGCCGGTCACTGAGATGACTACATCTGTCAGCGATTTCTCGGCGAAGAACGCAGTCGTATGGGGCGGCAACCTCTCGGTGCTTGTCTCGCTGCTGGGCACGCCCTATTTCCCCCAAATCAACAAGGGCATCCTGTTTCTGGAGGACGTTGCGGAGCATCCTTATCGCATCGAGCGCATGTTGACCCAATTGCTGCACGCAGGGGTCCTCGCGCAGCAAAGGGCCGTGCTGTTGGGCCAATTCACTGATTTCAAGCTGGTGCCGCATGATCGGGGCTACACATTAGGCACTGTGGTGAGCTGGTTGCGACAGCAGATCAAGGTGCCAGTCATCACCAATCTGCCCTATGGTCATGTGGCCACGAAGGTGCTTTTGCCGGTCGGTGCCAAGGCGGATTTGCTGGTCGAGGGACGTGATGCGCTGCTGTTTTGGGGTCACCCCTGATCAACGTTGATTTGCCCTAAACTGTGGGCAACTCAAATAATGGAAATCCATCAGGAATGAGCGATTCGAAGACAGTTGTATTCACCGATTTATTCGGCAGCACAAGCGTCTTTGAAGCCTTGGGCAATGCCAAGGCAACCCAGGCCGTAACGCAGGTCACCACTTGGATCGGGAAGGTTATCGAAGGGCATGGCGGACGTGTCGTCAAGATGCTCGGTGATGGTGTGTTGGCTCTGTTCAATGACAACCCCTCTGCCATCGATGCGGTCGTCGAATTGCAGCGCAAGCACCAAAAGCGCATGACCCAGATTGCGCCGTCCAACCGGATGCCGATCCGTATCGGCGTTGCGAGTGGGGCGGTCGAGATCGTGGCTGGCGATTGTTATGGCGACGCCGTCAACGTGGCGGCGCGACTTAGCGACCTTGCAGGCCCAAGTCAGATATGGACCAATGGTGCCGCCCTTGATGCGGTCAACGAGGCAGAAGGCGTGCGGTTTCGCGTCCTGGGGCCGATCAGCATTCGTGGCCGCGCCGAACCCTGTACGGTCTATCAGGTTGATTGGGAGGACGACGCACCGTCAGCTTTGCTGACCATGCAGTCGGACCTGGTGCCCTTGTTCGACCCGGCGCAGGTGGACACATTAGGGGGCCAGATCGAACTGGTCTGGCTGAACGAGAGAATGACCTTCAAGTCATTTGAGTTGCCGATTCACATCGGCCGCTTGCGCCGGGCCGAGTTCGTCGTTGACGACCCCCGTGTTTCGCGCACCCATGCAAGGATCGATTGGCGCAACGGCAGCATGATGCTGGTTGACCTCAGTTCCTATGGCTGCTGGGTTCGGTTTTCCGGCGGCGGCTCGGACGTTCTGCTCAGGCGTGAAGAATGCGTTCTGCACGGGCGCGGGCAGATCGCACTTGGATCTTCGTTTGCCGACCTGTCCGCGCCAATCGTGACGTTTTCAGTTTCCTGAGGCCCAGGGCGGGCCGTGGCGGCCCATGTCAGTGAGGGGTGGTGGACCCTCAATCATCTCAGAACGCACACAATCTCCGGCACTCAATCCTTTTATTAACATAATATACATCGTATAAAGTAAAATATACGACCGACAGAACGCGAGAACAGCATGTAATCAACCTCGGCGGCCTACCACGTGCCCTTGGGCTGGCGTTGTCGTATCGACGCGGCCAGCAGTTCGACCATTTCGGTCCGTCCGGCGCTCTGCGCGAAATCCAGGGCGGTCAACCCCTGATCGTTCTTCAACATCGGGTCGGCGCCGGACGCCAGCAGCAGATTGACCGCGGCCGGCGTGCCGTAATGCGCTGCCATCATCAACGGTGTCGTGCCGTTGGGTGATGCGGCGTCGATGTAGGCATTCTCGTCAAGCAGCAAGGCCATCACCTCGACGTGGCCGTTGGTAGCAGCGTAATGCAACGGTGCCCATCCCGGCTTGTTGACGTCAGCGCCACGCGCAATGAGCCTTCGGCACAGTTCTGTGAAGCCCTTCAGGGCAGCCAGCATCAGCGGACTCTCGTCCTGCGGCGTGCGCGCTTCGACGTCGGTGCCAGGCCAGTCCAGCAGCCGCGATGCAACCTTGAGGGACGACTCCCTGATGGCCAGGAACAGCCCTTGTTCGCCCTGTGCATTGGGGGTATTCGCGTCAAAACCGCGCTCAATCAAAGCCCCGATGACATCGGCCTGGTCGCGTTTGATGGCGACAAAATAGTCGTCATACGAACCGGCACTGCACAACGAATATGAAGCAAAAACAACAAGATATACGATGTACCTAATCTTATACATCACATTCATGTTACATCTCGCACTCACAGCAGGACGCCCTTGAACAGGCTCTCAAAGTTACGACTGGTCAGTGCGGCCACTTGCTCGAGCGGAAGGTTCCTGAGCGTCGCCAATTGGGCTGCCACGTGCGGCACATAGGAAGGATTGTTGATCTTTCCGCGATACGGCACGGGTGCCAGATAGGGACTGTCAGTCTCGATCAGCAGCCGGTCCAGCGGAACAAAGGCCGCCACGTCACGTATGTCCTGCGCGTTCTTGAAGGTCAGAATACCTGAGAACGAGATGTAGAAACCGAGGTCCAGGGCGGCCCGTGCCACCTCCGCTGTCTCGGTAAAGCAGTGAAAAACGCCGCCCGCGCTGCCGACAGACCCATCTTCACCCTCCTCGCGCAGGATGGCGAGGGTGTCGTGCGAAGCCGCTCGCGTGTGGACCACCAGCGGCAAGCCAAGCTGACGAGCGGCACGGATGTGGGTGCGAAAGCGGTCGCGCTGCCAGGCCATGTCGGCCACACTGCGGCCGGCCAGGCGGTAATAGTCCAGCCCGGTCTCGCCAATTCCGATCACGCGCGGCATTTGCCCGCGATCCAGCAAGTCCGGCAGACTTGGTTCTCGGCAGTCCTCATTGTCGGGATGGACGCCGACCGTAGCCCAGAAATTGTCGTAACCGGTCGCAAGCGCATGGACAGACTCGAACTCCTCAAGGGACGTGCAGATGCAAAGCGCACGCTCGACCTGCGCCTCGAGCATGGCTTTGCGGATCACCGGGACCTGCGCCGCCAGCTCGGGAAAACTAAGGTGACAGTGGGAGTCCGTGAACATTTCAGTTGAGCGCTTTCCTGGCTTCGCTGACGAGCGCCTCGAGCATCAGGCCGGGATTGAAAGGATGCTCCACCGTGCGCGTCGCTGCGGCCAAGGCACGTGCCCAGGCCGTCAGACTGGTGACCGATCCACCTGTGGGCAAGTCAGCGGCTTCGAAGAAACGCGGCGTGGCGCCGTTTCTGAGTGCCAGAACGTCATGACAAATCTTGTGCAGGGCGCTGACGGCCTGAGCCGGGGACCAGTCCTTCAACGCGCTGGCGTCGCCGCGCGCCATGGCCTTGGGCAGTTTCACCCAGGCATTTGCACCCGGCTCCCAGGCCGAAAACTGCAAGGCGTCTTCCGGACGTCCGCCGGCTGCGCGCAGCACCACGCGGGCTGCTTCGGGGGCAAGGCCGCACTGCTGCAGCCATTGCAGCGCCTCACTTTCAGCCGGCCAGACCATGCCATGCCCCAGGCAACGGCTTCGGATGGTGGGCAGCAATTGGTCCGCAGCTTCGCTGGCGAGCACAAACCGGGCGTCGCCGGGGGGCTCTTCCAGCGTCTTGAGCAGCGCGTTGGCAGTCACGTTGTTCATGCGCTCTGCGGGGTACACCAGCACAGCCTTGCCGCGCCCCCGAGCGCTGGTACGCTGGGAAAACTCGACCGCATCGCGCATGGCGTCGACCCTTATTTCCTTGCTTGGCTTGCGCTTCTTGTCATCGATCTCGCCCTGCGCTTTCTCGCTCAGCGGCCAGCCAAGCTCGAGCATTGTGGTTTCGGGCATCAGCACACACAGGTCGGCATGGGTGCGCACGTCGATGGCATGGCAACTGCCGCATCGGCCGCACGCGCCCTCCTCTGATGGCTGTTCGCATAGCCAGGCTCGAACCAGTGCCAGCGCCAATTTGTACTGTCCAAGTCCCGATGGGCCGGCCAGCAACCAGGCATGACCGCGCTGTTGCAGGAGCGACCGGGTTTGCGCCGCAATCCAGGGCGCCGGCACGGTGTCCGTCATGCCAGCCAACCCCTGTGTTGCAGCGCCGACAAGACGTCGCCCCACACGGCTTCGCGCGTCTGCGCCGCATCGATCCGGGCAAAACGCGCCGGACTCTCCAACATGCGCTGCAAATAGCCGTTCGAGACGCGCTGGAAGAACGCCTGCGGCTGGGCTTCGAATTTGTCCGGAACGCGCGTACCCGACAGGCGCTGCGCGGCAATCTCGGCAGGCAAGTCAAACCAGACCGTGACATCGGGTTGGCGCATGATGCCAAGCTTTTTGCCCGGGGTCGTCTGCACCATCTTCTCCAGAACCGACAGCAGGCCGAGGTCAAAGCCACGGCCACCGCCCTGATAGGCGAAAGTGGCATCGGTGAAACGGTCGCACAGCACGACCTGGCCCTGTGCCAGAGCCGGCTCGATGACCAGGCGCAGATGATCGCGCCGAGCGGCAAACACGAGCAAGGCCTCGGTCATGGCATCCATCGGGTCATTGAGCACCATGGCGCGCAGCTTTTCAGCCAGCGGTGTTCCGCCCGGCTCACGCGTTACCGTGACGACCCTGCCCTGCGCGCGAAAGGTCTGCGCCAAGGCGTCGATGTGCGTGGACTTCCCGGCACCGTCGATGCCTTCGAAACTGATGAATAGACCCTGCAAGTGACCCCCGGTTGACATTTGCCTTCACTTTCCGCGCTGGTATTTGTTGACCGCCCGATTGTGCTCTTCCAGGCTGGCGCTGAACTCGCTGCTGCCATCCCCGCGCGCGACAAAATAGATGGCGTTGGTGACAGCCGGTTGCACGGCCGCCAGCAGGGCGGGTTTACCTGGCATGGCAATCGGGGTCGGCGGCAAGCCGACGCGGGTGTAGGTGTTCCAGGGCGTGTCCTTTTGCAGGTCACGCCGGCGCAGGTTGCCATCAAAGGCGTCCCCCATGCCGAAGATCACGGTCGGATCGGTTTGCAGCATCATCCCGAGGCGTAACCGGTTCGCAAAGACGCCGGCGATCATGGCCCGGTCCGTGGGGCGACCGGTCTCCTTCTCGACGATGCTGGCGAGGATCAGGGCCTGCTCTGGTGTTTTCAGCGGCGTGTCGGGCCGGCGCTGGCTCCAAGCCAGCGCCAGTTGCTTGTCCATGGCTCGCATGGCCCGCTTGAGTACCGCCAGATCATTGCTGCCCTTTGCATAGGTATATGTGTCCGGAAAGAACTGCCCCTCGGGTGCCACGCCCGGCTTGCCAAGCACCTTCATGATCAAGTAGTCGGGCAAATTCTCCGATTCGGGGTTGAGTTGTTCGGCTTTCAGGAGCGCCGCGCGCACTTGGGTGAAATTCCAGCCTTCGACCAGCGTCACGGCGCGCAGCGCTTCTTCGCCACGAACGAGTTTTCGCAACAGACTGCGCGGGCTGATACCGAGCTCAAGCTCATAACTGCCAGCCTTGATCTGACGCGCTTGCCCTGACAGGCGAAACCACCAGTAAAGCAGTCCCGGACTGACCTGCACGCCCGCATCGCTGACAGATTGCGCCACCGCGCGCACGGAAGTGCCCGGCTCCACAGACAGGTCAATCGTGTCAGCGTTCAGATCGAGGCTCTGATTGAGCCACCAGCCCACACCGCCACCCAGAAGGGCTGCGAGGACAAGAAAGAAGTAAATTAATCGGCGCACAGCCCCACAGCCTTTGATGAAATCGAGAGAGGATGATAATTCAGTCCATGCAAACCAAACTCAATGGCGTAGCGCGACTCGGGCATCTGGGCGTCATCCGGGTCGAAGGCACCGATGCCGCCAGTTTTCTCCAAAGCCAGTTGACGCAGGACTTTTCGTCGCTGGGCCTGTCCGAAGCACGGCTCGCGGCCTATTGCTCGGCGCAGGGGCGGATGTTGGCCAGTTTCTACGGTTTCAAACGCAGCCACACCGAAATACTGCTGATCTGTAGCCGCGACCTGCTGACGCCAACGCTGCAGCGCCTGTCCCGCTTTGTCATGCGCGCCAAGGCGAAGCTGACCGATGCCAGCGACGAGTACGGCGTGTTCGGCTTGGCTGGGGATGCCTTGGCCGGACTGGCTGGCAGCAGTCAATCGGTTTGGTCGAAACTGGACATCAACGATGCCAGCGTGGTCTTTCTTTATCCGGCCGACGGCGTGCAGAGGGCCCTGTGGCTGGCTCCGGCCGGACAAGCCGCTCCCGCCGGGTCGAGTCTGAGCCCTCAGGCCTGGGCCCTGGGCGAAGTTCGCAGCGGCATTGCCATGATCAGCACGGCGACGGCCGAGTCGTTCGTCCCGCAAATGCTCAACTACGAGTCGGTCGGCGGTGTGAGTTTCAAGAAGGGCTGCTACCCCGGCCAGGAAGTCGTTGCGCGCAGCCAGTTTCGCGGCACGCTCAAGCGCCGCGCGTTTCTGGCGCATTCGGATGCAGCCATGAAAGCGGGTGACGAGGTGTTTCTGCAAGGTGATGCCGAGCAACCCTGTGGCATCGTGGCGCAGGCGGCAACTGCAGCAAGCGGCGGCTTTGAAGCGATCATCTCCATGCAGATCGCCGCGGCTGAAGCTGGCGGTTTGCACCTTGGAAGCGCGGCCGGCCCCGCTGTCGCTGTAGCAGCGGCGCCCTACCCTTTGCTGGCAGACATTTGAATCTCTGCTCTAGAGCGCGTGCGCCATCTCGATGTGCACGATGCCGGCCTCTTCAAACGGCTCGCCGCGCGGCACAAAGCCCAGCCGCTCGTAAAAGCCTTCAGCCGTGCGTTGGGCGTGCAAGCGTACTTCATGATCGCCGCGCTCCCGCGCCGCCTGCATCAAGGCGCGCAGCACGTCGCGGCCCAGATTCGAGCCGCGCAGCACGCGGCTGACGGCCATGCGCCCGATGCGTCCAATACCGCTTGACTGCTGCAACAGACGACCGGTTGCCACTGGCACGCCCAGCCAGTTGCGTGCCAGCGCATGAACAGCTGTTTCGTCAGCCGCGTCCCACGCCAGTTCTGCGGGAATGCGCTGTTCATCGACGAAGACAGCCGTGCGGATCTGGCGCGCTGCCAGACCCAGGTCCTGCCAGTTGCCAATCTCAAGTCGCGCCATCGGCTGCCAAGCCTCGTAGCCCAGCATGACCTCGCGCAGGGCATTTGGCAGCGGCTTCGAAGTTTGCGTAGCAGGGTCCGCGAAGACATAGATCAGCTCACAGCTGATCAAATGCTTTTCTCCGCGAAAGATGGCGCCGGTAAAACTGAACGATGAATTGCCGATCCGACTGCATTTGATCGCGACATCGATCTGGTCGTCGAGTCCGGCCGAACCGTGGTATTCGATCGTCGCTTTCTTCACGTAGAGATCACCGCCCAATGCCAGCATCGTGCTTTCATAGGGCAAGGCAAGCGCGCGCCAATAATCGGCAATGGCGGTGTCGAAATACATCAGGTAGTGCGCGTTGAACACGATCTTTTGCAGATCGACCTCGACCCAACGCACCCGCAAGCGGTGAAAAAAGCGAAAATCCTCGCGTTTGTTGTCAATCATGTCTGTCTCACTTCGGGTTCATCGGTGTGCGTTTATCGTACCTCGGAATATTTGGTGGCACCAACATTGCTAGTATTCGCTCACGGCACTCCTTGCCCCTCTAGAAGATAAACCATGTCCATCCATGCCGCGCTGAACCACGTTACCCACTACAAATACGATCGACTGGTCAACCTCGGTCCGCAGGTGATCCGCCTGCGCCCGGCTCCGCACTGCCGCAGCAAGATCATCTCGTACTCGCTCAAGGTTGAACCGGTCGAGCATTTCATCAATTGGCAACAGGATCCATTCGCCAACTACCAAAGCCGGCTGGTCTTCGAGAAGAAGACGCGTGAGTTCAAGGTCACGGTTGACCTCGTCGTTGAGATGGCGGTGTACAACCCTTTCGATTTCTTCCTTGAGCCGTCTGCCGAGAAATATCCGTTCAGCTATGAAGCCCTGCTCAAGCAGGAACTGGCGCCCTACCTCGCAACGGAGCACCTGACCAAGCGCATCCGTGCCTACCTCGCGCGCATCGACCGGCGCAAGCGCCGCACCATCGATTTTCTCGTCGATGTCAATACGATGGTGCACAAGGACATCAGTTATCTGATCCGCATGGAACCGGGTGTGCAAACACCGGACGAGACGCTCAACCTCGGTTCCGGTTCGTGCCGGGATTCGGCCTGGCTGTTGGTGCAATTGCTGCGCCACTGCGGTTTGGCGGCGCGCTTCGTTTCCGGCTATTTGATTCAATTGAAACCTGATGTGAAATCGCTCGATGGTCCGAGCGGCACCGAGGTTGACTTCACCGACCTGCATGCCTGGTGCGAGGTCTATTTGCCGGGCGCTGGCTGGATTGGGTTGGATGCCACATCCGGACTGCTGGCTGGTGAAGGTCACATCCCTTTGGCCTGCACGCCGCAGCCTTCGGGTGCCGCACCGATTGAGGGCGCGATGGACAAGTGCGAGGTCGAGTTTGCGCACCACATGGCGGTGACGCGCATCTACGAGTCACCTCGTGTCACCAAACCCTACAGCGAGGAGCAGTGGGCAGACGTCATGTCACTGGGAGCCGCTGTCGACAAGGAACTGCTGGCCGGTGACGTGCGCATGACCATGGGCGGTGAGCCGACTTTCGTTGCAGTCGATGACCGCGACGCACCTGAATGGAATACCGAGGCGCTCGGCCCGACCAAACGGGGTTTTGCCACCGAATTGGTGCAGAAGCTGCGCGCCGAATATGGGGAAGGCGGCTTTCTGCACTTCGGTCAAGGCAAGTGGTATCCCGGTGAACAGTTGCCGCGCTGGGCCTTGAACATCTACTGGCGTGCCGACGGACAGCCCGTATGGCGTGATCCGGCCCTGTTCACCGACGAACGCGCGCCGACCCACTACACCAGAGCGGACGCACAGCGCTTCACGCAGGCGCTGGCGAGCAAACTGGGCGTCACGGACAAGTTCATGCAAAGCGCCTATGAAGACGTGTGGTACTACTTGTGGCGGGAACGTCGCCTGCCGGTCAATGTTGACCCCTTCAACTCCAGGCTCGAGGACGAGATGGAACGTGCCCGACTGCGCCGGGTCTTTGAGCAAAAGCTCGAGTCGGTCGTGGGCTATGTGCTGCCGCTCAAAGCCGTTGAAAAACCGGATGACAAGGGCACGGCCTGGACCACGGGATCCTGGTTTTTGCGCGATGAGCGGATGTACCTGATGCCGGGCGACTCGCCCATGGGCCTGCGTCTGCCGCTCGACTCCTTGCCCTGGGTCAGCGAAAGCGACTATCCCTATGCGCTGCCGCAGGATCCCTGCGCACCGCGATCAGACTTGCCAGGCCATGCCGTGATCGCCGCCCGCTATGCGACCGACAAGCATCAGGCCGGTGCAAACAGCGTGACACCGTATCTTTCCGGCAGCGGGCCCGCGCCCGAGGCGGCGCGCAAGTTTCAGGATGCGCCGGTATCGGCCAGCAACTCCGCTGCAGCCAGCGCGCAAAGCGCGCCGCAAGCCGAGCCGGCCGGGTTTGCGCGCGTCCCGCAGCAAAAGGAATCCGCCCACTGGATCACCCGCACCGCGTTGTGTGTGGAGGTGCGCGACCCGCGTCGCGCCAGCGGTCCCAGGGCCGAGGCCGTCGGCGAGAAATCCGGCGTGCTCTACATCTTCATGCCGCCGCTGGAGAGGCTGGAAGACTACCTGGACTTACTCAGCGCGATCGAGGCAACGGCGCGGGAACTGGCTGTGCAGATCGTGCTGGAAGGTTACCCGCCACCGCGAGACCCGCGCCTGAAACTGTTGCAGGTCACGCCGGACCCGGGTGTCATCGAGGTCAACATTCACCCGGTGAACAACTGGCCGGATCTGGTCAAGAACACCGAGTTCCTTTACCGTGTGACGTTCGAGTCGCGCCTGTCCGCTGAGAAGTTCATGAAGGACGGTCGCCATACCGGCACCGGCGGTGGCAACCACTTTGTGATGGGCGGCGCAACACCGGCCGACAGCCCGTTCCTGCGCAAGCCTGAACTGCTGGCCAGCCTGCTGCTGTTCTGGCACAACCACCCCAGCCTGAGCTACCTGTTCAGCGGCATGTTTGTCGGCCCGACGAGCCAGGCACCGCGCGTCGACGAGGCGCGCAATGACCAGCTCTACGAACTTGAAATTGCCATTGAGCAGATTTACAAGAACCGCAAACTGCACGGCCAGAGCATGCCGCCCTGGCTGGTGGATCGCACCCTGCGCAACATCCTGATTGATGCCACGGGCAACACGCACCGCAGCGAATTTTCGATCGACAAGATGTACTCGCCAGATTCGGCCACCGGGCGACTGGGGCTGCTGGAACTGCGCGCCTTCGAGATGCCGCCGCACCCGCGCATGAGTGTCGTGCAGCAATTGCTGCTGCGCGCCTTGGTGGCGCGCTTCTGGAAGACGCCGTACAAGGCGCCAGCGACCCGCTGGGGTACGGAATTGCACGACCGCTTCCTGTTGCCAACCTTCATCAAGATGGACTTTGATGACGTGATGGCGGAGATGCGCAGCGCGGGCTACGCGTTTGACAGCAGCTGGTTTGCGCCGCATTACGAATTCCGCTTCCCCGTTGTGGGATCGGTTCAGTCAGCGGGCATCGAACTTACCTTGCGCAATGCACTGGAGCCCTGGCATGTGATGGGCGAGGAAGGCGCGCCCGGCGGCACCGCGCGCTATGTGGACTCCTCGCTCGAGCGCATCGAAGTCCATGTGACCGGCATGAACGAAAGCCGTTATGTGGTGACCTGCAACGGCCGCGCCCTGCCCCTGCAGTCGACAGGCACCGCCGGCGAATATGCGGCCGGCGTTCGCTACAAGGCCTGGAATCCGCCCTCGGCCCTGCACCCCGGTATCGGCATTCATACGCCACTGACCTTCGACATTGTCGACACCTGGATGAAACGTTCGCTGGGCGGCTGCCTGTATTACGTCGCGCACCCTGGCGGATTGAACCCCGACACGTTTCCGGTCAATGCCTACGAAGCCGAAAGCCGGCGCATGGCGCGTTTTGCAGCCATGGGGCACACGCCAGGCACCCTGATTGTGCCGCCAGCGACCATCAACGTGGCGGCCAGCCGCGAGTTCCCGTTTACGCTGGACCTGCGTCGCGCTTAAGCGAATCAGCTTGCAGTGTTGCGCAAAGGTTTGAGCAGATCGCCCAGGCCGTTGTGGTCAATCTCGTGCATCAGGTGGAGCAGTCGACCGATCTCGCCTTTGGGAAAACCTTCGCGTGAAAACCAGCTAAGGTAGTTGCCCGGAAGGTCCGCGATGCAGCGCCCCTTGTACTTGCCAAAGGGCATGCTGCGGGTCACCAGCAGTTGCAGGTCTTGGGGACTCAAGCGTCAAACCTCGTACACGGACGACGCGGTATCGCCGCCGTGCCCGGTCCAGTTGGTGTGGAAGTAGGTGCCGCGCGGCTGGTCCGTCCGCTCATACTGATGCGCGCCGAAGAAGTCCCGTTGTGCCTGCAGCAGATTGGCGGGGAGATACTCGCTTCGGTAGCCGTCGTAATACGCCAGCGCCGAGGACAAAGCGGGCATCGGGATACCGCTTCGGATGGCCTCGGCCAGAACATTGCGCAGCGCCATCTGCGAGTCGGAAATGGCCTGCTGGAAGAACGGATCAAGCAGGAGGTTGTCAAGATGCGGTTGGCGTTGGAACGCGTCCTTGATCCTTTCGAGAAGGACCGAGCGGATGATGCAGCCACCGCGCCAGATCGACGCGATACCGCCGTAGTTCAGATTCCACGCAAACTCCTTGCCGACAGAACGCATCAGCTGATAGCCCTGCGTATAGGAAATGATCTTTGCCGCATACAAGGCCTTTCCGAGTTGATGAATGAAGCTCGCTCGGTCGCCAGTGAAGCCGGGGGTCGGGCCGGCCAGTACTTTGGAGGCAACAACCCGCTCGTCCTTCATCGCAGAAAGAACGCGGGCAAACACAGATTCGGTGATCAGGGTGAGCGGGACCGCCATATCAAGCGCCGTGTTGACAGTCCACTTGCCCGTTCCTTTCTGACCCGCCTTGTCCAGAATCCTGTCAAGCAGGGGCAGACCGTCCGCATCCTTGAGCGCGAGAATGTCTCGCGTGATTTCAATCAGATAACTCTTGAGCTCGCCCACGCTCCACGCCGCGAACACCTCGTGCATCTCCGCGGCAGTCATGCCCAGCACTTTACGCATCACATCGTAGACCTCGCAGATCAGTTGCATGTCCCCGTATTCGATGCCGTTGTGCACCATTTTCACGAAATGGCCGGAGCCCTCTTCACCGATCCAGTCACAGCAGGCAACCCCATCAACTTTCGCGGCAATGGCCTGGAAGATCGGCTTCACAGCGTTCCAGGCGGCAATGGAACCCCCCGGCATGAGCGATGGCCCGAGCAGGGCGCCCTCCTCGCCGCCCGAAACGCCGGTGCCGACATACAGAAGACCCAAACTCTCAAGCAACTTCGTTCTGCGAGTCGTATCCGGAAAGTGGGAGTTTCCGCCATCAATAACTATGTCGCCCTGTTCCAAGGAAGGCAGCAGCGCCTCGATCACATCGTCGACGACCTTACCCGCCGGAACCATCATCATGATCTTGCGGGGACGCTCCAGAGAGTCGATCAGGGTCTGGATTGAATCGCAGCCGTAGATGTTCTTCCCGTTCCCGCGGCCAGCGAGGAGTCGCTGGACCTTGGTTTGCGAGTTGTCATAGACGCAGACGGAAAACCCTTTGTCTTCCATATTGAGTGCCAGGTTTTCACCCATCACACCCATGCCGATCAGGCCGATTTGAGACTTCATACTGTGTATTGGAGGTTATCGAAATCGAACGACCATGACAAAGGGGTCAGCAAACGTTAATCTGCTGACCCCTGTATTCAATGGTGTGAAAGCGCTCGAATGATGTTCTGCAACCCGCATGGATAATGGGTTTTACTTTCGAAAAAGTCATTTTGTACCCCCATTTGTACCCCCTGTTGGCCTTTGATACCCCAAGAAACCGACTATTCAAAGCCTCTCTATTAGTAGACAAAAACAGTCAACTGGGTGCCGGTAAGCACCTGCAGTTTACCTCGCGCACGATGCTTGAAAAGTGAAAAGCGTTATCGTTGCCGTCCCCGAGACTCGGTCTGTCCGCTTCAAGCCCGGCAAGGCGCTGCGTGAGGCCGTGGACAAGCCCAGTGCTTGAGCCAAGCCGGCTAGCGGTTATGGGCTCTGGTCACCATCCAAGAGCATTTCCGCGGTCTTCTCAACCAAGCCGCCCGGACTGGTAGATAGCGCGCCGGCTAGCTTCAGAATCAGCGCCAAGTTCGGCAGGTGCTGCCCCCGCTCGATCTTGCCCATGTGGGAGCGCTCGATTTCCGCGCGGTGGCCCAGTTCCTCTTGAGAGATTCCTAGCTCGACCCGGCATTGCCGGACGACCGAACCGAAGGCGCGCGCAGCAGCTGGCTCAAAGGTTCTCGACCCCAGCGGTCTCCCGGGTTTTAGTTTTTTATCCATTGACAAGAGGTTGTCAAAGGGGAAACAATCAAACCACGTTAAATTTAACTCTTTAGGGTCATCATGTTCATCAGAACAATCCGCTGCGCAGGCCTTGCGGTCGTAACGGCTTTGCTATTGACCGCGTGTTGGCGGCTGCTAGAAAGCGCGTAAATATGGCTTTCGGCACGCGCTTTTTGCGAGGCAGGGTTTTTTCGTCGGGAAATATGGCACTGGCGGCGTGACCGGCAGCAGTGCCGGCGAGC
>CAIKMZ010000108.1 GCA_903828665.1 uncultured beta proteobacterium
AACCAGCAAACGTGTCCGTCACGTCAGGCAGGACAGTGGCATATAGAAGCAACGACACGAATATTGGCAGGCGAATCAAATGCGGACGCGTAGGTTGCGACACGCGCCCCGACAGGCAAACCAAAATCCAACGACAGTCGCACTGACAGGCGAATCAATTCACCAGCAGATTGGGAGTAGCAGAGACTCACTGTGCAGGGTAAGGGCCTTGTGCCCACGTTTTGTGCTGTGCAAAAAACTTGGCATGGGCCCCCTGCTCAGGGCGTTGCCCCGAGACCCCAGCGAAACCACGTCGCGCTTCGCTTGACTGCGGAGGCAGGCTAGGTCTGCGGGATTGGCTGGCATTGACTCCGGGTTGCGCAGATGGGTCTATGAGGATGGCAAAGCGTTGCCAGAGCTCGTGCCGTTGCATGACGGGGGCGGTATCGGCATTGCCCGCGCACTGAAACGATGTCAGGCGGATGGAAGTGTCAACAAGTCGTGGATTAAAACCTCTGCGTTTGAAAAGAAACATAGTCAATCAGTCTTAATCTAATTTAATCGGCTTTAAACAGGCTCGGAATCACGACTTTGTGCGATGATCTGAAAATTATCCGTATTCCGACTTCTTAATGGGATTTGATGTCATGACAGATCGCTGGTTGTCAGTCGAGGAGATCGCTGAGTACCTCGGCGTGAGCAAGGACACGGTGTACGCGTGGATCAGCAAACGGGGTATGCCCGCTCACCGAATTGGTCGGCTTTGGAAGTTCAAGACAGACGAAGTTGATGGTTGGGTGCGGTCTGGTGGTGCATCAGAGAACGAAAGTCGAGGCAAGGAATGAAGGGCTTGCCTACGGCTGGTTTTGGTCGCCTCATGCAGCGGTCAAAACCCAATGAGGAGAACTTAAAGTGAAAAAATTTTTTTGTGTGGATCTGTTTTGTGGAGCGGGTGGCTTAACGCATGGCTTTGTGCTGGAGGGGCTGCCGGTTGTCGCGGGCATTGATCTTGATCCTGCATGCCGATTTCCATATGAGGCAAACAATCAAGCGCGATTCGTAGAGCAGGATATTGGCAAAGTCACAGCCGAGGAATTGAAGAATCTTTTCGGCGATGCAGACCTGACGGTTCTCGCGGGATGCGCACCATGCCAACCTTTTTCCACCTATGCGCAACGCTACGAGACGGATGGCAAAGACGGAAAGTGGGGGCTGTTGTATCACTTCGCTCGTCTTGCAAAGGAGGCAAATCCAGATGTCATCACGATGGAAAATGTACCAACTGTCGCGAAGCATGAAGTTTTTCACGACTTCGTTTTGTCTCTTAAGGAACTCGGTTACCACGTATGGTTCGATGTTGTAGATAGCTCGAAATTTGGAGTTCCACAAACACGAAATCGTATGGTTCTTCTGGCATCAAAGTTGGGAGATATTCGAATGTTGCCTCCGTCAACTATCAAACCGAAAACAGTCAGGCAGGCAATAAGTCATTTGCGTGTACTGAAGGCTGGAGAGTCCGCACCAAGAGACAAGCTTCATGCCACAGCAACTTTGAGTGAAAAGAACCTGATGCGCATTAAAGCCTCAAAACCTGGTGGTACATGGCGTGATTGGCCAGAGACCGTTGTTGCACTCACGGCAGGCAGGAACCGCCATGAGATTTTCCGGATAGGGCTCGTCCATGAGAACCTTCGATGGAACATGATCGACAGTTTCGCTTGGCCCACCACAATGCACGCAGAACCTTTTGTTTCGATCGTCGCCGTAGCACCGTAGTTGTTGCATCCAGTTTGTTCTCCATGCCTATATATGTCCATGTGCCGAATGATTTTGGCAGCACTTTCCCTGTTTCGGAACATACATCATTACCCCATTTTGACCGCCAATTTTTCGGCCTGCAGGTGTGTGTACTTTTTCAACATTTGCAGCGTTTTGTGGCCGGAGATAGAGGCAAGCTCAAGAATTGAAAAATCATTTTTCTCGCTTAGGCGGCTCATGGCTTCATGTCGCAAATCGTGCCAGGTGAAGTCTTGAATTTTTGCGCGCTGGCAGGCATAGCGGAAAACGCTCAAAAGGCAAGTCCGGTCGATAGGGAAGGGCTGATTCGTTGGGTTGCACTTGCCCGCGGGCTGCGGCTTTGGCAATGCATCCAGCACCTCAATGGCTTTTGATGACAGCGGTGCGGCCCGTTCCTCACCGTTTTTGGTGTCTTTTAAGAGGGCATACTTGCGTTCAAGGTTCACATGCGCCCAAGTCAGCGACAAAATTTCATTTTGTCGCGCTGCGGTTTCGATGGCGAACTGGAAGGCCGGATAGAGTAGTTTGTTTCGTGATCGCTTGATTTCAGCTTCCAGGCGGGCGAACTCTTCTTTTGTGAGGCGTCTCTCGCGGCCTTTACCTTCTGATGGCTTGCGCACGTTGTCGACCGGGTTGCCACGAGGCAACAAAATGCCGCACTCAATTTGCGCGAATTTCATCAGTTTGGACAGCATGAAAATTTCTTTGCGGACGGTAGAGTTACCGACCGCTGGCATCTGGCTGTTGCCAGCCAATCGCAGATCGCGGTACGCACCAACAACTTTTTGGTCTATGGCAGCGAGGGAGTATTTGCCAATCAAGGAGTCAAGTCTGGCGAGTTGAAAGCGCCAGGCTTCCTTTTCATCTTCGCGCTTCCGATAGTGGAAGGGGGCGTACTCTTTTTTGAAGCGATCGATCAGGTCGGTGAGCGTAGTCTTCTCGGCATCAGACGAGCTTTGGAAAATGCCCTTATCGATGTCGGTTTCAATCTTGCGAGCCCAAATCTCAGCGTCGATTTTTCGCTCGAAAGTTTTCGATTGAGAGGGGTATCCAGTCATCCGAATGGTGGCTTGCCAGAGCCCGGATTCACGTTTTCGAAAGCTTGCCATTTCTGCCTTTCACACGAATTTGATGGGTGAAAGTGTAAAGCGAGTGTGCCCGTTTTGTGCCGGAAATACTTTTTAAACTGTTAGAAGTGTTGTAAGTATTTGATTTATATAGATAAATATTTATTAATTCACACGCCTGGAAAGCGTGCGAGGGGTAAAACCCTCCGCGGGTTCGAATCCCGCCTGCTCCGCCAGTGATAAAGAGAAACGGGCCTTAGGGCCCGTTTTTTGTTTCCGCAACTTCTTGCCCGTTCAGGGCATCAGGCCAATGCCTTGTACAGCATGTAGGCCGCCAGCACATACAGGATGCTGGCAAACACACGTTTGAGCTGCTTGACCGGCAGCATGTGCGCCGCCTTGGCGCCGAGCGGCGCGGTCAGCACGCTGCAGGTCGCAATGACAGCCAGCGCCGGCAGCCAGATGTAGCCGAAGGCATAGGGCGGCAGGTTCTGCACGCTCTGACCGCTCACCACATAGCCGACCACGTTGGCGAGCGCAATAGGCAAGCCCAGCGCAGCCGAGGTGGCGACGGCGTTATGGATGGCGACATTGCACCAGGTCATGAAGGGCACGCTGATGAAACCGCCGCCGGCGCCGACCAGGCCCGACAGGAAGCCGATCACGCCACCGGCGCCCATCAGGCCCGCCGTGCCCGGCACCTGCCGCGTTGGCGCAGGCTTCTTGTCGAGGAACATCTGGGTTGCCGAGAAACTCACGAATACGGCAAAGAACAGCGCCAGCGACGAGCCCTTGAGCATGGCGAACACACCGAGACTCGCGATGAAGCCGCCCAGGATGATGCCCGGTGCCAGTCCTCTGACCAGTTCCCAGCGCACGGCGCCGCGCTTGTGATGGGCGCGCACGCTGGAGATGGACGTGAAGATGATGGTCGCCATCGAAGTCGCAATCGCCATCTTGACCGCCAGATCGGGTCCGACCGAGCGCGCAGACAGGATGATGGTGATGAAGGGCACCATCAGCATGCCGCCGCCGATGCCAAGCAGACCGGCGAGAAATCCGGTGCAAAGGCCCAAGGTGGCGAGTTCGATCAGCAACAGGGGTTCGAGTGTCATGGGTGATAAGCGGGGAGGGATCGGAAGAGGTTGTCTGCAAGTGCCGCCGGACCGGCATCCTGAACCGGGGTTCAGGTGGGCGAGGTCAACGGGACATTGGGTTCATCTGACGCGAGATGATCACGCCTGACCCGCGATGTTCCAAGCCCGGGCTCTAAGAGCATTGGTTCAAGGAAATATAAAGCCCGACGAGCACTGCAGACAGTGTTCATTGTAGAGCTTGGGAAAGCGCAAGCGGCGCAGAAAGCAAGAAGAAATCAGATCAGGCGACCGTCATCGGTCAGCGCCTGGTCGAGGCGCTCGAGCAGGGAACTCAGCAGTTGCGCGTTGCCGGCTCCGGGCTGCGCGGTGGTCGGGTCTGAATCCGAGTTCGTCAATGGCGATTCGGCCGGCGTTGCTTTCACATTGCTGCCTTGATCGCTGAGATCAAACGCCAGGTTGAGCGCCGCCAGCACGGCAATGCGGTCGCGCGCCCGGACCTTGCCGGCGTCCCGGATCTTGCACATTGCCGCATCGACGCGCTCGACCGCCTCGAGCAGTTTGGCATCACCACCCTCGGGGCAACCGAGCAGGTAGCTCTGCCCCATGATTTGGACTTCAAGCTGCTTCATGCACTGCCCTTTTGGCGGCCGTTGGCTGCTGCCTGCGGCAGGCGGTCCAGCAGCGCGTCGACGCGGGCCCGGGCGGCGCCAAGCCTGGATTTGAGGGAGTCGCGCTCCTGCGTGACGGTCTCGACCTGGGCACTGAGCAAAGCGTTGGTGCGCTGCAGTTCGGCGTAACGCACCAGCAGGCGCTCGACACGCTCGGCGATCTGGTCGATTTGACTTTGATTCGACATAGGGTATCCATTGTAGGGTTTGCCAAACTGATCGGCTGTAAAATCCGACCGTTGGTGCTCGCGGTGTGGTTCACACACCGCAGTTCAACGGGAAGCAGGAGGGTGGGCCATCAACGGCAAACCTAACCTGCGCTGCCCCCGCAACGGTAAGTGGACGAGTCGCCTCGCGACTCGCCGCCATCACAGCCACTGAGCGTTTTGAACACGCGCTTGGGAAGGCGATGGCGGTTGTGCCACCAGCCCGGATACCGGCCAACAAGGTGGCTGCACGCCCTGGCGCGCAGTCGTGACGCCCATATGCTGTCGGGGACGACGGCGAGGGCTTTTGCTGATTTGTTTCTCACATGAAAAAACTTCTCTCGCGCAAACACCGCATGGTGCTGGCGCTGACCCTGTCCGCCGCTTCTGCGGCATTCGCCCAGACCGCTTCCAAACCTGTTCAACTCGAGGAGACTGTTGTCACGGCCAATCGCTCGGAGCAATTGCTGACCGAGGCCCTGCCGCACACTACCGTGATCGGACGCGACGTCATCGAACGCTCGCAGGCTGTCGACTTGCCAACGCTGTTGTCGAGCGAAGCGGGATTCCAGTTCACGCAGAACGGGGGCCGCGGTACGGCCGCCAGCTTGTTCCTGCGCGGCAGCGCCTCGCTGCAGGTGCTGGTGCTGATCGACGGTGTGCCGTTGACCAAGCAGGACAGCACGGGCAGCGTCAGCCTGGAGCACATCATGCTCGACCAGGTTGATCACGTTGAAATCGTGCGCGGCAACGTGTCGGCCATTTATGGCAGCGGCGCCGTCGGCGGTGTGATCCAGATCTTCATGCGCAAGGGGCAGGGCACGCCAAAGGCCTTTGCCCAGATCGAAGCCGGCTCCTATGGCAGCACGCGCGCCTCGGCCGGTGTCAGCGGAAAGCTTGGTGACACAAGCTTCTTTGTCGGTGTCGGGCGCCACAAGACGAGCGGCTTTTCCGCGATGAACACCAGCCAGTACCCGAACGAGAACCCGGATGCCGATGGCTACAGCAACACCAACTACAACCTCGGCCTGTCGCAAACAGTGGCGCCGGGTCACACGCTGGGCCTGCGCGCCGAGGGCAGCGATGGCGAGTTCGACACCGACGGCGGCGGATTCGGCACGCCGACCGATATCGTCAAGGGGGCGACCAAGCTGGGCACCTGGTCGCTCTACAGCCACAACCAAATGACGCGCGACTGGCGCAGTCAACTCACGTTCAGCCAGGGTCGCGAGCAATCGATCTACGATGCCCGCCTGACCGCGTTTCCGTACGACAGCGAGGCCGTAACGCGCAGTCGCACGCTGAACTGGACCAACTCTGTGACGCTGGGTGCCTGGCTGCTGACCGCCGGTGCCGAGTCGCAGCGCCAGTCAATCGACACGATCGACAGCTATGCCACGCAGCTCAACCGCGCGCGCGACGTGTCGTCGATGTTTGCCGGCCTGTCGGGCACCGTGGGTGCCCATTCGCTGCAGTTCAACCTGCGCCGCGACGACGCCGACGGTCTGCCGGCGCAGACCACCGGCTACGCCGGCTACGGATTCCAGTTCCAGCCGGCCTGGAAACTGATCGCCAGCGTATCTTCGGCCTTCAACCTGCCGCCACTGGGCTACCTGTACGACCCGTTCTCGGGCAATCCGGCGCTCAAACCCGAGACTGCGCGCTCCACCGAGCTGGGCTTGCAGTGGGTGCAGGACAAGCAGGTCGTGCGCGCCACGCTGTTCAAGACCCGCACCGAGAACCTGATGCTGTACGACTTCGCGACCTGGGCCTTCAGCAATGTCAGCGATGCCGGCAACAAGGGGCTGGAGTTGAGCTACAGCGGCAAGCTTGCCAATGCCGACCTGCGCGCCAGCCTGACGCTGCAGGACCCGGTCGACGAGAGCACCGGCGCGCGTCTGATCCGCCGTGCCCGCAGCATGGCCTCGTTCGGCGCTTCGTTGCCGCTCGGGCAGTGGACCTTCGGCGGCGACCTGCGCTACACCGGCGAGCGGCCCGATATCGCCTCGGTTCCGGCATTGCCCTCGTACGCCGTGGTGAACCTGAGCGCGCGCTATGCCGTGACACGTGAGCTGGCCCTGACGGCGCGCATCGACAACCTGCTCGATCGCAACTACCAGACCGCCTACGGCTACAACCAGTCCGCCCGCGCCGTCTATGCCGGCGTTGTCTGGGCGCAGAAGTAGCACACCGGCCATGACGGTCCGCGCCTTCGCTCTCGTTCTGTCGGGCCTGCTGCTGGCGTGCGGGGCCGCGCGGGCTTTGCCGGTGACCGACGACCGCGGCGCGCTGCTGGCGCTGGCGCGGCCGCCGCAGCGCATCGTCAGCCTGCTGCCTTCGCTGACGGAGACGGTTTGCGCGCTGGGACAGTGCCAGCGACTGGTCGGCGTGGACCGCTATTCGAATTACCCTGAGTCGGTGCGCCGCCTGCCGCAGGTCGGCGGCGGTCTCGATCCGAACATCGAGGCGATCGCGGCGCTCAAGCCCGATCTGGTGCTGATGGCCACGTCGACGCCGGTGGCCGACCGGCTGCAGTCGCTGGGCATCAAGGTTCTCGCGCTCGAGCCCAAGAGCCACGCCGATGTGAAGCGCGCGCTGCAGGTCGTGGGCCGGGTGCTGGAAGTGAATGACGCTGAGCGCGTCTGGCGCGAGATCGAGGCCGAGGTGACGGCCGCAGCGCAGGCAGTGCCGGCGAACGCCAAGTCGATGCGCATCTACTTCGAGGTCAACAGCGCGCCCTACGCTGCCGGCGAGGGCTCCTTCATCGGCGAAACGCTGACGCGCCTGGGCGTCAAGAACATGGTGCCCGCCAGCCTGGGTGCCTTCCCCAAGCTCAACCCTGAATACGTGGTGCGCGAGAACCCGGACCTGATCATGGTCGGCGACCGCAATTTCGCCGGCCTGCAGGGTCGCCCGGGCTGGTCGCGCATCCGCGCCATCCGCGAGGGCCGGGTCTGCATCTTCACGGCCGAGCAGACCGACGTGCTGGTGCGCGCCGGCCCGCGCATGGCCGAAGGCGCGCGCCTGATGCTGCAGTGTTTGCGGGACAAGGCAGCATGACCGCGATCGACCGTCAGCACCGCACGGCATACCTGCTCGGCCTGGGTCTGCTGCTGCTCAGTGTGCTGCTGGTGCTCGCCGGCGCCAGTGTCGGCAGCACCGGTTTCGACAGCCTGTTCAAGGCCTGGTCGGACCCGGTGGCGCAGCAGATCGTGTGGGACATCCGCCTGCCGCGCACGGTCGGCGCGTGGACCGCCGGTGCCTTGCTCGGGCTGGCCGGTGCTGTGGCGCAGGGCCTGTTTCGCAATCCGCTGGCCGATCCCTATCTGCTCGGCAGCGCGTCGGGTGCCTCGCTCGGCGTGGCGCTGGCGCTGGTGTTTTTCGGCGTCTCGCCGCTGGCTGCGCATGGCCTGGCGCGCATGGGCCTGACGGGTGCCGCCTTTGTCGGCGCCGTGCTCGCCGTGCTGCTCACGCTGCTGCTGGCGCAGGGCGTGCAGCACACCTTGCGGCTGCTGCTGGCCGGCGTCATCGTCGGCGTCGTGCTCGGCGCCCTGAGTTCGCTGACCATGCTGATGGTGCCCGACGTGATGCAGGCCATGCAGGCCTTCCTGCTCGGCAGCACCGGCTTTGTCGACTGGAGCGCCTGTGCACTGATGGCCGCCGTCTGGTCGCTGTGCATGGTCGTGGCGTGGCTGCTGAGCCAGGGCCTGGACGGCCTTTCGCTCGGTGAAGCGACGGCGGCGAGCCTGGGCCTGCCCTTGTCCGAAATGCGCGCTGCGCTGATCGCGGTGCTCGCGCTGGCCACCGGCACCGCCGTGGCGCAGACGGGACTGATCGCCTTTGTCGGTCTGGCCGCGCCGCATCTGGTGCGGCCGCTGGCGCGCACGCGCCATGGTGGCCTGATCCTGTTGTCGAGCCTGATGGGTGGCGTGCTGCTGACCGCGGCCGATCTGCTGGCGCGCGCACTGATCGCGCCGCAGGAGTTGCCGGTCGGTGTGCTCACCGCGGTGCTCGGTGGCGGTTACCTGCTCTGGCTGATGCACCGCAGCACGCGCACGACGGCGGGGGATGTCGCATGAGTGCCGCCACCAGCCAGGTCGCCATCTGCGCGCGCTGCATCCGCGCCAGCCTGGGTCAGACCGAGGTGCTGCGCGGCATGGACATGGCCTTGCCGGCGGCGCGCTGGACCAGCGTCGTGGGCCCGAACGGCGCCGGCAAGTCCACCCTGCTCAAGGTGCTGGCCGGCTTGTTGCCGTGTCAGGGCGAGGTGAAGCTGCTCGGTCAGCCACTGGCCACGCTGCCGCGGCGCCGGCGTGCCCAGCAACTGGCCTGGCTCGGACAGAGCGAAGTCAGTGGCGATGACCTGACCGTGTGGGACGTGGCCATGCTCGGTCGCCTGCCGCATCAGGCCTGGCTCGGCGCCCCCAGCGCGGCCGATCACGCGGCGGTGGAACAGGCGCTCAGGGCGACGCAGGCCTGGGACTGGCGTGCCCGCACGCTCGGCCAGCTCTCCGGTGGCGAGCGCCAGCGAGTGCTGCTGGCGCGGGCATTGGCGGTGCAGGCGAAGGTGCTGTTGATGGACGAGCCGCTGGCCAATCTGGATCCGCCGCACCAGGCTGACTGGCTCGGTCTGGTGCGGGCTCTGGTCCGCCAGGGCTGCACCGTGGTCAGCGTGTTGCACGAGATATCGATGGCCTTGCAGGCCGACGAGATGCTGGTCGTCGCGCAGGGCCGCGTCACGCACCAAGGTGCCTGCGCCGACGCCGCAACCCACCGCGCATTGGAGCGAGTGTTTGAGGGTCGTCTCGCCATTCACGCGCTGGGCGCGCAATGGGTGGCGCTACCGATCGCGCCGGCGTGACGGGCCTCAGGGGCGCGGCGTCTTGTCCGCGAAATCGCACCAGGCGCTGACGCCGCATTGCCAGCACAGCGGCTTGCGCGCCTGGCAGATGTAGCGGCCGTGCAGGATCAGCCAGTGGTGCGCGTCGGTCAGGTAGTCTTTCGGGATGCGCCGCAGCAGACCCATCTCGACTTCATACGGGGTCTTGCCCGGCGCCAGGCCGGTGCGGTTGGCGACGCGGAACAAATGCGTGTCGACTGCCATCGTCGCCTCGCCGAACGCGACGTTCAGCACCACATTGGCCGTCTTGCGCCCGACGCCCGGCAGTGTCTGAAGTGCTTCCAGGCTGCCCGGCACCTGGCCGCCATGCTGCTCGATCAGCATTTGGCAGGTCTGCATCAGGTGCTTGGCCTTGGCGCGGAACAGGCCGATCGACTTGATGTAGTCCTTGAGCCGATCCTGGCCCAGTGCCAGTATTTTTTGCGGCGTGTTGGCCACCGGAAACAGTCGGCGCGTCGCCTTGTTGACGCTGACGTCCGTCGCCTGCGCCGAGAGCAGCACCGCCACCAGCAGCTCGAACACCGAGCAGTATTCGAGTTCGCTCACCGGCATCGGATTGGCGGCCTTGAGCGTGGCGAAAAAACTTTCAATGGCTTGGGGTGTCATGGTGTGTTCGGGGTGCGCTCGGGCATGAATAATAATCACAGGATAAAGCAATGCCCGCCCATTCAGGAAAGACCTCCATGCAATTTGCCGACCGCCTCAACGCCATCGAAACCTCTGCCATCCGCGAACTCTTCAAGCTGCTGGGCAAGCCCGGCATCATCAGCTTTGCCGGCGGCTTTCCGGACCCGGCCCTGTTCGATGTCGAAGGCATTGCCGAATCGAGCCGCGCCGTGCTGGCCGGCAACCCGGGTCCGGTGCTGCAATACGGCGCCACCGAGGGCTACCAGCCGTTGCGCGAAGGCATCAGCCGCTTCATGGCGGCCAAGGGCTCCAGCGTGCTGCCCGAGGGCCTAATCGTCACCACCGGAAGCCAGCAGGCGCTTGACTTGATCGGCAAGACCATGATCGCGCCGGGCGACAAGGTGATCGTCGAGGCGCCGACCTTTCTCGCCACCATCCAGTGCTTTCGCCTCTACGGCGCCGACATCATCGGCGCGCCGATCGATGCCGACGGCGTCGACGTCGACAAGCTGGAGCAGTTGATCGAGCAGCACAAGCCCAAGCTGGTCTACCTGATTCCGACCTTCGGCAACCCGAGCGGCGCTACGCTGAGCCTGGCGCGGCGCAAGCGCATCCTGGAGATCGCGGCGCGCACGCAAACGCTGGTGGTCGAGGACGATCCCTACGGCGAACTGTATTTCGACCAGCCGCCACCACCGAGCCTGCTCGCGCTGAGCGACGGCGTGCCGGGCAGCCGTGACTGGCTCGTCCATTGCGGCTCCTTCAGCAAGATCCTGTCACCGGGTCTGCGCGTGGGCTGGATGATTGCGCCCTCCGAGCTGCTGGCCAAGGCCACCATGTGCAAGCAGTTCAGCGATGCCCACACCAGCAACCTGTCGCAGGCCATTGCCGCGCATTACCTCACGCTCAACCGACTCGGCGGCGCCCTGGCCGTGGTGCGAAAGACCTACGCCGAACGCGCCGCTGTCATGGCCGCCTCGCTGCGCCGCGAGTTGGGGGACGCCATCGCGTTCAATCAACCCCAAGGCGGCATGTTCTTCTGGGCCCGGCTGACGGGCGAGCGAGGACAGATCAGTAACGCGGCGGACTTCGCCAAGCGCGCGATCGACCGGGGTGTGGCCTTTGTGCCCGGCGCGCCGTTCTATGCGCACGACCCGGACCGCGCCACCTTGCGCCTGAGCTTCGCAACGGTCGGGCTCGAGAAGATCGACGAGGGCATCGGGCGGCTGCGCCAGGCCTTGTAATCCGGCGTCGGCGCTCGCCGGCCCAAAGTCCGCAATCCATCGGCGGTCGCAAGCTTTCGCGGCGCGAGACGGCGCAGGCCCGGCAGCCTGACCGTCTGCGCGCGTCCAATACAAACAGCGGTGATATTGCGGCTCTTCTTCTGCGATCAAGCGCGCCCAATGCCCTTAACGTAGACCTACGACACAACGTCGCAGTTCTTCCGTGTCTGCTCTGGTCATTCAATGGGCGTGGAAGGCTTGTATTTCAACCATTTGGGAGATGCATATGACATTCATTCGAACGCTGATGACCTTGATCCTGGCGATGCTGCTGTCGGCGCCATCGCTTGCGCTGGATCGTGGCACAAAAGAGGAAGCCAGGGCGATGCTCGATAGCGCTATGGCGCATGTCAAGAAGGTGGGAGTCGAGCAGGCGTACAAGGATTTCACGACCGATAAGAGCGCCTGGACCAAGAAGGACCTGTATGTTTTTGCCATGAATCTCACCGTCACCATGATTGTCCTTGACGCCAACGAAAAGATGGTCGGACGCGATCTGATCAATCTGAAGGATTCGAGCGGCAAGGCATTCGTCGCCGACCTGATCGCCACGGCCAAGAAAGGCGCCGGCTGGGTTGACTACGAATGGGCCGACCCCCTGACCAAGAAAGTCGAAGGCAAATCGAGCTACGTTCAGATGGTGCCGACGGGCACCAGCTTTATCGGTGTCGGCATTTATCGCTGATCTTGAAGTCGCGGCACAAGCCTGCCGCGGCGACGCTCATCGCTGCTTGTTGGGAGTGGACTCATGAGGTTCTTTAGAAATGCGTCGATCGGTGTCAAGGTTGCCTTTGCTCCGGCGATGGCGCTGGTTTTCCTGATCGTCGTGGCCGGTGTTTCCTTTGCCGGAAACAGCAAACTGCTTGACGCCCTGCGCGGCGTGACCGAGGACAGCGTGCCGCACCTGCTGGAAAGCAAGGCCATGGACAGCCACATCAAGGAGATCCAGCGTTTGATCATGCAAAGTCTCGCCTGGGAGGCGGCCGGGCAAAAGGCGGCTTCGATCAAGCAACTCGACGAGAAGATCGTCCAGGAACTTGGCGGTTTCGAAAAGGCCATTGCAGGCAATGCTGGTCGAAGTGATCTGACGCCAGTAGAGGCCAAGGCCTTGTCGGATCTGGGCAAATCCTACAATGCGTACAAAGAAGCGGCAATGGCGACGCTTGATCTCAAAAGCAGCGGCGTGGAAACTGCCGCCGCATTCGTGTTCACCCTGGGCAGCGCTTTTGATGACTGCGTGAAGTCCTTGACCAGTCTGCAGGAATTCGAGTTGCAGTCGATGAAGCAGGCCAGTGCCGAGGCCTTGCTTCGCGGGCAGCAGAACAACTGGGTCAATTCGGTCACCGCCCTGCTGGCGCTGTCGATCGCAGGCTTTCTGGCGTGGTTCATCCCGCGCGGCTTCACGCAGGCTCTGAACGCCGCGGCGCAGGCGGTCAGGGTGGTTGCCGATGGCGAGCTGACAGAGAGCATCCCCCGGTTCAGGCGACGCGTCCGGCCAGGTGCTGACCGCGATGGCACGCATGCAGGACAACTTGGTGAGCCTGATCAGGCGCGTGCGCCGGTCGGCCGACAGCATCTCGACGGCAAGCGCTGAAATCGCGCAGGGAAACCACGACCTGTCGGCGCGCACCGAGCATCAGGCCAGCGCGCTGGAGCAAGCCGCCGCATCGATGGAGGAACTCAGTGCAACGGTCAGGCAAAACGCGGACAGTGCGCGCCATGCGAACCAGTTGGCCGGCAATGCCTCGGCCATTGCGGTCGAAGGCGGCGCCGTCGTGGCCCGGGTCATCGACACCATGAAGGACATCAACGCATCGTCACGCAAGAGCTCCGACATCATCAGCGTGATCGACAGCATTGCCTTTCAAACCAACATTCTGGCGCTCAATGCGGCGGTCGAGGCGGCACGCGCCGGGGAGCAGGGCCGCGGCTTTGCGGTGGTTGCCAGCGAAGTCCGGTCTCTGGCCGGACGCTCGGCCGAGGCCGCCAACGAGATCAAGACCCTCATCAACACCAGCGTCGAGAAAGTTGAACAGGGTTCCTCCCTGGTCGATCAGGCCGGGGTCACGATGTCAGAGGTTGTCAACAGCATCAAGCGGGTGACCGGCATCATGGGCGAGATCGATTCCGCCAGCGGCGAGCAGGCTACCGGCGTGGCGCAAGTTGGGGCCGCGGTGGCGCAGATGGACCAGGCCACGCAACAAAATGCGGTCATGGTCGAAGAGATGGCGGCGGCAGCCAGTGGTCTGGAGGCGCAGGCACAGGACTTGGTGAAGACGGTATCGACCTTCAAACTTGTTCAAGGCCCGGTTGCGCGGGCAAGTCTGCCAGGCGTCGCGCCTGCGATCGCTGCCGCGCGCACACCAGCGATCTCAGAATCGTCCAGTCACAAGGGCAAGGCGGCAGCCGGCGTGCTGGTCCTTCGGAGTGCGCCCAAGCCGCTCGCCGCCCCTGTCAAGGCCAAATCGGACAAGGACGCAACGGCCGCGGGTGCCAGCGATGACTGGGTCAGTTTCTGACCGGATGGGGGCGCGATCAACGCGCCGCGATCGGGCTCTGAACCGTGGCGCCTAGGGTCTGACAAACTTCAGAACAAACTCATCTTTCGGTTGTGGCGGCTCGGGCGTATTGCGGTCACGGGGATCGGAGGGATTGCGCAGAAAGTCGCCGTGCGCGACGAGCTTGAATCCAGCCGCCTCGACTTCTTTTTGCAAGAACGCCTCCTCGATCCGGTGCAGCGTGCCGGACTCGGAAATCCCCGTGCCCGGCCTGCCCGCATGGTCTGCGATGACATAGAGACCGCCGCGCTTCAAGCCGGCAAACACCGCCGCATTCATCTGCGCGCGGTCGACCCCCATGTGTCCCAGGTCGTGGTAGTTGAACATCAGCGTCACCAGATCGACCTGACCCGCAAGCTCGGGCGGCACCGGGGATTCAAACGGTCGCACGACAGAAAACAGATTCGACAGCGAAGCGGTCCTGGCGCGCTCGGCCAGCGCCTGCGCCGAGCTACGGCGTGGCACCTGTGGCGCTGCGCCTGCCGTCGGCTGGAGGAGCGGCAATTGCGGGGCGGAGTTGCCTTCCGGCGCCACGCTCGGTCCTGGCGCCGCACCAGCGGGGCGCGGCGGCTGGCTCTGCCCGTAGGCGCGGCCGCCGGGACCGGTTGCGCGGGCCAGCAGTTCGGTTGTGTAGCCGCCACCGGTGCTCAAGTCAAGCGCCACCAGGCCCGGGCGAACACCGATGAAGGCCAGCATCTGATCGGGCTTGCGCCGAAGGTCGTTGCTTCGATCGGCCGCGCTTCGATCCGGGCTCGCGATGATGGCAGCAATCTGATCTTTTCCCAGAAGCCCCGCCGTGCTTGCGCTCACCGAATCGCTCGCTGCGCCCATGCCGCTGCAAGCGCTCAAATTCAGGAGCGGCGCCATCATCGACAACAGCAACACGGACTGCAGCGCGCGGTGCGAGCACGTGAGCTTGTGGGCAAGCAGCTTCATCATCCCGACACCCTTGTTCAGTTTTTCAATTTTCAGTTTAGCGACAAACGCTGCAGCGCGCATTCGGGCGCTCCGATGCGAAGGCGCCAGCAGGGTTTTCAAGCGCTGCCTACAATTCGCGGCAACAACACCGGAGGCTTCATGGCTTTTTCACTCTACGACGCGATGGTTCCCTCGTGGCAGCAGATCCTGGGTTCCTTGTCCGGCCTGCTCGACAAGGCGCAAGCCCACTGCCTCGAGAAGCAACTCGCACCCGAAGCCATCATCGGCGCGCGACTGGCAAGCGACATGCTGCCGCTGGGCTATCAGATCAAGGCCGCAGCGGGGCATTCGATCGGTGCCATCGAGGGTGTGCGAAAGGGCGCGTTCTCACCAGACCGGTTGCCCTGGCCTGACAGCTTTGACGGCCTGCGTGAACTGCTGGCATCGGCCAGCGGCGCGCTGGCGCTCGTCGATCCGGCCGAGGTCAATGCCTTTGTCGGTCGCGACATGCGTTTCGAAATGGGCGACTTCAGGATCGAGTTCACCGCCGAGAATTTCCTGCTTTCGTTTTCGCAGCCGAACTTCTATTTTCACGCCACGACCGCCTACGACATCCTGCGCGCCCAGGGCCTCGCCATTGGCAAGAAGGACTTCCTGGGGCACTTGCGCCGCCAGGCCTGAGCAGGCGGCCCGGGTCGCTGGCGGCTGAAGGATCATGATGCGGCGTTTCCTCGCGTCCCTGCTGCTCGCACTCTGTGCTGCGCACAGCGCCTGGTCACAGTCTTCGTGTTCCAGCGATGCTCAGCCGACACCGGCGACGCTGCTGGAACGCTTCATGAGCGCGGACTGCGAGGCATGCTGGGGTGCCCCGCATCCGCTCAGGCCGGACCCGCGGACGCTTTCGATCGACTGGATCGCGCCGGGCGCGGTCGGTGCCGATGCGCCGCTGTCGGCTGCGGTGAGTCGCGATGCCGCGATGCGTCTGGCTGAGTTGGGGCTCGAGGCGCCAGAGACTTCGCTCGACAGCAGGACGAAAGTGAAGCGCAAGCCGCTCGTGCAGCTGCGCGTGGCGCATGGCAAGGCCCTGGGCGGCTACATCGGCGCGACCATCGAATTGAGAGCCGGCGCCAGGGCGCGTCTGCGCAAGCCCCTGAACGCCTGGCTGCTCTTGGTGGAGACCCTGCCCGCAGGCGTGGAAGGCACGCCGGTGGCAAGAAACCTGGTCAGAAATACGCTGTTCCTCGCATGGAACCAGCCGGACCGGGTCTTGAAGGATGGGCGCCAGGTGTTCCGTGAACTGCGGCCGCTCAACATCCCTGAAGGCGCACGCCCGGAGCGTCTGCGCGTCATCGGTTGGGTGCAGGATGCCGATGGGCGCGTGCTGAGCGCCGCGCAATCGGTCTGCCCGCCGGCCATGGCGGCGCAGTGAAGAAATTGAATCAGGACAAAGCGAGTTGCCTGTGTCACCAGCCTTTGCAGCATTGCCGTGCCCCCCTTATTACGCCGTGATCTTCTCGTCGCTGCGCACGCCACAGGACCGGGGCTATGCGGCAATGGCCGATCGCATGATGGAACTGGCGGAGCGGCAGCCCGGCTTCCTTGGCGCGGAGAGCGCGGGCGAGGATTCAGGCTTTGGAATTACCGTTTCATACTGGCAGTCGCTGGAGTCGATTGCCGCATGGAAGGCAGATGCCGAACACAGGCATGCGCAGGAAACCGGCAAGCGTGACTGGTATGCCCACTACGAAATTCGCATTGCACGGGTCGAACGCGCGTACGCCGGGTGAGCATCGGACAGACCGGAGCGGCCTCGAAGCGCGAACCGTCGATCGAATGCCCCTGGCCGAGGGTCGGTCCAGTCAGGGTGTCGCGGAAAGAAGACCGGACGTGATTTCATAGGAGCGCAGGCGCGCGCCATGGTCGAAGATCTGCGAGGTGATCATCAGCTCGTCGGCGCCGGTGCGTTCGATGAAGGCGTTCAGGCTCGCGCGCACCGTGTGCGGCGCGCCGATGGCGGAGCAGGACAGCACACTGTCGAGCAAGGCCTTCTCCGCCGGCGCGAGATGGCTGGCGTAATCGCGCACAGGCGGCGGCAGCCGGCTCGGGCGACCGCTCCGCAGGTTGACGAAGGCCTGCTGCATCGACGTGGCGCGCAAGGCCGCTTCCTCGTCGCTGTCGGCGGCAAAGACGTTGAAGCCGAGCATGACGTAGGGCTTGGCCAGCTGCGCGGACGGGCGGAAGTTGGCGCGGTACAGCGCAACGGCCTGCATCATCTGCTGTGGCGCGAAGTGCGAGGCAAAGGCATAGGGCAGGCCGAGCGCGGCGGCGAGCTGCGCGCCAAACAGGCTGGAACCCAGAATCCAGACCGGAACGTTCAGGCCCTGGCCCGGCACGGCATGCACCGGGTTCCTGGAATCGGGCGCGAAGTAGTCCATCAGTTCCACCACATCGCGCGGAAATTCATCGGCATCGTTGCTCAGGTTGCGGCGCAGCGCGCGTGCCGTCAGGGCGTCGGAGCCGGGGGCGCGGCCCAGACCGAGATCGATGCGGCCCGGGTAGAGCGAGGCCAGCGTGCCGAACTGTTCGGCGATCAGCAGCGGCGAGTGGTTCGGCAGCATGATGCCGCCGGCGCCGACGCGGATGCTGCGCGTGCCGCCCGCCACATGGCCGATCAGCACCGAGGTGGCGGCGCTGGCAATTCCGGGCATGCCATGGTGCTCGGCCAGCCAATAGCGCCGGTAGCCCCAGCGCTCGGCGTGCTGCGCCAGGTCCAGGGTGTTGCGAAAGGACTGGGCGGCATCGCCACCCTGAACGATGGGAGACAGGTCGAGAACGGATAGGGGAATCATTTTGTGCATGTGGGGCCGATACGTGAGACAACAAGCTGCGCGATGTCAAGGCGGGGTTCGGGAATTGGATGACACTGTCGCAGTGTCGACATCATGACATTGCATGAAACCAGTCTAACGGAGACTTGAAAATGGCCTTATCCACCCTGGCTCCCGGCGAACTCCGCCTCACGATTGAGCCCGACGCCCTGGGCTTTGCCGATACCGGGGGCCTGCTGCAACTGCCGGTCCCCTGGATCGGGCAGGAGCGCGCCCACACAGCGGCCCATTTCGGGTTGGCCATGGCGCAGCCCGACTACAACCTGTTTGTGCTGGGGGACGTCGGCAGCGGCCGCTCCTCGTTGTTGCAGCAGGAGATGCGCGAGATGGCGGCCGCACGCGCCGTGCCGCCGGACCTGTGCTACCTGCACAACTTCGATGCGCCGGAGCGCCCGCGCGCGCTGCGCCTGCCCAGCGGGCAGGGGCGGCTGCTGCGGCAGCTGATGGCGCAGATGATCCGGACGCTGGAGCGCGAGATCCCGCAGCGGCTCGACGGGCCCGACTTTCGCGCCGAGAGCGAGCACATCGAGAAGACCTACAAGGCCGAGGAGGCGAAAGCCTTTGCCGCGCTCGATGCCTTTGCCGACGCGCGCCATTTCGCGCTGTACCGCGAGAACGGCCATCTGGTGTTCACGCTGCTGGGCGACAAGGGCAACGCCCTGACCGAGAGCGAGGCGCGCTCGCTGCCCAAGGAGCGCCGGCTCCAGGTCGATCAGGCCGAGCAGGAACTGCGCGAGGAGATCACGCGCTTCCTCGATCAGACGCGCCCGCTCGAGCGGCTCAAGAACGAAGGCCTGGCGGCGCTGCGGCGCCAGGTGGTCAAACCACTGCTGGCGCACGAGCTGCAGGAGATCCGGCTCGCGCTGAGCAAGCAGATCAAGGACGCGGTCAAGCTGTCGGCCTACCTGGAGCAGGTGCAGCAGGATGTGCTCGACAAGCTCGAACTGTTCCGCGTCTCCGAGCTCGACGAAGAACTGCGCCAGGATCAACTGGCCGACGTCCTGTCGCGCTACCGCGTGAACCTGGTGGTGGACAACGAGGGCCGCAGCGGCGCGCCCGTGATCATCGAGGACAACCCGACCTTTCGCGTGCTGTTCGGCAGCATCGAGTACCAGCCCGAGGACGATGCCTTGCTGACCGACTTCTCGCGCATCCGCGCCGGCAGCCTGCTCAAGGCGCATGGCGGTTTCCTGATGCTGCACCTGCGCGACCTGCTCAGCGACGAACTGGTCTGGGACAAGCTGCGCCGCTTCCTGCGCAGCAGCAGCCTGCAGATCGAGGAGCCGGGCCCGCTGATGACGCCGATGGCGTCGGTCTCGCTGGTGCCCGAAGCGGTGACGCTGGAGGTCAAGATCGTGCTGATCGGCTCGACCGAGGAGTACTACGAACTGCAGGAGGCCGACCCCGAATTTGCGCGCCACTTCCGCGTCAAGGTCGATTTTGCCGAGAGCTTTCCCGCGACCGCGCCGACCTACCAGGCCTCGGCCATACTGGTGGCCCACACCTGCGAGAAGCTCGGCTTGCCGCATTTCTCTGCGGCAGCCGTGGCGCGCCTGCTCGAGGATTCGCACCGCGAGGTCGATGACCAGTCGCGCCAGAGCGCGATCTTCGCGCGCACCGAAGCGCTGGTGATGGAGAGCGCCGCCGTCTGCCGCGCGCGCGCCGGCACGCTCGCCGAGGCCGCCGACATCGAAGCCGCGCTGCTGGCGCGCAAGCAGCGCCATGACTATCCGGATCAGCGCCTTCAGGAATCGATCACCGACGGCGACCGCCTGATCAGCCTGTGCGGTGAGAAGGTCGGCCAGCTCAACGGGCTGACGCAGATCGATCTGGGCGACTACCGTTTCGGCTTTCCGGTGCGCGTGACGGCGCGCACCCATGCCGGCAACGAGGGCCTGCTCAACATTGAGCGCGAGGTCGAACTCTCGGGCCCGATCCACGACAAGGGCGTGCTGATCCTGCACAGCTACCTGTCGGCGCTGTTTGCCCACATCGCGCCGCTGGCGCTCAATGCGTCGATCGTGTTCGAGCAGGAATACCACGGCGTCGAGGGCGACTCGGCGTCCTGCGCCGAACTCTATGTGCTGCTGTCGTCGCTTTCGAACCTGCCGCTCAAGCAGGGCATTGCCGTGACCGGCGCCGTCAACCAGCATGGCGAGGTGCTGCCGGTGGGCGGCATCAACGAGAAAATCGAAGGCTTCTTCCGCATCTGCCAGCTCGCCGGGCTCGACGGCACGCAGGGTGTGCTGATCCCCGAGCGCAACCGGCGCCACCTGATGCTCGACCACAGCCTGGTCGAGGCCGTGCGCGCAGGGTGTTTCCATATCCATACCGCGACCCATGTCAGCGAGGGCATCGCGCTGCTGACCGGTGTCGACTCCGGCATGGGAGGCGCGGCTGGCGACGATGCCGACGACACCGTGCTCGGGCTGGCCCGGAAAACACTGCAGGCGTATCGCCGCGCCTGCCAGGCGGCACAGCTGGCCAGGCGGGGGCGCCGGCAGCCGCGCTGAGGCACAATCGCCCGCACGTGGTGAGCGATGTCGCCACCAACCACCGGGTCCACAAGCATGAGTCTTCCAGGCGAAGCGGGAAAAAGCGTTTTCATCACGGGCGCGTCGTCCGGTCTCGGGCGCCAGATGGCGATCGAATTTGCCCGGCGCGGCTACCGTGTCGCGCTGACAGCACGCCGCCTGGACATGCTTGAAGCCTTGCGGCCCGAACTCCAGCAGCAGGGCGCGCGCGCCGTGTTTGTCGCGGCGCTGGACGTGAGCGACGAAGCCGCAGTGACGCAGGTGTTCGCCGATGCGCGCGCATTCCTCGGCACGGTCGACATCGTTGTCGCCAATGCCGGCATCGGGCACCTCGGCCGCATCGGCACGCTGGCGTTCGCCAAGGCGCGCGACACCATCAACACCAATGTGATCGGCTTCATGGCCACGGTCGATGCGGCCATGCGCTGCTTTGCGGCACAGGGCTTTGGCCACGTGGTCGGCATCAGCTCGGTTGCGGCCTTTCGCGGTCTGCCGGCCGGTGGCGCCTATGGCGCGTCCAAGTCGGCGGTCACGGCTTATCTGCAGGCGCTGCGCGCGGAGTGCCATGGCAGCCCGATTCTGGTCACGACACTCTCGCCCGGTTTCATCGACACGCCGATCAACCGCGGCGCGAAAAGCCGCCCCTTCGTGATCCCGGTGGAGCAGGGCGGCAAGCTGCTGGTCGACCTGATCGAGAGAAGGGTCGAATGCGCGACCGTGCCGCGCTGGCCCTGGGCGATGCTGGCGCGGCTGATCGCCATCCTGCCGACCGGCGTGGTCGCGAGGTTCCGGTGAGCGCGCTGCCCGGACCGGGCCGCTGGCGGCCGCTGCAGACGCTGCTCTTGCTGGCGAGTCTGATGGTGCTGCCGCTGGCGCTGCTGCTGTTCGCGCAGTGGCCGTTGCGCGACTGGGTGCAGGCCGGCTCCATGCTGGCCAACGACACGGCGCAGATCCTGTTTGCCTTCTATGTCGCCGTCGGCATCACCGCGGCCTCGCGTGCCAACACGCACCTGGCAGCACCCCGGCGCCGCCGTGCCGCGACGCGACGCTCCCGGACCTGGCGCGCCGCCCTGATGCTGCTGTGCCTAGGGCCGTGGACGCTGTTCATGATCTGGGCCGCCGCGCCGCTGATCGCGGCGTCGGTGCGCAACCTCGATCGCTTCGGCGAGACGCTGACGCCGGGCTACTTCCTGATCAAGCTGGCGCTCGGTCTGTTGCTCGTGCTGGTCCTGATCGACGCCGTGCTGGCCTGGCGCGCGGCGCGCCGCACGCCATGACGACGGTGCTCGGCGCAACGGCCGGCCTGTGGATGCTGCTGGCGCTCGGGCTGCTGATCACCGTGACCGGCCTGCCGGTGTGGGCCTTGCTGATCGGTGTCGCCAGCGCCTTCGCCGGCATCGGCCTGGCGGTCGGCAGCATCGACCTGTCGATCCTGCTGGCGCTGCCGATGCGCATCGTCGGCCTGCTCGAACACGATCTGCTGCAGGCGCTGCCGCTCTACGTCTTTGTCGGCGTGCTGCTGCAGCACCTGACGGTGGCGGACCGCCTGTTCTCGACCTGCGAGAAATTGTTCCGTCGCAGCGGCGCCGGCGCCAGTCTCGCGGCGCTCGGCGTGGGCGCCCTGATCGCGCCGATGAACGGTTCGGTGGCGTCGAGCTCCGCGCTGCTGGCGCGTCTGGTGGCGCCGCGCCTGGGCCGGATGCAGGCGGCGCAGGCCACGGCGCTGATCAGCGTCTCGGCCACGATCGGCGTGGTGGTGCCGCCGTCGCTGGTGCTGATCCTGCTCGGCGACGCCATGCTGCGTGCGCATACCGAGGCCAGCAACCTGCCGGGCTTCGTGCTGGGCAGCCAGCGCATCATCAACACGCGCGACGTTTTCAATGCGACGCTGCTGCCGGCGCTGTGCGTGCTGCTGCTGTGGGCGCTGGTGGCCTGGTGGCGCGCGCGCGTCGACCGCGAGCCGGGCGTCGCGCCGCTGCGCACGCGCGAAAGCGCACGGCATTCGCTGCTGTCCCTGCTGGTGGTGCTGACCATCATCGTGCTGCTCGGCGCGGTGTTTGCCGGCAAGATGTACGCGGTGGAGGCGGCGGCGACCGGCTGCGTGCTGCTGGTGAGCGGAGCGCTGATCACGCGTGCCCTTGACTGGACGCAGTGGCGCGTCGTGCTGGGCGACACGCTGGCCTTGAGCGGTGCGCTGTTTGCGCTGCTGGTGGGCGCCACCACCTTCAGCCTGATCTTCCGGCTGATGGGCACCGACCGCTGGATTGCCGATCTGCTGCTCAATTCCGCCTGGTCGCCGCGCACCACCGCGGCGCTGGTGCTGCTGGCCGTGGCCTTGTGCGCCTGGGTGCTCGACGCGTTTGAGATGATCTTCGTCGTGATCCCGATCGTGGCGCCGCCGCTGATCGCGATGCTGGGCGATGCGCAGCAGGCCGCCGTGCTGCTGCTGCTGGTGCTGCAACTGAGCTTTCTGATTCCGCCCATGGGTTACGCGGTGCTGATCGCGCGCTCGCGCGCCGGCCTGGGCACGGTCGCGCTCGCGGCGCTGCTGCGCGCGCTGGCGCCGTTTGTCGCCGTGCAATGCGCGGTGACGGCGCTGGTCTTCATGCTGCCGGCCCTGGTGCACCGGCTCGACGCCGCAGCGCCGGCGATCTCCAGCGCGCCGCCGATGTCGGATCAGGATATCGACCAGCAGATGCGCGACATGGCGCAGCAAGGCGATCCGGGCGCCGCGCCTGCGGTTCGACCGAAGCTGGCAGAATAGACGCGCATGAATACTCGTATGGCAGTTATTGGCGGCGGCATCGGCGGCCTGGCAGCGGCGCTGGCCTGTGCGCGCGCCGGTGTGGCAGTCGACCTGTATGAACGCGCCGGCGAATTCACCGAGGTCGGGGCCGGTGTCCAGCTCGGGCCCAACGTCGTCAAGCTGCTCGATGCCTGGGGCTTGCGCGAGGCGCTGGACGCCGTGGCATCGTTTCCGGACCGCCTGGAGGTGCGCAGCGCGATCACGGGCGCGCAGCTTGGTGTGCTGCGCCTGGGCGAGCGCATGGTGCAGCGCTACGGCGCCCGTTATGTCACGGTGCACCGGGCCGATCTGCATGCCTTGCTGCTGGCCGGCGCGCAGCGGCAGGCTGGCGTGCAAATGAATCTGAACAGCGAGTTCGACCGTTACGAGCCGGGCGACGCCGGCGTGGCGGTGCACATGACCGATGGCCGCACCGTGCAGGCTGACATGTTGCTGGGCGCTGATGGCGGCTGGAGCCGCGTGCGCCAGCGCCTGCTGGGCGACGGCACGCCGGTCCCGACCGGCAAGCTGGCCTATCGAGCCATGGTCACGCAGAGCACCTTGCCGCAGTCCCTGCGCTCGAGCCAGGTCACTGCCTGGCTCGGTCCTGACCTGCATGTGATCCAGTACCCGGTGCGCGGTGGGGAATGGCTCAACGTCGTGGTGATCGTCCACGGCCAGGTGCAACGCGATATTGCGTCCTGGGACCATCGCGCCAACGCCGGGACGGTGCGACACATGCTCAAGCAGACGTGCGCGCCCTTGCAGGACCTGGTGCAGTTGATCGGGCACTGGCGTTTGTGGGGTTTGAGCATCCGGCCCCCCATGCGCAGCGCCAAGGAGCACGCGCGGGGCAGGGTGGCCTTGCTGGGCGACGCTGCGCACCCGATGGTGCCGTTTCTGGCCCAGGGCGCCGGCATGGCGATCGAGGATGCGCACGCCCTGTCCCAGGCGCTGGCCAAGCCGGGAGCCGACCTGCCATCCGCGTTGCAGGACTACGCCAACGCGCGCTGGCAACGCAATGCGCGCGTGCAGGCCGGGGCGCTGCGCAATGGTGAGATCTTCCACGCCACCGGTCTGATGCGCTGGGGGCGCGACGCCGCCATGAAACTGTTGGGCGAACGCTTGCTGGACCTGCCTTGGCTGTATCTGGGACCGACCTGAAATGACCGTGGCGTGGCGTTGGCGCGCGCGTCGCCTGGGCGTTTGCGCCGCCTGGCTGGCAGCCTTGGGGGCGTCGGGCGCAACAGCGCACGCGGCTCCCGGCGCGGCAGCGCTGCAAGGCATCGAGCATGTGGTGGTGATCTACGCCGAGAACCACAGCTTCGACAATCTGTATGGCTTGTTCCCGGGTGCCGAGGGCATTGCCAATGCGACGCTGCAGCAGCGCACGCAGCTTGACCATGACGGCAAGCCCTTGGCCGAACTGCTGGTGTTCGGACGCGATGGCAAGCCCGACCCGGCTTATCCGCGCCTGCCCAATGCGCCGTTTCGCATCGACGCGGCGCCCGTGAACCGCACACCGGGCGGCATTGTGCCGAGCCCGACCCATGACTTCTTCCATCACCAGGAACAGATTAACGGCGGCGCCAACAACCTGTTCGTCGCGATGTCTTCGGTCGGTGGATGGACGATGGGCCATTACGACGGCAGCGCCTTCAAGCTCTGGCAGTGGGCGCGCGAGTACACGCTGGCCGACCACTTCTTCCAGGCCGCGTTTGGCGGCTCCTACCTGAACCACCAGTGGCTCATCTGCGCCTGCACGCCGCGCCACGCCGAGGCGCCCGCCAGCATGCGCGTGCGGCTCGACGCCAGCGCAAAGCTCGAGAAGCGCGCCGCCTCGCCGTCCGCCAGCGTGGGCGCCGTCTCGTTCTACAAACCGTCCGGGCGCGACAGCCAGCACCCGTCCTACACCGACATCCTGTCGGGTGACGCGCACATGGCGGGCCTGCTGGAAAAGCTGCGCGCCAGCGCGCAGTGGCCCCGGATGCTGGTGATCGTGACCTACGACGAGAACGGCGGCTTCTGGGACCATGTGCCGCCGCCGCAGGGGGTGGGTTGGGGCGACCGCTGGGGACCGGGTTCGCGCATCCCGGCGCTGCTGATCGGGCCGCAAGTCAAGCGCGGCTTCATCGACTCGACGCCTTACGACACGACATCGATCCTCAAGTTCATCAGCAAGCGCTTCGACCTGCCGCCGTTGCCGGGCGTGCGCGCCAGAATGGGCGACCTGACACCAGCCTTGTTGCCGTGAGTCGGTGAATTGTCATCCCGGACTCGATCCGGGATCCATGCCTTCTGACGTTGCCACGCCAGCATGGATTGCGGGTCAAGATGCTATGGATGCCTCCCTCCCCACTGGGGATAAACAGGAGAGCGTTGAACGCCAGGAGGATGAACAGCCGTTGTTCAGGAAGACACTTCGAGCAATCGAGGTGGATCCTCTGATGGATA
>CAIKMZ010000109.1 GCA_903828665.1 uncultured beta proteobacterium
AAGTAGGCCACAGCTTCATCGCGCGGCAGCACGCGCCGCGTCACCGGCTCGTCTTTTGCGGCCAGTTCGACCATCTTGCGTTCAATCGCAATCAGATCATCCGGGGTAAAGGCGCGCTTGTAGGAAAAATCATAGAAGAAACCATGCTCGATGACCGGCCCGATCGTGACCTGCGCGTCCGGAAACAATTCCTTGACCGCGTAAGCGAGCAAGTGAGCCGTCGAGTGGCGAATGACTTCCAGACCGTCGGCGTCTTTTGCCGTCACGATGGACAGACTGCTGTCGCTTGCGATGCTGTAGCTGGTGTCGACCACCTTGCCGTCGATCTTTCCTGCCAGCGCTGCCTTGGCCAGACCGGCGCCGATCGAAGCGGCCACCTCGGCCACGGTCACCGGACCAGGAAAGTCGCGTTTGGAGCCGTCAGGAAGTGTGATTTGAATCATGGTGTAAAACGAAAAAAAGCGCGGGCAGGCCGCGCTTTGATGACTGTAAGCCGGAACAGCGTGATTTTACGCTGCCCCGACCGGTCAAATTGATCAGTGAAACTGCTCTTCTTCAGTGGAACCGGTCAACGCGGTCACATTCGATTTGCCGCCCTGGATGGCCGTGGTGACTTCGTCAAAGTAACCGGTGCCGACTTCCTGCTGATGCGAGACGAAGGTATAGCCGCGATCGCGCGCCGCAAATTCCGGCTCTTGGACCTTCTCGACGTAGGCCGTCATGCCGCGCTTGACGTAGTCTTGCGCCAGATCGAACATGTTGAACCACATAGAATGGATGCCGGCCAGTGTGATGAACTGGTACTTGTAGCCCATGGCACCAAGTTCCTTCTGGAACTTCGCAATCGTGGCGTCGTCGAGGTTCTTCTTCCAGTTGAACGAAGGCGAGCAGTTGTAGGCGAGCAGTTTGCCGGGATGCTTGGCACGAACAGCCTCGGCAAATTTGCGGGCGAATTCAAGATCAGGCGTGCCGGTCTCGCACCACACCAGGTCTGCGTACTCGGCATAGGCCACGGCGCGGCTGATCGCCTGATCCAATCCCTTGTTGGTCTTGTAGAAGCCTTCGGCCGTGCGCTCGCCGGTCAGGAACGGCTTGTCGTTTTCGTCGTAGTCGCTGGTGAGCAGATCTGCGGCTTCGGCGTCGGTGCGGGCGATCACCAGCGTCGGCACACCGCAAACATCGGCTGCCATGCGCGCTGCAATCAGTTTCTGGCAGGCTTCAGCCGTGGGCACGAGAACCTTGCCGCCCATGTGACCGCATTTCTTCACGGAGGCGAGTTGATCTTCCCAATGCACCCCGGCAGCGCCGTTCTTGATCATGTTCTTCATCAGCTCAAACGCATTGAGCACGCCGCCAAAACCGGCTTCGGCATCCGCCACGATGGGGGCAAAGTGATCGATATAGCCAGCGTCACCCGCATCAACGCCCTTGGAGTGCTGGATTTCGTCGGCACGACGGAAGGTGTTGTTGATGCGCTCCACCATTTTCGGCACCGAGTCCACTGCGTACAGGGATTGGTCCGGGTACATCGAGGCGGACGTGTTGTTGTCGGCAGCCACTTGCCAGCCCGACAGGTAGATCGCCTTGACGCCGGCCTTGACCTGTTGCATGGCCTGACCACCGGTCAGTGCACCGAGGCAGTTGACATAGGGTTCGGTGTTCACCAGGTTCCAGAGCTTCTCGGCACCGCGGCGGGCCAGCGTATGCTCGATCGGGAACGAACCGCGCAGGCGGACCACGTCAGCTGCGCTGTAACCGCGCTTGATACCTTTCCAACGTGGATTGGTGGCCCAGTCCTTTTCCAATGCGGCGATCTGTTGTTCGCGGCTCAATTGCTCTGTGATGGTTTGCGGCATGAAATCACTCCAAGGGTTGATTGAAACTGTCTGCACCGGCTACTTTTGAAGGCGGGTGCCGATGGAGCAATTTTATGTCTTCTATAAGACTTAAAAACGTATCTTATGTCTTATAGAAGACATAATTTAATTCTTTTTAATTCAATCACTTACAGACGGCAAACCACAATATGGAATTAACTTTTTCAGCCTGAGAAAATTTGATGCAATGCAGCAATGCAGGTTTTTGAGCAATGAATAGAACTTTTGCATAATGAAATATCAGAAGCCGTCAGCGTAGCGCTCCAACTCCCAGTCACTCACTTGTGCGTTGAACTCAGCCCACTCCAGCCGCTTGAGGCGGATGAACTCGGCGCAATAATCGTTTCCGAGCGACGCGATGAGCCTGCGGTCATCCGCCAGCGCATCAACGGCGGCGCCAAGATCATGCGGCAGTTGTTCCGGCATGGTGTCGCCGGACAACTGCCGTTGGTAAAGATCTTCATGACAGGCAGTCGGCGGCGTCAGGCCGCGTTCGATGCCGTCCAACCCTGCCGCCAGCGTCGCCGCCATCGCGGCATAGACGTTGCAGGAAGGATCCGGCAAACGCCATTCGATCCGCCCGGCTACGGTCCTGACGACGCAGGTCCGGTTGTTGTCGCCAAAGCTTTTCCAAACCGGCGACCAGGTCGTGCCCGACGCGCTGTGACTGCTTGCCAGCCGCTTGTAACTGTTGACCGTTGGCGCGCACACGGCACTCAAGCCATCGGCGTGTTCCAGCAGACCGGCCACAAAATGGTAGGCCGCGGCACTCAGTTGAAGCGCATCGGCTTCATCCGTGAAGATCGCGCGACCTTGGGCATCCGTGATGCTCAGGTGAAAATGCAGCCCGCTGCCGGGCGAACCGGCAAACGGCTTGGGCATGCAACTGAAGGTCATGCCATGCTTCTCGGCGATGGCGTGTGCCGCCAGCTTGAACAGCATGTAGCGATCCGCCGCCGCCAGCGCATCGTCAAACCGGTAATTGATCTCGTACTGTCCGCAGGCGTCTTCATGATCGATCTGCTGCAGGTCAAAGCCCAGTGCCGTGAGCGTCGATCGCATGTCTTCCAGAAAGCCACGGTTGCGATGAATCGACTTGAGGTCGTGGGAAGGCTTGTCAAGCTGGTCCCGATCGTCGGCTGCCCGCCACCGGCCCGAATCGTCCCGCCGCAGCAGAAAGAACTCCGGCTCGATGCCGACCCACAGCGTCCAGCCGCGATCCGAAAGGCGCTGCAGCTGGCGTTTGAGCAACTGGCGCGAACAGGTTTCAAGCGCTTCGTCCCCCGCGAACCCTTCGCATACCGCGTGTGCCACGCCCGGCATGAACGGCAGCGGCCGAAGGCTCTCGAGTTGGACGCGTGCGTAATATTCGCTGCGCTTGCCAAAGCGTGGCAGTCCGGTGCCCCAGATGCTGGGGCCGGCAAAGCCGGCGCCGGTCTGTACCCACTCGCGCAGATTCTGCAGCGGAACGAGCTTGCCTTTGGCCACGCCGTGCATGTCGGCAAACTGCGTCAGGACGCTGTGCACGCCTTGTGCAGCCAGGGATTCAATGGTCGATTCAATGGTCATGGTCTGCTTTCTGCGGTGTGCGCTTCATCCGGCGCGCCGCGTGTTTCCACGGCCGCCTTGCGCGGCGATCAGACCGGGCTGTCGATCCGGATCCAGGTGGTCTTGACTTCCTGGTACTTGTCGAACGCGTGCAGCGACTTGTCGCGCCCGACGCCGCTCTGCTTGAAGCCGCCAAAGGGCACGGTGATGTCGTCCTCGTCGTACTGGTTCACATGCACCGTGCCGGCGCGCAGGGCACGCGCGACGCCGTGCGCCTTGTTGATGTCGCGCGTCCAGACTGCGGCGTGCAGGCCATAGACGCTCGCATTGGCCTGGCGCACTACATCGGCGGCGTCGGTGAACGACAGCACCGACAGCACCGGTCCGAAGATTTCTTCCCGCGCAATCTTCATGTCGTTGTTGACCCCGTCGAATATGGTCGGCTCAACGTAGCACCCGCCGCTGTCCACGCGCGCCTGTTCACCGCCGGCGATCAAGCGTGCGCCCTCGCTCCTGCCGCTTTCGATGTAGCGCAGCACCGTGTTCATCTGTGTCTGATCGACGATCGCGCCCATGACAGTGGCCGGGTCCAGCGGATTGCCCGGCGCGTAACCCGGCACCAGCGCCAGAGCTTTTTCCAGGAACTTTTCCTTGATCCCGGCCTCGACAAAGAGGCGCGACGGCGCGTTGCAACTCTCGCCCTGGTTGAAGAAGATGCTGCCGACCGCCGCCTCCACGGCGCGGTCCAGATCCGGGCAATCGGCAAACACGATATTGGGCGACTTGCCGCCCAGTTCGGTCCAGGCGCGCTTGAGGTTGCTCTGTCCGGCCATCACGTGGATCTGCTTGCCAACCCGGGTCGAACCGGTGAACGCGATGCAATCGACATCCATGTGCAGCGCCAACGGGGAACCGGCTTCCGCGCCATAGCCCGTCACCACGTTGAAGACACCTTCCGGAATGCCCGCCTCCAGCGCCAGATCCGCCATGCGCAGGGCGGTCAGCGGCGACTTCTCGCTTGGCTTGAGGACAACGGAATTGCCGACGGCGAGCGCCGGCGCGATCTTCCAGGCGGCCATGATCATCGGATAGTTCCATGGAACGATCACGCCGACGACACCGACCGGTTCGCGCGTGATCAAGGCAAGCGCGGTGTTGGGCGTGGGTGCGATCTCGTCATAGACCTTGTCGACCGCCTCGCCATACCAGCGGATGCAGTTGGCCGCGCTGTTGACATCCAGGGCGCGCGAATACTTGATCGGCTTGCCCATGTCGAGTGTCTCGGTCAGCGCCAGCTCATCGCCATGCTGTTGCAGCAGGTCGGCAAAGCGGATCATGATGCGCTTGCGCTGCGCCGGCGCCAGACCGCGCCAGCGCCTATCCTCGAAGGCCGTTCGCGCAGCCGCGACCGCGTCTTCGACGTCGGCTTGCTCGCAGCGGGCCACCTCGGCCAAAACCCGACCATCCACCGGCGAGATCGAACTGAAGACGGCACCGCTTCGGGCTGCCCGGCGCTGTCCATTTATGAGTGCGCGACCGTCGGGACGCAGATTTCCGGCAACGGCGTGCCAGTCGATGATCGCATTCATGGTGATTTCCTCAGATGGGTCCGGACCGGGGACAACACTGCGGTCCGGATCGCTTGCGCGGTGATTAGAAGTTCACGATTGTCTGCAGACCAAAGGTGTCGTTGTCCTTGCGGTAGGACTGGTCACCGTAATAGTAAAACGCCGGCGTGCTGGCATGGTCATGCCGATACTCGGCGCGCAATGCGACGTTGCTGGTCATGCGGTAGGTCGCCGCCAGTGACAGCGAATACCGATTGGCGCCAGTGTTCGGGTCAAAGTTGGGGTCGTTTGGATCACCCGGCCCGAAACCATTGACAAAATCACCCGCAGCAGCTGTCGTGTTGCTGTAGATGTTAAACATACCGCCACCGTTTCTTTCGTTGTTCAGGTAATCGGCACGGGCGGCCAGGGTCAATTTCGGCAGCACGCGTTGCGAGACCAGGGCAGAAACGCCCCACCATGAAGCATCACCGCCGTTGAAGGCTGCGTTCGCCTGCCGGCCGACGGTAAATTGCAGGTTGCCATTGAAGTTGCCCCGCGTGTAGTTGCCGTCGATCTCGAACTGGTCGAGACGGCTCGCGCCGCCCGCGACGGCGTTGGCTACACGACCTTCGTAACCGGTGAATTCAAACCCCCAGAATTCGTCCTGGGCATAGGTCACGTTGTAAATGAAGGTCGGACTCCTGACGGCAGGTGTGTCGCACGCCACACCCACAGGACACAGATTGTTATTCACATCATTGCGAGATGAATTGAAGTTCGCCAGAATCAGTTTGGTCTCCCAAGGTCCGCGTGTGATGTCGAGGCCGACGCCCGTGTAATAGGTCGCAGCGGTGAAGTCGAACAGCATATTCTTGGTGATGAAATACTCACCGTAACCTGGATAAAGCAGGTTGGACGACAGGCTGTTGGCGCCAACATAGGTATTGAGGTAGGGCTCGTAACCCGAGACGTCGGGCATCTGCCCCGCGATGAAACGGGTCTGCGAATCAGAGAGGGGAATCGAGACCGAGGCTTCATGCACGATGTTGCCAAAGTTGTAATTGGAGCCTGCACTCTTGCTCGGTGCCAGAGTCAGACGGAACTTGGTGCCGCCGTCATCCATTTCTTTCTGGATATCCAGGTAGGCCATGCCAAAGTAGGAGTTGTCATAGGCATAAGTCTCGCCGCTGCCGTTGGTGTTGACAAAGTTATTCAGGAATGCGAATGAAGACGTGCCCTTGGCGCGGTTGAACATGTAGACAGGGTCAAAGCCCCCTGCGATGCGCAGGCCCTTGAAGCCGGCGGTCAATTGCTGATCCTGCATCGCCTCGACCTTGACCTTGACCTGATTGAAGTCCTCGGGGTCCACCGGAGGCAACTGGGCTTCTTGAACTGCGGGTGTGGCAGCACCGCGCATTATCAGGGCCTTGAGTTGACTGACCTCCGCCTTCAGCGCTTCGATCTGCCCCTGCAAATCGGCGTTGCTTTGGGCACTAACCAGCATCGGGAAAGCCAGCGTTACGGCAACCGCGATTTGATTGAGCTTCAACATAACCACTCCTATTAAGTTAATCAACTGGCGGTCGGTGTCACCCAACCACCCCCTTTGGCACGCCGGCAGATTCACCGGCCAAACTGACATCCACTTAGGCCGAAACCGCTTGCCCCATCCCCTCGCGATAAGCCGCCGCCTGTTCCGCCGCGCGGCGGGTCTCCTGACGCGAGAGCCACAGACTGCCGGCAAATACACCGATCGACACCACCGCCACGGTGATCGTAGCAATCGCATTGACCGTCGGATTCAACCCTAACCTGGCACGCGAAAGAATGACGATCGGCAATGTCGTGGAACCCGGCCCAGATAGAAACGCCGTGGAGACGACGTCATCCAGCGACAGTGTGAAGGTCAGCAGCCACGCCGCCATCAGGGATTGCGCAATCATTGGCAATGTAACCAGAAAGAACACTTGAGCTGGCTTGCAGCCGAGATCCATCGCGGCCTCTTCGAGCGACTTGTCCATTTCCAGCAGGCGTGACTGGATCACGACTGCGGCGTAGGCCATGCCGACCGAGGTGTGTCCCGCCCAAATCGTCAGAATGCCGCGATCGGGCCACCCGAATAAGCGCTCGCACATGACAAAGAACAGGAGCAAAGACAAACCGGTGATCACCTCCGGAACGACCAATGGCGCATTGATATGAGCCGAGAAGGCCGTGCGCCCCCAAAAACTCTTGTAACGCACCATGGCGAAGGCGGCAAGCGTTCCCAATAGCACCGAGGCTGAAGCGCTCATCAGCGCCACCTTGAGCGACAGCAGGAAAGCATCGACCACCTCGGTATCGTGCGCAATGACGCTATACCACTTCAGGGTGAATCCGCCCCACAACGTAACCATTTTTGAATCGTTGAAAGAGAAGACGATCAGGGTCAGGATCGGCAAATACAGAAATGCATAACCCGCCAACAACCAAGCCTTTCCGATGCGACTAGACATGGCTCATATCCCCCGTACACCGCCGGAATCGGCCTGGTATTTGTTGAAGATGGCCAATGGCACCAGGATCAATCCGACCATCGTCACTGCAACGGCCGAGGCCATGGCCCAGTCGTTATTGCTGAAAAACTCGTCCCACAGCACGCGTCCGATCATCAGGGTGCTGGGTCCACCCAGCAGTTCCGGAATCACGTATTCACCCATGCTCGGAATGAAGACAAGCATCGCGCCAGCGACAATGCCGTTCTTGGACAAGGGCACAGTTATCAGCCAGAAAGTCTGCCACGGCGTGGCGCCCAGATCCTTGGCGGCCTCGATCAGACGCAAATCCATCTTCACCAGATTGGCGTACAGCGGCAGGATCATGAACGGCAGGTAGGCGTAGACCATGCCAACGGTCATCGAGAAGCCGGTGTGCATCATCTTGATCGGATCATCGATCAGGTGCAGCCAGATCAGAATGTTGTTGAAAACGCCGTGATCGTCGAGCAAGCCCTTCCATGCGTAGACGCGCAGCAGATAAGAAGTCCAGAACGGCAGTGACACCAGCATCAGCAGCGCCGGGCGAATATTGGCCGGTGAGCGTGCCATGAAGTAAGCAAAGGGATAACCAATCAGGAGGCAGATGATGGTATTGAGCGACGCAAACTTGATCGAGGACCAGTAGGTTTGGACATAGAGCGAATCAGTGCCGAGAAAGATGTAGTTCGACAGCTTGATCTTGAGTTGGATCACACCGTCGGCATAGCTCATCAGATCTTGAAAGCGAATGCCGTCGGTTTCCGATACGCTGATCTTCAATACCACCAGAAACGGCACCGAGGCCAGGAAAATCAGGAACAGGTAAGGTATGCCGATGACGCTGCGGCGACCCCAGTCGCGCAGAACGAACCGCAATACAGCAGCACCCGAAGTATCTTTTGCGATGCTCATAATTCGTCCCTGCTGCCTAACTTGTCAACACCACAACATCGCTACCGTCCCACCAAGCGTAGACACGCTGACCCCGCACAAGCTGCTTGTCTTCGTGCCGCGCCGCGTTCTCTCGCGATGCCTTGATGAGCATGCCACTGTCCAACCTGACATGAAACAGGGTGAACTTGCCGAAGTAGGCGACGCCGTCGATGGTGCCGCTGGCACAGTTGTGGCCGTGCTCGGCGGCGGATTCGCGTTGGTCAACGTTCGGTTCGTTCTCCTGCAAGCAAATCTTCTCCGGGCGCAACGCAATGCTGACCTGCATTCCGAGGGTGCCGGTGATGCCATGGCTGACGAAGTGACGGCATTCCGGCGTGCCGATGACTACATGGTCCGGTTGATCAGCTTCAACCGTACCCTTGAACAGGTTAACGTCGCCAATGAAGTCCGCCACGAACACGCAATTGGGTGTCTCGTAAATCTCACCGGGACGTCCAACCTGCAGGAATTGACCCTCCTGCATGACCGCGATGCGGTCGGCCATGATCATGGCCTCTTCCTGGTCGTGCGTCACCATGACACAGGTTACGCCGACCTTCTTGATGATGTTGACCAACTCAAACTGCGTCTGCTCACGCAGTTTGCGGTCCAGGGCGCCCAGCGGTTCGTCGAGCAACAGCAGTTTGGGGCTCTTGGCCAGACAACGCGCCAGTGCAACCCGTTGCTGCTGCCCACCTGATAACTGATGCGGCTTGCGCTTGGCGTAAGGCTTCAACTGCACAATATTGAGCATAGTCTCAACACGCTCGGCGATCTTGTCCTTGCTCATGCGGTCGCGTTCTAGTCCAAAGGCCACGTTCTGCCACACCGTGAGATGCGGAAACAAGGCATAGGACTGGAACATCATGTTGATCGGGCGCTCGTACGGCGGCATATTGGAAATGCTTGCGCCGTCGAGATAAACGTTGCCCATGGTAGGTGTCTCGAAGCCGGCCAACATCCGCAGCAATGTGGACTTGCCACACCCCGATGACCCGAGCAGCGCAAATATCTCGCCTTTGCGGATATCGATCGAGACGTCATCCACGGCAGCAACCTCGTCGAACCGCTTGGTCAGATGATCAATCCGGACGAAACCAGTCTCGCTGGCTGATTCATGCGCTTTCTGTTGATTCTGTTGCATACGCAACCTTCTCCCATGGGTGTAATACGGACTGGCGGGGGCGCCGATGTTGCGTCGCCCGCAACGCGATCAAACGCTTACAGACCAGTCTTGAAGGTTGTATAGAGACGGGTGCGCAAACGGCGGATGTCGCTGCTAACAGCTTCCGGCGGCACCATCCGGTTCAGGTCTTCGGGTGCCATGAACACCGCCTTATTGTTCAACACCTCGGGTTTGATGAACTTCGCCGCACTGGGTACCGGGTTGGCATAGAGCACCTTGTTCACGAGACCGGCATTGACCTCGGAACGGTAGATGTAGCTGATAAATTTGTAGGCATTCTCGACATGCTGCGCATCGACCGGGATCGCCATGGTGTCAAAAAACAGTACCGCACCTGTCTTTGGCAACAGGACCTGGATGTTGTTGCCGTTCTTGGCTTCTTTGGCTCGCGCCGCAGCAATGCTGATGTCGCCATTCCATCCGATCACCAGACACAGCGAACCGCCCGCCAGGTCGTTGATATAGCCCGAGGACGAGAACAAGCTGATGTTGGGCCGGATTCTCTCCAGCAACTTGCCCGCTGCCTGATAATCGGCTGGGTTTTTACTATACGGTGGTTTGCCCAAATAGCGCAATGCCGCGGGGAAGATTTCGTCGCCCGAGTCAAGTACCGAAATTCCGCAGGACTTTGCCTTCTCGGCATATTCCGGTTTGAAGATCAGGTCCCACGCGTTGTCCGGCATCGGCATACCGCCCAGCGCCGCCTTGAGCTTGTCGACATTGATGCCGACCGTCGTGGTACCCCACATCCAGGGGACGATGTGCTGGTTGCCGGCATCCATGCTGGCGAGCTGCTTCATGACGAAAGGATCGAGATTGCCGTAGGTTGCGATCTTGCTCTTGTCGAGTTTGGTGAACAGGCCACCGTCAATCTGGATCTTGGCCCAATTCGACGAGGGAACCACGATGTCATAACCGGTCTTGCCGGCAACGAGCTTGGCATGCAGGGTCTCGTTGCTGTCAAAAGTATCGTAGCGCACCTTGATGCCGGTTTCCTTCTGGAAATTGGCAAGCGTGTCGTCGCCAATATAGTCCGACCAGTTGTAGATATTGAGAACCTTTTCCTCCTGCGCCAGCGCCGAGGTGGCGGCGATGGACAGCAACCCGGCCAACGCCAGACCTGTCATCAATTTGCCCATCAATATTTTTCCACATGCTGAATTGCCCAATTCGTTCTCCTGAAGTAATTGATCGAACCTGCCCAAAACTCGATGGTACCTTCCCAAGCCGGGTGCTTCCATCCACGCAATCCCTATGCCAACCAGCCTTTCTTCTTGATCTCCTCATAGGTCAAATCCAGGCAGCGCAAAATCAGGCTCACCATTTCGTCAATCTCGGCATGCGTCATGGTCAGGGGCGGCGCGATGATCATGCGGTCGCCCACGGCGCGCATGATCAATCCGTTCCTGAAACAGTGACCGCGACAAATCATGCCGACCGACAGATCCTCTGCAAAACGTTCGAGCCGCGCCTTGTTCTTCACCAGCACCAGGCCGGCCATGAAACCGCAGGTCTCCGCCATGCCCACCAGCGGATGTGCACCGATCTCGAGAAAACGCTGCGCCAGATAGGGGCCAATATCATCACGCACACGCTGCGGCAATTGCTCGCGCTCCATGATGTCCAGATTGGCCAAGGCCACCGCACAGGCCACGGGATGCCCGCTGTAGGTATAGCCGTGGTTGAACTCGCCGCCCTTTTCGATCAGAACCTTGGCCACCCGGTCTCCGACCAGTACGCCACCCAGCGGCACATAGCCACTGGTCACCGCCTTGGCAAACGTCACCAGGTCGGGCTTGTAGCCGAACTTCTCGTAGCCAAACCAGGTGCCAAGCCGGCCGAAGGCGCAGATCACTTCGTCGCTGATCAACAGGATGCCGTACTTGTCCACGATACGTTGGATCTCGGGCCAGTAGGTGGCAGGCGGAATGATGACGCCACCGGCGCCCTGCACCGGCTCGGCGATAAAGGCTGCAACCTTGCCGGAGCCGAGTTCAAGAATTTTGTCTTCCAGCCAGCGTGCCGCACGCAGGCCAAAATCGGTCGCGCTTTCACCCGGCAATCCATTCTCAAAATAATAAGGTTGTCCGATGTGCGTGATATTCGGAATCGGCAGATCGCCCTGTGCATGCATGCCGCTCATGCCGCCGAGCGACGCGCCGGCCATGGTGCTGCCATGGTAGGCATTAAGCCGGCTGATGATGACCTTGCGCTGTGGTTGCCCCTGCAAGTCCCAGTAACGGCGCACCATACGGACATTCGAGTCGTTGCTCTCGCTGCCGCTTGATGAGTAGAAAACGTGCGCAAAGCTGCGATCGCCCACTTTTGGTGCCAACGAGGCCAATTTGGTGGCGAGTTGCACCGCCGGCACATTGGTGGTCTGGAAGAAGCTGTTGTAAAAGGGCAGCGCCATCATCTGCTTGTGGGCGGCATCGGCCAGTTCCTGGCGGCCGTAACCGACATTGACGCACCAGAGGCCGCTCATGGCGTCGAGCAGGCGCGCGCCCTCGGAATCCCAGACATAGATGCCCTCGCCCCTGGTGATGATGCGCGCGCCACGCGTGGCCAGGTCCTTGTAATCCGTGAACGGGTGCAGAAAATGCGCACTGTCGAGCGCCTGGATGGCGACCGTGTCAACGACGGTATTCATGAGTATTCCTTTGCTTTGATGCGGGGATGGGCGATCAGACGTGCAGCAGCAGATGCTCACGCTCCCAGGGTGAAATCACTTTCATGAACTCGTCGAACTCGAGTTCCTTGATCTCCGTGTACACGGTGACAAATTCCTTGCCCAGCACCTCGTGCAGGTCGGGCTCGCGGCGCAGCCAGTCCAGTGCCTCCCCGAGGCTGCGCGGCAACGAATGCGGCGCCAGGTAGGCGTCACCCTTCATTTCGGACTTGGGCTTGATCTTGTTCTTGATGCCGAGGTAGCCACAGGCCAGCGTCATCGCCATCGCCACATAAGGATTGGCATCGGCGCCGATCACGCGGTTTTCCACGCGCCGCGCGGTCGGTGATGAAATGGGCGAGCGGATGCCGACCGTGCGGTTGTCGTAGCCCCATTCGATGTTGATCGGCGCCGCCGTATTGCGCGACAGGCGCCGGTAGCTGTTGACGTAGGGCGCGACCAGCACCATTGCTGCCGGGATGTAACGCTGCAGGCCGCCGATGTAGTGCATGAAGGTTTCGCTCGGCGTTCCGTCCTCGTTGCTGAACACGTTATTCCCGCTGGCCATGTCGACCAGGCTCTGGTGCACATGCATGGCGCTGCCGGGCTCGCCCGCGATCGGTTTGGCCATGAAGGTCGCATACATGTCGTGGCGCAAAGCGGCCTCGCGCACGGTGCGCTTGAAAAAGAAGACCTCGTCGGCCAGACCGAGCGGCTCGGCATGAAAGAAATTGATCTCCATCTGCCCGGCGCCGACCTCGTGGATCAGCGTGTCGACATTGAGTTCCATCTTGTCGCAATAGTCGTAGATCTCTTCGAACAGCGGGTCGAACTCGTTGACCGCGTCGATGCTGTAGGCCTGGCGCGAGGTCTCGGCGCGTCCGCTGCGCCCGACCGGCGGGCGCAGCAAAGTGTTTGGGTCGGTATTGCGTGCCGTCAGGTAGAACTCGAGCTCGGGCGCGACGATCGGCTGCAGACCCTCGGCCGCAAACAGGTCGCAGACCCGGCGCAGCACGGTGCGCGGCGCGAACGGCACCAGGTTGCCGTGGTGATCGAAGCAATCGTGGATGACCTGCGCCGTCGGGTCCGTCGCCCACGGCACAATGCGGACGGTGGACGGGTCGGGGCGTAACTGCATGTCCTTGTCGGTCGGGTCGATGACGTCGTAATAGGGGCCGCTTTCCGGAAACTCGCCGGTCACCCCCATGGCCACGATCGCCTGCGGCAGGCGCATGCCGCGGTCTTCGGTGAACTTGGCACGCGGCAGGATCTTGCCGCGCGCCACGCCGGTCAAGTCGGGCACCAGGCATTCGACCTCAGTGACCCGGCGCTCGTTGAGCCACTGCTCCAGCTCATTGAAACTCATCGTTTTCTTGTCGTTCATAAATTACTCCAGGCTGCGCTTGTGCATGCTCCGCTTCATTGTGCGGGTGCAATTGGTTGACAATGGGAGCCAGTTTATCCAAGTACAGGGTGCCACTTCATGCTCTCGGAACTGCTGCTGACCGAAATTAACCGATTGAGCAGGCAGGACAAGCTGCCTCTACATCGCCAGCTCTACGAGGCCCTTCGCCGCGCCATCCTCGACGGCAAACTCGCCGCCGGCGACCGCCTGCCATCGAGCCGTGATCTGGTGCAGGACCTGAGCATGTCGCGCAACACCGTGGTGGCGGCGCTGAACCAACTGGCAGTCGAAGGCTACCTGGTCAGTCGCGTCGGCAGTGGCACCTTCGTCAACGACAGCGTCCCGAAGTCAGCCCGGCGCCGGCACCTCCCGCATCAGAACCAGAGCGCCGATCTGTCGCGCCGCGGCCGCGCCCTGGCGACCACCTTCTGCGCCGGCCAGCTCGAGATCCAACCGTTCACGCCGGGCATCGCCGACTTCAACGCATTTCCGGTCGCTCTGTGGCAACGGCTGCAGAACAAGCACTGGCGCATGACCTACCCTGAGATGCTGGACTACAACGACTCGGGCGGCTACGCGCCGCTGCGACGCGCGGTGGCCGACTACCTGCGCGTCTTTCGCAGCGTGCCGCTCGACGTCGAGCAGGTCATCATTACCAGCGGGACGCAGCAAACCATGGAACTGTGCGCCCACCTGCTGGCGGATCACGGCGACACGGTCTGGATCGAAGACCCGGCCTACTGGGGAGCAGTCAAGGCCTTCCTGGCAACCGGCCTTACGCCGCATCCGGTGCCGGTCGACCAGCACGGCATTGCGCCTCAGGCACAGGACGAAGCCACGCCGCCGCGCCTGATCTACGTCACGCCCTCTCACCAGTACCCGACCGGCGCCGTGATGTCGCTGGCGCGGCGCCATCAGATCCTGGCGCTCGCCCGCCAGCACAAGGCCTGGATCCTCGAAGACGATTACGACAGCGAGTTCCGCTTCAGCGGTCCGCCGATCTCGTCCCTGGCCGGGCTCGACACCGACCAGCGCGTCCTCTACATGGGTTCGTTCTCGAAAGTGCTGTATCCGGGCCTCAAGCTCGGCTACCTGGTGGTGCCCAAAGGACTGGTGGCCGCGTTCAAGCGCGCGCACTACGATCTCAATCGCCCCGGCCAGATGCCGCTGCAGGCAGCGCTGGCCGAATTCATCGAAATGGGCCATTTCGCCAGCGCCCTACGCCGCGCGCGCCAAAGCTATGCCGAGCGCCGCCGCTGCCTGCTCGCCGCGCTGCAACCCTGCCTGGGACCGGATGCCCAGATCACCGGCGCCGAACAAGGTCTGCACCTGTGTCTGCGCCTGCCGGCCGCGCTCGATGACGAGGCACTGGCGGAACAGATGGCCAAGCTTGACATGACGGTGCGCCCGCTGTCGGCTTATTGCCTGCTCCGCCGCGATGCAAAGGGGCTGGTCATCGGCTATGGCTACGCGCGTCTGGCCGACATCGAGCGCTACGGTCCGCTGCTGGCCTGGACGGTGGCCAGCGCGCTAAAGCGCCTCCACGCCGGCCGCAAACCCTCATAGCAGGTCACGCAGCCGATGGTACAGCGTGCCCAGCACGAGGCTCGGCATGCGCAGCAGCGGTCCGCCGGGAAACTCGCGATGGCGCAGCTTGGCGAACAGGTCAAAGCGTTCTGCGTGCCCGGCCACCGCCTGCGCCACGAGGCGGCCCGCCATGCCGGTCAGGGCCACGCCATGGCCGCTGAAGCCATGCAGGTAATAGAGGTTGTCGGCAAGGCGCCCGAAATCGGGCGCCCGGTTCATGCTGATGTCGACAAAGCCGCCCCAGACAAAATCGGTCCGCACGTCGCGCAGCACCGGAAAGGCGCGCGCCATGCGAGCGGCCATGTGCGCCTGCAAGTCGGGCGGCGTGCGCGTGGAATAGCTGACACCGCCGCCAAATAGCATGCGGTGGTCGGCGCTGAAGCGGAAGTAGTCCAGGATGAAGTTGTTGTCACAGGCTGAAGCGTTGCTCGGAATCAGGCGCCGGCACAGCTCCGGATCAAGCGGCGCTGTCGCCACCATATACGTCCCGACCGGCATGACGCGCGGCGTGATCTCCGGCGCGACCAGCGGGCCGTATTCGCCCAGCGTGCAGTTGCCCGCCAGCACACCGAAGTCGGCGCTGACCGAGCCTTGCGCGGTACGCGCCGTCAGGCGGCTGCCGCGCTCCAGTGCGATGACCGCCGACTGCTCGAAAATTCGAACCCCGAGCGATCGGGCGGCCTGCGCCAGGCCGAGCCCGTACTTGAGCGGGTGCAGGTGGCCGGAGCGATTCTCGTAGGCAGCCGCAAGGTAGCGCGGACTCTGAATGTGGCGTTGCACATCGGCACCGCGTGCAAAATCCGTCGCAAAGCCGTAGTTGCGCTCCAGAGCCTGCATGTCCACTTCCAGCGCGCGCGCCTTGCGCGCCGAGTCCGCCACGTACAGATAGCCCTTGACCTGGTCGCAGTCGATGTTGAAGGTGGCGATGCGCTCATCGATCAGGTCCAGCGCCTCGAGCGTGATGTTCCAAGCGGTGCGTGCATCGGTCATGCCCAGTTGCGACTCGAACGGACCCTGTCCGCTGGAATAACCGACGATGGCCTGGCCGCCATTGCGCCCGGAGGCGCCGCTGCAGACACGGTCCGCCTCCAGCAGTACCACCTGGTAGCCGCGCTGCGCGAACTCGATCGCCGCCGACAGCCCGGCAAACCCGGCGCCCACCACCAGCACGTCGGCCTGCAACGCTTCCTGCAGCGCGGCGGCGGTGCGCGGTCGGCGCACACTGGCCTCGTAGTAGCTTCTCTGGTTGAGCTGGGTATCGGAATCAAGCAGCATGATCGAGTTTCCCGGATTCAGACTTGGCAATCTGGCCGCACAGGTAGGTCCAGACCAGCGTGGCCGCGGCCAGGCTCGTGAGTTCGGCGTGGTCGTAGGCTGGCGCAACCTCGACGCAGTCCATGCCGATCAGATTGAGCGGCGCAAGTTCCTCGAGTAGGGTCAGCACCTGCGAGCTGGTCAGCCCACCGGGCTCGGGCGTGCCGGTACCGGGCGCGAACGCCGGGTCCAGACAGTCGATGTCGAGCGTCAGATAACAGGGCCGCTCGCCGATGCGCTCCCGGATCCGCCCGATGACCGGCTGCAGCGCGGCCCCGTCGATCCCGCGCAGTTCGCGCGCCGTGAAAATCAGGCCGCCCTGGTCGCGCACGTACCCGGTGGCGGCGCGCTCGCCGCTGGAGCGCAGGCCGATCTGCACCGTGTGCGCCGGGCTAGCCAGCCCCTCCTGCAGCGCTTCATAGGTCCAGGTGCCGTGGCCGGATGGCTCGCCGAAGTGATCCTGCCAGGTATCGCAATGCGCGTCGAAGTGGATCAGGGCCAGTTGGCCGTAGCGCGCACGGGCTGCACGCAACAGCGGCAGTGTCACCGAATGGTCGCCACCGAGGAAGACGCAGTGGTGGCTTGCCATCAGGGCCGCCGCCTGCGCCTCGATCTGCGCGCGCACCTGCGGCAATGGCGAGGCATTGGGCAGCCGCATGTCGTGCGCATCGCCCAGGTGCGCGAGCGGCGAGACGCCGAACAGGGGATGGATGCCATCGCACAGCATCAGGCTGGCGCGGCGGATCTCCTGCGGGCCGAAGCGCGCGCCGGGCCGATGCGTCACCGCGCCGTCGTACGGCACGCCGCACAGGGCAAATCGCTGGTCCGTCAACTCGGCCGCCGCCAGGAAACGATTGCTGTTGTTGGCGTATGCAAACTGTCCGATGCCCATGAAATTTCCCCGCTGTGCTGGAGCCTGACGGTACATCAGTTCCAGGCCAACCGCTGGTGCCAATTTGCGTCCTAATCGCCAAACCATTGCCAGCCTCAGGCATGATGCGTGGCTTCCACGACCGCGCAACGCATCTTGTCTGCACTCACCAAGAACCTGTCCGCTTACCTGCTGCTGGCCCTGAGCATGTCGCTGGTCGGCAGCTACGTGGCCCTGTCCAAGCCACTGGTCGCGGCCCTGCCCGTCTTTCTGCTGGCCTGGCTGCGCTTTGGCATCGGCGGCTTGGCCATGCCGCACTGGCTGCGCAAGCCGCCGGGCGAGGCGCCGCTGAGCCGCGCCACGCGCCAACTGATCTTCCTCGAATCGTTGCTGGGCAATTTCCTGTTCTCGCTGTGCATGCTCTTTGGCGTGAGCATGACCAGCGCAGTCTCGGCCGGCGTGATCATGGCCGCCATTCCGGCCGTGGTGGCCCTGCTGAGCTGGCTCTTTCTGCGCGAGCGCATCGGCGCGCGGGTCTGGGCCGCCATCGCGTGCGCCGCCTTCGGCATCGGGCTGCTGGCACTGTCCAAGGCCGGGCCGACGCAGCCCAATACCCATCGGGGCGAAATGCTGGGCAATCTGCTGCTGTTCGGCGCCGTTGTCTGCGAGGCCGCCTACGCCGTGATCGGCAAGCGGCTCACGGGTGCGCTAAGCCCGAAGCGGATCACAGCCCTGATCAACCTGTGGGGCTTTGTCCTGATGACACCGATGGGCATTTACACCGCCCTTCGCTTTGACTTCGGCGCGGTGTCAACCGGCAACTGGCTGCTGCTGCTCTTCTACGCACTGGCCGCCAGCGTATGGACGGTGTGGCTCTGGATGACGGGCCTGAAGACCGTGCCGGCCGCACGGGCCGGCGTCTTCACCGTCATGCTGCCCATCACCAGCGCCCTGGTCGGCGTGCTGGTGCTGGGTGAAACCCTGCGCGGGATCCAGGTGCTGGCTTTCGCCATCGCGCTGCTCGGGCTGGTGCTGGCCACGCTGCCGGGGCGCGCCATGCCACGCGTCACACCAGAGGTAATGCGCTGAGCACAATCCCGTCTTCGTCCGCATAAAGCCAGTCGCCTGGGCGCGCCCAAACACCCTGGATCTGCACGGCCAAATCCTTTTGACCCTCGCCGCGCTTTTCGGTCGGCAGCGGCATGCTGGCCAGGGCGCGGATGCCGACATCGAGCAGTGCCAGTTCCGCCACGTCGCGCACGCAGCCGTCGATGACGATGCCGGCCCAGCCGTTGCGCAGCGCCGCCGCGCCCAGATTGCCGCCAACCAGTGCCCGTCGCAGCGAGCCACCGCCATCGACCACCAGCACCTTGCCAATGCGGCCGCCCGGCGTATCCTCAAAGCCGGGCGAATCCAGCGCCGCCTTGACCAGCGTGTTGTCCTCGAAGCACTTGATCGTGACAACCGGACCGCAGAACTTTCGCGCTCGGCCGAAGTCGCGAAACACGGGTGGCAGAACCTGGAAGTCGGTGGAAGGGTCGTTCTTGTGCGCATCGCACAGGTCACAGGTGGCAAATGATGGGCTCATGCTCGGCTCTCCTCGTGTTGGCAAAAAAATCGCTGGCGCCAGCGCGTCGCGCGGCGCCCGGATGCAGAGAATATCCTGTCCTGGCGCGCGCTTGATGCCAGCACCTGCCGCATCGCGTTAACAATTTTTGAGGTCAAAACACGGTCCATTTGATTTTCAGAGGGAAGCCCAAGGGAAACCAGCCACAAAAAAAACAACAGTTTCGAGTGAAAAATTGATTTTTTCGCTTGGAAGCGCTTCATTTCTCCAGTAGCATCCGCTTTGCCAGTGGAGAAGCAGTTTTTCGCTGGTGATTAATCAACTTCTAGAAGGACAATAAATCATGGCAACTGCAACGAAAGCACCGGCGAAAAAAGCCGCTCCGGCCAAGAAAGCTGCACCCGCAAAGAAAGCAGCACCAGCCAAAAAAGTAGCCGCCAAGGCACCAGCCAAGAAGGCAGCACCCGCCAAGAAAGCGGCTCCCGCCAAGAAGGTAGCGGCCAAGAAGGTCGCCGCGAAGAAGGCTCCGGCCAAAAAACGCACGCCGAACGCTGCGTTCATGAAGGCCCTGACCCCGAGCTCTGCTCTGGCTGCCATCGTGGGTGCGAACCCGCTGCCGCGCACTGAAGTGGTGAGCAAGCTGTGGGCCTACATCAAGAAGAACAAACTGCAAGACGCAGTCAACAAGCGCATGATCAATGCCGACGCCAAGCTGAAGGAAATCTTCGCCAAGGCCCAGGTGTCCATGTTCGAGATGGCTGGCCTGATCGGCAAGCACCTCAAGTAAGCAGGACTGCTGTTTGCGCAAAGGCCGACGCAAGTCGGCCTTTTTTGTTCTGGCATGATGCAGCCCGAGCGACGCTATTCAAACCACAACCATGCTGCGTTTCCTGTTAACCCGTCTCAGTCTGGTCATTCCGACATTCATCGGCATGACCCTGGTGGCGTTCTTCCTGATCCGCATGGTACCGGGCGACCCGATTGAAACGCTGGCCGGCGAGCGCGGCATCGATGCGACGCGCCATGCCCTGCTGCTCAAAGAATACGGGCTGGACCGGCCGGTGCTGGTTCAATACGGCATCTACATCGGCCGCGTGCTGCAGGGCGATCTGGGCAAATCCATCATCACGCATGAGCCGGTGCTCAGCGAGTTCACGTCGCTGTTTCCCGCCACCATCGAACTGGCCGTCTGCGCCATCCTGTTCGCGCTGCTGCTAGGCATACCGGCCGGCATTCTGGCAGCGGTGAAACGCAACTCCGTGCTCGACCATGGCGTGATGGGTGTCTCGCTGACCGGCTATTCGATGCCGATCTTCTGGTGGGGGCTGCTGCTGATCCTGCTGTTCTCCGTGCAACTGGACCTGACGCCCGTGTCGGGCCGCATCTCATTCACGCATTTCATCGAGCCGGTCACCGGCTTCCTGCTGGTCGACACGCTGCTGGCCGGTAACAAGGCTGCCTTCTGGTCAGCCGCGACGCACCTGATCCTGCCCACCATCGTGCTTGGCACCAATCCGCTGGCGGTTATCGCGCGCATGACACGCTCGGCCATGCTCGAAGTACTGGGTGAGGACTACATCCGCACGGCGCGCGCCAAGGGCTTATCGAATCTGCGCGTGGTGGCGCTGCACGCGCTGCGCAACGCGTTGATTCCGGTGGTGACGGTGATCGGCCTGCAGGTCGGCGTGCTGTTCACCGGCGCCATCCTGACCGAGACCATCTTCTCCTGGCCCGGTGTCGGCAAGTGGATGATCGAGGCCATCGGCCGGCGTGATTACCCGGTGCTGCAGGGCGGCATGCTGCTGCTGGGCATCATCGTCATGTCGGTCAACCTGCTGGTGGACGTCACCTATGGCATCATCAACCCGCGCATAAGGCACTGACGGTGACAGCATCAACCCCTCCGACCGGGCTGGAGCCGCCGCGCCCCCTGCGCGAATTCTGGGGCTACTTCAGCGACAACCGCGGTGCCCTGACTGGCCTGTTCATCGTGGCCTTCGTGCTGCTGCTGGCCGCGTTCGCGCCGCTGATCGCACCCTATGCGCCCGACCTGACCGATTCCAGCGTCTTCCTGAGCCCGCCGGCCTGGCAAAAAGGCGGCACCAGTGCGCACTGGCTCGGCACCGATGCCATCGGCCGCGACATCCTCTCGCGCCTGATCTTTGGTGCGCGCCTGTCCCTTGCGATCGGCCTGGCGGTGGTGGCGCTCTCGGTCGTCATGGGCACGGTGCTGGGACTGACGGCCGGTTACTTCCGCGGCCTGTTCGAGATCGCCGTGATGCGCCTGATGGACATCATCCTGACGCTGCCGAGCCTGCTGCTGGCGATCGTGATCGTGGCCATTCTCGGCCCGGGACTGATGAACGCGATGCTGGCGGTGGCCGTCGTGGTGCTGCCGCACTATGTGCGCATCACGCGCGCGGCCGTGATCACCGAGATGGCCAAGGACTATGTGACGGCAGCGCGCATGAACGGCGCCGGCCACCTGCGCCTGATGTTCAACGAGGTCCTGCCCAACTGCACCGCGCCGCTGATCGTGCAGGCGTCGCTGGGCATCTCGACCGCGATCCTGGACGCCGCCGCGCTCGGCTTTCTGGGCCTGGGCGCACAGCCGCCCTCGCCGGAATGGGGCACCATGCTCGCCGATGCGCGCGAGTTCGTGCTGCGCGCCTGGTGGGTCGTGACCTTCCCGGGTCTGGCGATCCTGGTCACGGTACTGGCTTTCAACCTGCTGGGCGACGGACTTCGCGACGCGTTCGATCCGAAACTCAAGCGCTGACACTCTGCTCTCATGGCCCTGCTCGAAATCGAAAACCTCTCGGTCGACTTTCCTTCGAAGGACAGCGTCATGCATGCCGTCGATGGCGTCAGCCTGTCATTGCAGGCGGGCGATGTGCTGGGCATCGTTGGCGAATCGGGCTCGGGGAAAAGCGTCACCATGATGGCGCTGATGGGTCTGGTGTCGTATCCGGGCGTGGTGCGTGCCGACAAGCTGCGCTTCGATGGCCACGACCTGCTCGCCCTGTCTAGCAGCGAGCGCAGCAAGCTCACCGGCAAGGATGTGGCGATGATCTTCCAGGATCCGACCACCAGCCTGAACCCCTGCTTCACGATCGGCTTTCAGCTCGCCGAGACTCTCAAGCTGCATCTGGGCATGGATACGACGGCCGCGCACCGGCGTTCGATCGAGTTGCTGGAACAGGTTGGCATCCCGGCGCCCGAGAGCCGCCTGAAGGACTTCCCGCACCAGATGTCGGGCGGCATGAACCAGCGCGTGATGATCGCCATGGCGATCGCCTGCAACCCCAAGTTGCTGATCGCGGACGAGCCGACGACAGCACTCGACGTGACGATTCAGGCCCAGATCCTGGACCTGCTGCAGAACCTGCAGAAGGAGCGCGGCATGGCGCTGGTGCTGATCACGCACAACATGGGCGTCGTCTCCGAGATGGCGCAGCGCGTCGCCGTCATGTACGCCGGGCAGATCATGGAGGAGCGCAGCGCGCAGGACCTGTTCACGACACCGCAGCATCCGTACACGCAGGCGCTGATGGTGGCCATGCCCGAGCGCAGCGACGGCCTGACGCGCCTGGCCACCATTCCCGGCATGGTGCCCGGCCTGTACGACCGGCCCGACGGCTGCCTGTTCGCGCCGCGCTGCGCCTATGCCACCGACGACTGCCGCGCGCAGCGCCCTGCCCTCAAGACCTGGCAAGCCGGCACGGTGCGTTGCATCTACCCGCTGGGGGCCGCGACATGAGCACAAGCCCGATCGACGTCGTTGTCGCGCGCGACCTGCGCCAGGTCTACAAAATCGGCCGCGGTTTCCTCAAACCGGCGGAATACCTGCAGGCCGTCGGCGGCGTCTCGTTCACGTTGCAGGCCGGCAAGACGCTGGCGGTTGTGGGTGAATCGGGCTGCGGCAAATCGACGCTGGCGCGCATGGTGTCGCTGATCGAGCGGCCTACTGCCGGTGAGTTGCGCCTCAATGGCGTGGACGTGATGACTGCGCAACGCGAGGCGCGCCATGCGCTGCGCCGAACCGTGCAGCTCGTATTCCAGAACCCGTTCGGTTCGCTCAACCCGCGCAAGAAGATCGGCGCCATTCTGGAAGCACCGCTCGTAATCAACACCGACCTGTCGGCCGCCGAATGCGCGGCGCAGGCGCGCGCCATGCTGGCGCTGGTCGGCCTGCGCCCGGAGCACTACGAGCGCTATCCGCACATGTTCTCCGGCGGCCAGCGCCAGCGCATCGCGATCGCACGCGCGCTGATGCTCAAGCCCTCGCTGATCGTGGCCGACGAACCGGTCTCGGCGCTCGACGTATCGATCCAGGCGCAGGTGCTCAACCTGCTGGCCGACCTGCAACAGGAGCTGGGCCTGGCCTACCTGTTCATCTCGCACGACCTCGGCGTGGTTCGCCACATCGCGCACGACGTGCTCGTGATGTACCTCGGCCACGCCGTCGAGCAGGGCGAGAAGAAGACCCTCTTCGCGCAGCCGCTGCATCCCTACACCCGGGCGCTGCTAGCATCGACGCCGGGCATCCTGGGCAGCGGCGCGCTGCGCAAGCACAGCGTGCTCAAGGGCGAGCTGCCCTCGCCGCTGAATCCGCCCAGCGGCTGCGTCTTCTCCACGCGCTGCCCGAATGCCACCCCGCGTTGCCACATCGAGCGTCCCGTATTACGCTTGCTGGCGGGCCGGCAGGTGGCTTGCCACGAAGCCGAACAATTTATCCAAACCGCTGCCTAGCAGCATCAACCCAGAAGGAGTCCACAAGATGATCCCATCCCTTTCAGGCCACGCGCTCAAGCGCAGCGTGTTGTGCGCCCTGGCACTGCCGGCGCTGCTGGCATTGACGCCGGTGGCGGCCAAGACCCTGGTGTTCTGCTCGGAAGGCAGCCCCGAGAATTTCTACCCGGGCGTCAACACGACCGGCACCTCGTTCGACGCCAACAGCCAGATCTACAGCCGTCTGGTCGACTTCGAGCGCGGCGGCACCAAGGTCGTGCCGGGTCTGGCCGAGCGCTGGACGGTTTCGCCCGACGGCAAGGAGTACACCTTCTTCCTGCGCAAAGGCGTGAAGTGGCACTCCAACAAGAACTTCAAGCCGACACGCGACATGAACGCCGATGACATCATCTTCGCGATCGAGCGCCAGTGGAAGGAAAGCAACCCTTACTTCAAGGTCACCAGCTCCAACCACACCTACTTCGGCGACATGGGCATGGACAAGCTGATCAAGACGGTCGAGAAGGTCAACGACATGACCGTCAAGATCACGCTGAACAAGCCCGAGGCGCCCTTCCTGTCGGGCTGGGCGATGGAATACGCCGGTGTCCAGTCCAAGGAATACGCCGACGCCATGCTCAAGGCCGGCACGCCCGAGAAGGTCGACCAGGAGCCGATCGGCAGCGGCCCGTTCTACCTCGTGCAGTACCAGAAGGATGCGGTCATCCGCTACAAGGCCTTCCCGGACTACTACGGCGGCAAGGCCAAGATCGACGACCTCGTGTTCTCGATCACGCCGGACGCCTCGGTGCGCTGGGCCAAGCTGCAAAAGGGCGAGTGCCACGTGATGCCGTATCCGAACCCGGCGGACCTGGATGCGATGCGCAAGGACCCGAAGATCCAGGTGCTCGAGCAGGCGGGCCTGAACATCGGCTACCTGGCCTACAACACGACCAAGAAGCCGTTCGACGATGTGCGCGTGCGCAAGGCCGTCAACATGGCCATCAACAAACAGGCGATCGTCGACGCGGTCTACATGAGCACCGGCGTGGCGGCGAAGAATCCGATTCCGCCAACGCAATGGTCGTACAACAACGCCATCAAGGATGACGCGTTCGATCCGGCCGCAGCGCAGAAACTGCTGGCGGCGGCGGGCTACCCGAGCGGCTTTGCCACCGACCTGTGGGCGATGCCGGTGCAGCGCCCCTACAACCCCAACGCCAAGCGCATCGCCGAACTGATGCAGGCGGACCTGGCCAAGATCGGCGTCAAGGCCGAGATCAAGAGCTTTGAATGGGGCGAGTACCGCAAGCGCATGCAGAACGGCGAACACCAGATGGGCATGCTGGGCTGGACCGGCGACAACGGTGACCCGGACAACTTCCTGCACACCCTGCTCGGCTGCGACGCCGCGAAGACGGGCGGCGGCAATGTGGCCAAGTGGTGCTACCAGCCGTTCGAGGAACTCGTGCAGAAGGCCAAGGTCGTCAGCGACCCTGCCGCGCGCAGCAAGCTCTATGAGCAGGCCCAGGTGATCTTCAAGGAACAGGCACCCTGGTTCACGATCGCGCACGCCGTGCAGCTCAAGCCGATGCGCAAGGAAGTCATCGACTTCAAGCTCAGCCCGTTTGGCCGCCACAGCTTCTACGGCGTCGACATCAAGGAATAGCTCGTTCCTGTGCCTGCAAGAAAGCCGGCATCAAGCCGGCTTTCTTTCTTGTCGGCGCAATCAGGCGGTGCAGGCTGCGCGTTCAGCGGCGACGCGTGCCGGCACGCTGTCACCGCTCATTTCTGCCGCGCCAGCGCCGCCTGCGTGATTGCCGACAGCGTGCTGCGCACGCTGATCACTTCCTGGTCCAGCATCACTTCGATCAGCGTGCCTTCGCTGCGCGCCAGCGCCGCGAGCAATTCGGGTTCGAACTCGGCCGTGCGGCGGATGCGCACGCCGGCATAGCCATAGGCGCGCGCCAGCGCCGCGAAGTCGGGGTTGCTGAGCTCGGAGCCGCTCACATGCTGCGGGTACTCGCGCTCCTGGTGCATGCGGATGGTGCCGAACATGCCGTTGTTGAGCAGCACGATGATGGTCTTGGCGCCGTACTGCACGGCCGTTGCCAGTTCCTGTCCGTTCATCAGGAAGTCGCCGTCGCCGGCGATGGTGAAGGCCAGGCGCCCGGTCGTGATCGCCGCGGCAATGCCGGCGGGCACACCGTAGCCCATGGCGCCATTGGTCGGCGCCAGCTGCGTTCTGACGCCCTTGGCCAGGCCGTGATGGCGGTAATAGCGGTGCACCCAGCTCGCGAAGTTGCCTGCGCCATTGGTCAGCACGGTATCGATCGGCAGATGCCGCTGCAGCGAGGCCACGATGGCGGGCATGTCGACGTCGCCAGGCGGTATCTGCGGCACCAGGTTGGCCAGGTAGTCGTCGTGGCAGGCCTGCGTCCACGCCTCCCAGGCCAGCGTGCCCGGAGCGCTCAGCACTTCGAGCGAGCGCGCCGCCGCGCCCATGCTGACGTTGATCGCCAGATCGGCCTGATAGACGCGGTTCAGTTCTTCCGCGCTGGCGTGCAGGTGCACCAGTTTCTGGCGCGGCCGGGGCGCCTCGATCAGGGTGTAGCCGCCGCTGGTCATCTCGCCCAGACGCGGCCCGATCGCGAGGATCAGATCGGCATCGCGCACGCGCGCCGCCAGCCGCGGGTTGATACCGATGCCGACGTCACCGGCGTACTGCGGGTGGTGGTTGTCGAAGGTATCCTGTCTGCGGAATGCATTGCCGACCGGCAGCTTCCAGTTCTCGGCAAAGCGCTGCAGTGCCTGCGCCGCCTGCACCGTCCAGCCGCTGCCGCCGGCAATGACCAGGGGACGCTGCGCCTGCATGAGCACCTGGCGCAGGGTTTGAAGTGAACCGGGATCGCTCCAGGCTTCCACGGCCGTGACGCGCGGCAAGGCCTGCGGCGCCAGTCCGCTGTCGGGGGCCAGGGGCAGCAGCTGCGTCAGCATGTCCTCCGGCAGCACCAGCACGACCGGGCCGGGCCGGCCGTTCATGGCGGTGGCAAAAGCGCGCGCCACGTACTCGGGAATGCGGCGCGCATCGTCGATGCGCTCGACGCGTTTGGCAAAACCCTTGGTGCTCGGCCCGAAGAAGCTCTGGAAGTCGACTTCCTGGAACGCTTCGCGGTCGCGCGTGTCGCTGGCCACATCGCCGACGAACAGCACCATCGGCGTCGAATCCTGGAACGCGGTGTGCACGCCGATCGATGCATTGGTGGCACCGGGCCCGCGCGTCACAAAGCAGACGCCGGGGCGCCCGCTCAGTTTGCCATGTGCCTCGGCCATGAAGGCCGCGCCGCCCTCCTGGCGGTTGATGATGAAGCGGATCTGGTCGCGGTAGCGGTGGAAGCCGTCGAGCACGGCCAGATAGCTTTCGCCCGGCACGCCAAAGGCGTGCGTGACGCCCTGCTCGATGAGGCATTGAACCAGCAGGTGGCCGGCGATGAGTGAATCAGTTGAATGGGTCATGGCCCGCATTGTGCCGAAACAGCATCAAGCTTGCCTGCCAAAGGGCGACGAACTTGATGCGCCATCAGGGATGCGTGGTCCCTCCCAGCAGCGGGTAAGGGTTGATCGGACTGCCTTTCCACCATTGCTTCTCCGGCCCCAGCGCGAACATGGCGAAGTGCAAATGCGGGGTTCCCGGATCTGCGTTGCCGCTGGTGCCGACATAACCGACCAGATCGCCGCGTTTGAGCGACATACCTTCCTTGATATCCGCGGCGTACCGATCCAGATGCGCGTAGTAGTACGCAAATGTTGCGCTCGTATCGAATTGGTAAACCGTCAGGCCGCCGGGCTTGCTGTTGAACAGCTTGGCAATGGTGCCGTCCGCCACGGCAAATACCTGCGTTCCAGTGGGCGCCGGGATGTCGATGGCTTCATGGTGGCGCTCCAGGCCACGGGCTTCGTTGTAGGTGTCTCTGAGCGCGCTGGCATGGATGCCGGCGACCGGGATCAGCAGCTGACTTGCCAGCGGCAGCGCAGCAACATCCGACACCGTGACGGCAGCAGCCGTGGGCGCCAGCGGGCGCGCTGCGGGTGGTTCGGACAGGGGCGTCTCAATGGCGCTGGCCTGCGGGTCGGCGCTTGCGGCAATGGGCATACGGGCAAGCGCTGGGACCACCATGGTGGAGTTGCCTGCAAAGGCCGTGACCGGCTCGTGCGAGCCGAAGTTCAAGTAAACATAAATGCCGAACGCGCCGACGAGAGCGCCGCTCAGGAACGTGGCAACCCTTTTCATGGCGCGGCGCTCTCTACTCTTGCAATAGAACGTCGACCCCGGTGACGACCGATTGCGCGAGGGTCGTCGCGTCCCAGTTGGTCAACCGGATGCAGCCGTGGGATTGGGTCTTGCCGATGGTCGAGGGTTCGGGCGTGCCGTGGATGCCGTAATGCGCTTTCGACAGATTGACCCAGACCACGCCAACCGGATTGTTCGGACCCGCCGCAATCCTGGCCTTGGTTTCGCCTGGATCGGCGTCCCAGAACAATTTCGGGTTGTAGTTGAAAACCGGGTTTCGGGCAACGCCCGTGACCTTCCAGTTTCCCAAGGGGAGCGGATCATGTTTGCTGCCGGTCGTCACCGGAAACTGAGCGATTGTCTTGCCGCCCGCATCGACCAGTGACAAGGTGCGGTCCGATTTGGCGACGATGATCTTTACCGCCTTCGGCAATTCAGGCGTTCCGGCAACATTGGGCACGACGATTTCTTCACCCGCACCGGCAAACAATTTTCCCGGATTGAGTTCCGCGAGCAGTTTGGGACTGACGTGAAATTTCTCGCTGAGCGCTTCCTTGGCAGAGGAATAACCGAGTGCCGTCAGCTTCGCCTTGGCCACCCATTGAGTCGGGATCGGATTGAACGGACCTGCAACGTCCGAGTCAAGCAGCGTATAGGGCACGAGGACGGGTGCGGTATCGGCATTCAACACGGCCCAGGTCGGCCCGTCGATCGTGCCGCTATCCTGCAAGCCGTTTGTCCTCTGGTAGCCGCGTATGGCATTGCGCAAATTTTGACCGTAAGCCGCATCGATCTCACCGGAGGAAAAATGCGCGCGATCCAGCAAGACTTGCGCGCGCAGCACGGCGCTGCCCTTCATCTTGGGGCTGATCGGCTGGACGCGTTCAATTTCACTGAGTGTGTCCGGGGCCAATGGTTCAGCCGCCAGCGTTGAAATGCTCGCTGCGAATGCAATGAGCACCACTAGACAATTTCGCAGGTTCATGGTTGTTTCTTTCGATTCGATGCGATTCCGGCTTGCAGCGTAACCGCGGCTGATGCGGGATTCAGTGCGCTGGCGAACCGGGGAATGTCCAATCGGCTGGCTCTACGGCATCACCAGAATGAACTGCGCGCAATCAGGTATCGGCAGCGGTAACGCCATGCGCGTGCGGCCGTCATGGCGCCTGAACGCCGGTCGCCAGGATGAGCTGGCTCAGACCGTCGGCCCACTGGGCGTAGCCGTGCGAACTGGGATGAATGCCATCGGCGGCCATCCCGTTGGATGTGGTCGTCTCCGGGTGCCAATGCATGGTGCGCGTGTCCTGCCCGGACAACAGGCCGAACAGAAGCTGGTTCATTTCAAGAGCCCACCGACCCATGAACCAGCGCAGCGGCTGCGGCAAGGCCATGCAACTGTGCATCGGCGGCACCGCGCTGTGCACCAGCAGTCTGGGCGCGAAGCGATCGACGATGATCGCAGCCAGTTGGGCCTGCCACTGCACCCATCTTTGCGGGGAGCACAGGCAGGTCACATCATTGGCACCCATCGAGAGAATGACCACGTCAAAGCGGGCAAGCGGCGCATCGCCCAGCAGTTTGACCAAGCCCGGCGAGTCCAGGCCATTGACCGCCAGAACGCGCCACTCGACCCTGTGGTGTTGGCTCAGGCGATGCACCAATTGACCACACAGGGCCTCCTCCTGTGTTGCGACACCGACACCGGCCGCGCCCGAATCACCGGCAACCAGCACCCGACACACCGGGCCGTGACCACAGACCCCTTCACGGGAACCCGACGCTTCGGGCATGCGCGGCGTCACGCGCCGGACGTGCCTGCCCTGCAGCCAGAAGATCGGCCACAACAGGGTCAGCAACAGGCGACGTTCCCAGTCACGCATGCGTTGACAGCGGTCGCGCCGGCTCGGCGCTGCCCGGATCCTCCGGATTCGCCGTGGCTCCTGCGGCAGCGCCACCCAGTGCGCCGGCAACGCCACCCAGCGTGGCTCCGATCACCACCCCAACCGGGCCGGCCGCCGCGACGCCAATGGCAGCGCCCGTGGCCATGCCGACGACCAGGCCGCCGCCCGTCAGCACCGAGTTGGCCTCGCGCAACGCTTCCTCGGGTTGAAGCGCACTCTGTGCCGCGGGATCCGGATCCTGCGACGGAATGCCGTGGCCGGAACGGGCCTGCTCGGCAAGGTCTTCGTCTGCAGGTGCAGTGTCGGACGGCAGTGTGGTCGATGGTTTCATGCGATTCTCCTGGGTGAATTGACGATGGAACGGGCACGAGGCCCGGGCGGTAAACCGTAGCCTCACCTTAGTCCGCGATCGGGTGTGTGTCCGTGTGGGAGCACACGAAGTCGATTGCCAATCTGTGCCCCGCTGAAAGGGCGTGCTTCGTTCGACACCGCACGGACTGCGCCCGACCGCATCCCTACAGTTTCCAAGCTGGAAGATCGCGCACCTTCCGGGGACGGCTTGGCCGCATTCACTAGATGATTCACAGGAGCAGTAGATGGACAAGACCAATCCCCCGAAAGCATTTGGTGTCTTCAAACCGGTGGGGCACACCGTGATCGCCTTCGCGTCCGCTGCCGAGCTGCAGGCGGCCGTGAATCTGTTGACCGAGGCGGGATTCCCTGCTTCGAGCTGGGTCAGTTACGCGCCAGAGGAAATGAAGGCCCAGGTCGATTTGCAGCTTCAGACCGCAAGCCCGCTCGCATCGCTCGGCTATGAACTCGACCTGGTCAATGCCCATGGGGTACTGGCGGAACAGGGATGCAGTTTTCTAGTCGTGCACGCGCCCGACGAGGCGCAGGCAGAACGCGTGGCCGCCGTGGCGCGCGCAGCAAAGGCCGTCAGCGCGCAACACTACGGAACCTTCATGATCGAGGACGTCATTGCGCCCAAAGCGCAGGACGCCGCGCCGACCTAGTCGGTTCCCGCTGCCCCGACCCCGTGCCGCCGCTGCGATGTACCGTTGCGAAATCGGCGCGTCCGCGCCCGCGTGTCCGGGTTTGCCCCTCATTGTTCCGCTGGCGCCCGATAGCATAATGAATCGCCCGCTACAAGCGGCCGGCCGTGCTGCCATGGCGCCACGGACCTGACAACAACGAGGAGCAGACAAATGGCAGAAATCAGTGGCGGCGAGGTCCTTGCACGCATGTTGCAGGCGGAAGGTGTCCAAGAAGTCTTCGGCATCATTGACGGCACCTACTTCGGTTTTTACGAGGCCCTACACCGCATCGGCATCGAGATCGTCACGCCGCGTCATGAAACCTCGGCCGCGCACATGGCCGGCGCCTATGCGCGGCTGACCGGGCGTCTGGGCGTCTGCATGGCCTCGAACGGGCCCGGCGTGGCCAATCTGCTGCCGGGCCTGGTGGTGGAGCAGGCCGACGGCAACCGCGTGCTGGCCATCACCAGCGCGCGCCGGCCCGGCATCATGTACCCGGACCGAGGCGGCAGCTACCAGTGCTTCGACCAGAGCGGCGTCATCGGCAAGATCGCGAAATGGAGCGCGGCCGTCTCCTCGTTCGACCGCGTGCCGGAGCTCATGCGCAAGGCGCTGCGCAAGAGCTGGCAGGGCCGCCCGGGCGTCGTGCACCTGGACGTTCCCGAGAACATCATGAACGGCAAGTTCAAGGCCGATCCCGCTTATTGGAAGCCCGGCCAGTACCGCGCCACCGAAGCGCAGTCGCCTTCGCCGGAACAGGTCGCGCGTGCCGCGCAGTTGCTGATCGCCGCCGGCGCGCCCATGATCCACGCCGGCAGCGGCGTCATCCATGCGCTGGCCTTCGACGCGCTGCGCCGCGTCGCCGAGCTGCTGCACGCGCCGGTCACCACCAGCTGGGCGGCGCGCGGCGTGTTGACCGAGACCTCGGCGCTGGCCATCACCATGCCGCACGTCAAGCTCAACCACCGCGTGCGCAACGAGGCCGACACGGTGCTGATCCTCGGCTCGCGCCTGGGCGAGACCGACTGGTGGGGCAAGCCGCCCTACTGGCGTAAGCCGTCCGAGCAGACCACGATCCAGGTCGATCTGGACGCCGAGATGATCGGCCTGAACAAGCCGGTCGACCTCGCTATCGTCGCAGACGTCAGGTGCTTTCTTGAATTGCTCGGCAACGAGATCGAGCGGCGCAAGGGCGAGATCCGACTCGACGCGCGGCGCGAGCGCGTCACCAGCTATGCGAAGGTCATGCAGGACGAGCGCGCCGGCTGGGATAAGGCGCTGGCCGACATGGCGATCCCAATGCACCCGGCGCACATCGGCGCGGTCTGCGACGAATTGTTCCCGCCGGAGTCGGTGCTGGTCGCCGACGGCGGCAACGCAACCATCTGGGCCATGTTCTACCACCGCGTGGCCGTGCCCAATACGGTGCTCTCGACATTCAAGTTCGGCATGCTCGGCGCCGGCATGGCGCAGGCGGTGGGTGCCGCGATTGCGCGCCCGGGGCTGCCGGTGTGCTGCATCATCGGCGACGGCGCGATGGGCTTTCATTCGCAGGAGGTCGAGACCGCCGTGCGCAACCAGGCGCAGGTGATCTATATCGTGCTGTGCGACAAGCAGTGGGGCATGGTAAAGATGAACCAGCAGTTCATGCTGCGGCCTTTCAAGACCATGATCTTCAAGCATCTCGACCCGCACGAGACGATCAAGGCCGACCTGGGCGAGATCGAATTCGACAAGCTCGGCATCAGCATGGGCGCCTACGGCGAGCGCGTCTCCGATCCGAAGCAGCTCAAACCGGCGCTGCAGCGCGCGTTGGCCAGCGGCCGCTGCGCCGTGATCCACGTCGATGTGGACCCGGTCAAGCACATGTGGGCGCCAGGCCTGATCCACTTCAAGAAGATGCACGAAGAACCCAAAGCCTGAAGCGGCGGTCCGTCATGATCGACATCGACCTGGTGCGCCTGAACTTCAGCCCGCAGTCGCTGCTGCTGCTCAACGTCGTGCTGGGCTTCGTGATGTTCGGTGTCTCGCTCGAACTCAAGGCCGACGATTTCAAGGAGGCGCTGCGCACGCCGCGCGCGCTGGTGATCGGGCTGCTCGGCCATCACGTCGTGTTTCCCGCCCTCACCTTCGCCCTGGTGCTGCTGCTCGAGCCGCGTCCGAGCATCGCGCTCGGCATGATCCTGGTGTCGTCCTGCCCGGCCGGCAACATCTCGAACTTCCTGACCCATTTCGCGCGCGGCAACACGGCGCTCTCGGTCTCGATCAGCACACTCTCGACGCTCACCGCCATCGTCATGACGCCGCTCAACATCGCCTTCTGGGGCGGCCTGTATGCGCCGGCGCAGCCGTTGTTGCGCCAGGTCGCCGTCAACCCGGTCGAGATGTTCCTGCATGTGCTCTTGCTGCTCGGTTTGCCGCTGGTCGCGGGGCTGTTCGTCTCGCGCCGTTGGCCGGCTCTCACGGCGCGCGCGCAAAAGCCGATGAAGATCTTCTCGCTGCTGTTCTTCCTGCTGTTCGTGCTCGCGGCGCTGGGCGCGAACTGGCAGTATTTCAAGCTCTACGTCGGCCTGGTGGTGGGCGTGGTCTTCGTGCACAACGCCTGCGCCCTGCTCAGCGGCTACGCGATGGCGACTGGCGTGAGACTGCCCGAGCGCGACCGGCGCGCCGTCGCCATCGAATGCGGCATCCAGAATTCGGGGCTGGGCCTGATCCTGATCTTCAGCTTCTTCGACGGCCTGGGCGGCATGGCCGTCATCACCGCCTGGTGGGGCATCTGGCACATCGTCGCCGGGCTCACGCTGGCCACCTACTGGAGCCGGCATCCACCGCCAGCGCTGGCAACATGACTGCGCGGCGCGTCCTTGTCACGGGCAGTTCCGGCTATCTCGGCAGCCAGGTCGTGGCCGCGCTGGAGCGGCGCAGCGACGTCGTCACGATCGCGCTCGACCTGCGCGCGCCGGCGCAGCGCCTGCCGGGCGTGGCCTATGAAACCGCCGACATCCGCAGCGCCGAGGTCGACGCCATCGTGGCGCTGCACCGGCCAGAGGTGGTGGTGCACCTGGCCTCGATCGTCACGCCGGGCAAGAACAGCAGCCGCGAGTTCGAATACAGCGTCGATGTCGGCGGCAGCCGCAATCTGCTCGAAGCCTGTGTGCGCCACGGCGTGCGGCGCGTCATCCTGTCCTCCAGCGGCGCAGCCTACGGCTACCACGCCGACAACCCGGCCTGGCTCACCGAAGACGACGCGCTGCGCGGCAACCAGGCTTTCGCCTATGCATGGCACAAGCGGCTGGTGGAAGAAATGCTGGACGGGTACCGTGCGCAGCAGCCGCAGCTCGAGCAGGTTGTGCTGCGCATCGGAACCATCCTGGGCGCGACCGTGAACAACCAGATCACCGATCTGTTCAAAAAGCCGCGCCTGCTGGCGATCCGCGGCTCGGACAGCCCCTTCGTTTTCATCCACGACCAGGACGTGGTCGGCACCATCCTGCACGGCATCGATGCGCCAAACACTGGCATCTTCAACGTCGCCGGCGACGGCAAGCTCAGCATCTTCGAGATCGCGGCGCGCCTGAACAAGCGCTGCCTGGTGCTGCCGGCCTGGCTGCTGAGGAGCGCCCTGTGGCTGCTGAAGAAACTCGGCTTGACGCAGTACGGACCCGAGCAGCTTGACTTCCTGCGCTACCGTCCCGTGCTCGACAACCGGCGCCTCAAGACCGTGTTCGGCTATGTCCCCAAACTCAGCTCGGCGGAGGCGTTCGAGCTGTGGTGCGCCGCCCAACGCCAAGCGCCGCCACGACGCTGAGCGCCAGCGCCGCCGCCGCGCCGAACAAGGTGGCGCCATACCAGCCGCGGTCCATGAACAGGCCGAACAGCAGCGGCGAGACCGCCAGCCCGGTGTCCAGGCCCGAATAGACCATGCCGTAAACGCGCCCCGTGGCGCCCTGCGGCGTGGCCTTCTTGATCATCATGTCACGCGACGGTCCGCCAATGCCGATGGCAAAACCAGTGCTCGCCAGCACCACCATGGTCAGCGTGCCGCCGAGCACGCCGGTGCCGCACAGCACCAGCAGCACCGCGCCCGCGCCCATTGCCAGCGCGACGACGCGATCGCTGTTGGCGGTGTGCGCCGCGATGAAGCCGCCCACCAGCATGCCCAGCGCGCCGCACAGCATGTAGGCCGACAGCGTGAAGGTCGCCGCCTCGATGCTCACGCCATGCATGGCCTTGAGGATGGAGATCGAAAAGCTCTGCACCACGGCCATCGTCATCGTCGACAGCAGAAAGAAGCAGAAGCACCACCAGACGACCGGCAGCTTCATGAAGGCCATGCTGTGCTCGGAGGGCTGGTCCGGGTGCGGCACGACCGCGCGCGTGCTCAGTTTGTCGCGCTGCGTCACCAGCAACAGCAGGATGCACAGGTACATCAAGGCCGCTGCCAGATAGGCCGTGCGCCAGCTGTATAGGCTGCTCAATGTGGCGAAGAACAGCGGCGCTGCGGCCCAGCCTAGGTTGCCCGTGAGACCGTGCGCGCTGAAGGCATAGCCAAGCCGCGGCGTCGACACACGCTGGTTCAGGATCGTGAAGTCAACCGGGTGAAAGGTCGCATTGCCCATGCCGGCCAGCGCCGCGACCAGCAGCAGGCCGGTGTAACCCGTCACAATGGACGCCGCAACGCAGGCCAGCATGAAGATGCCCATGGCCGCGAACAGCAACGGTCGCGCGCCGATCCGGTCGACGAGAAAGCCGGCCAACGCCTGCCCGGTTCCGGAGATCACGAAGAAGGTGGTCATCAGCAGGCCGAGCTCGGAATAGCTCAGACCGAACTCCTTCATGAACACCGGAAACATCAGCGGCAGCAGCAGATGGCCGAAATGCGAACTGGCATGCGCCAGGCCGACGAGGGAAACGATGCCGGCGTCCTGCCGCAGCGGAACGGCCGCTGGCAGCGGAAAAGTGGTGCTTGTCATGGCGCCATGGTAATTGACGCCCTGCCGTCCTGCAGGACTCAGTGCAATCCCAGGGGATCGCCGGCGTCACCGCCCTCGATCAACTGCCCGAGCTTGAAGATGCCGCTGACGCGCAGGGCCGGCTCGCCGTCGGCCGTGACCAGCCCCTGGCCGAACAGCATGTTGCGCGTGGTGCGAAGCACGTCAGCCTCACCCTGCACCCAACTGCCCAGCGGTGCCGCGCTCATGTAGTCCACCTGCAGGCTGATCGTGGGCAGGAAACGGCGCGCCGTGTCGCCCTGGTACATGGAGGCACAGGGAATCAGCATGTCGGCAAAGCTGGCCAGCATGCCGCCGTGGCACATTTTCAGGGGATTGGTGTGGCGCTCCTCGACGCGAAAGCCGAGCAGGAGGCGCGCTCCGTCCCATTTGCCGTAGAGCGGCCCGTTATGAAACATGAAAGGGCCGCCGACCTTGACGGCGCAAAAGCCGGCGGGAACCGCGTCGTCGGCAATGGCGCCGATATCGTCGAAATTGGCTGATGTGGGTTGGTTCGTCATGTGCGCCATTGTCACCCAGGCCTTGCCCGAACAGCGGCAAACGTGTCGCGCAGATCACACCATGCGGTCGCGCCGCGCCAGGGTCGGGAACAGGCGCAGCCAGGCCGCGGCCACCAGCACCGTACCGACACCGCCCGCGACCACCGACAGCACCGGCCCCATCCACGCGGCGGTGGCGCCGGACTCGAATTCGCCCAGCTGGTTGGAGGCGCCGATGAAGATCGAGTTGACGGCCGAGACGCGTCCGCGCATGGCGTCGGGCGTCTCTAATTGCACCAGGGTCAGGCGCGTCACCACGCTGATGTTGTCGGCCGCGCCGGTGATCGCCAGCGCCAGCAGCGAAAGCCAGAAATGGCTCGACAGGCCGAGCACGACGGTGGCCAGGCCGAAGACGGCAACCGCCCCGAGCAGCCGGTGCCCGACATGGCGCTTGAGCGGCCAGCGCATCAGCACGAGCGACATCAACAGCGCGCCGGCCGCGGGAGCTGCCCGCAGCAGGCCCAGGCCCTCGGGCCCCGTGTGCAGTATGTCGCGCGCATAGATCGGCAGCAAGGCGGTGGCGCCGCCGAGCAGGACCGCGAACAGGTCGAGCGAGGTGGCTCCGAGCAGGACCTTGCGCTGCCAGACAAAGGCCACGCCCGCCAGCACCGTGCCCCAGTTGGCCGCGAGGGTCGATGCCTGATGCCGGTAGCGCACGACCAGCGTGAGGCCGCCTGCGAGCAGGAACAGCAGCAGGCTGCTGGCATAGACCGTGGTGGCGCCTGCCACATACAACACGCCGCCGAGCGCCGGGCCGCAGATGACGGCCGCCTGCATTCCGCTCGAACTCAGGGCGATCGCGCCCTGCAGCAGGTCCTGCGGCACCAGCAGGGGCGTCAGCGCCTGCTGCGCCGGCATCTGGAATGCGCGCGCCATGCCCAGCACCACCGAGATCGCCAGGATTAGCTCGCGCGTGGCAAAGCCGCCGCGCGTGGCCAGCACCAGCAGCAGCGCGACGCCGGCCTGCAGCAGCATGCAAGCGGCAAAGATGCGACCGCGATGCAGCCTGTCGGCCAGATGACCAGCCGGCAGCGTCATCAGCAAGGCAGGCACGAACTGAAAAAGCCCGACCAGGCCCAGGTCCCAGGCGCTGCCCGTGATGTCGTACATGTGCCAGGCGAGCGCCACCATCAGCATCTGGTTGGCCATCACGCCCGCGAGCCGCGCCAGCCAGAAGCGCATGAAGGGACCTTGGGAAAACAGTCGGGCAAGATGGGTTTTGGGCATGCGCCGAGCGTACCAGCAGTTGGGTTTGCAGCACGCTATGATGGCCGGCCAACCTGTAAACACTGATGCCACACCTGCCATTGCAACGAGTCTTCCGCCTGATGTGGTTCGCAACAACGCCTGAAGCATGGCTGTCCCGAGCGCTGCGCCGCCTGACGCTGGCGGCATTGCTGCTCATCGTCAACGCCCTTGGCAACTTCTCGGTTGCGGCGCCTGCGGAAGTGCATTCCGCGGACGCCTTGCGCGCGCTGCGCGACAGCATGAGCGAGGCCATGCGCAGCAGCCCGTACCAGCAGCCGCTTCGAATCGAATCAAACGAAGCCGGCGCTCGAACCACAAGCGACATCTATGCCGAGATCGGCTTCCCGTTTGCCAGCGTCAGCAAGGCGCTCAATGACCCGACCCAGTGGTGCGACATCCTGCTGTCGAACATCAACCTCAAGAATTGCCGCCTGTCGACCGGTGCGAACGGGGCGAGCCTGACGCTCAGCGCGGTCCGAAAGTACAACCACACGTTGGATCAGGCGATCAACCTGAGCTTCAAATACCAGGCGGGGCTGGCAACGCAGGACTACCTAGAAGTGGAACTGCTGGCGGCCGAGGGGCCTTACGGGACCCGCAACTACCGCATCCTGTTGCAGGCAACACCGTTGCCGGGCGGACGCAGCTTCCTGCATTTCTCCTATGCCTACGAATCGGGCGCCCTGACGCGCCTGGCCACGCAGGCGTATCTGGCCACCTTCGGGCGTGGCAAGGTCGGGTTCACGGTCATCGGGCGACAGTCCGACGGCACGCCGCAGTTCATCGGCGGCATGCGCGCGCTCGTCGAACGCGGTGCCATGCGCTATTTCCTGGCGCTGGAAGCCTACCTCGACGCGCTGGCGGCAACACCATCTGAGCAGTTCGAGAAGCGGCTTGACCACTGGTACTCGGCCAGCGAACGCTTCCCGCGCCAGCTGCACGAGATCGACCGCGCCACCTACCTCGACCTCAAGCGCGCCGACCAACAGCGGCGTCTCGCCTCGCCCTGAGGCGTTCGCCCGCGCGGCTATTCTCGCCGGATCGGGCGGCCAGTCCTGAGCGCCACCGCTCCCGGCGAAATGCCGTTGACCACCCGGCTGTAGCCCTGCTGCGCGAGGAACTGCACAGCTTGACCCGAGCGCGCACCGGACTGGCAGTACAGGACAATCTGCTGCGCCTTGTCCGGCGCCAGCGCGGCATAGATGTCGACAAACCGGTCCAGCGGCAGGTTCACGGCGCCGTCGACATGGCCCGATGCGTATTCGCCGGGCGATCGCACATCAAGGATCAATGCGTTGCTGTCCCAGGGCGCGGACGCCGCGTCCGCCGCGTCGGGAGATTGCTTACCAAACCAGTTCACGCTGTGCTTTCCAAAGTGTTGAGTGCCGGCATCTTATGTCAGAAGGGACGCTTCTGCTCAGACCCCCGCGAAAGGCGCCGAGTCGACTTGAGAAGCGACTGATATTGATAGACTCCCAGCAAATGACCGAAGCCGCAAAACAACATTCCCCCATGATGCAGCAGTACCTCGCCCTCAAGGCCGGGTTTCCCGACACGCTGCTGCTGTACCGCATGGGAGATTTCTACGAGCTGTTCTACGCCGATGCCGAGAAGGCGGCGCGGTTGCTCAACATCACGCTGACGCAGCGCGGGCAGTCGGCCGGCGAGCCCGTGGTGATGGCCGGCGTGCCCTTTCATTCGCTGGAGACCTACCTCGCGCGCCTGATCAAGCTCGGCGAATCTGTGGCGATCTGCGAGCAGGTCGGCGAGGTCACTGGCAAAGGCCCGGTCGATCGCAAGGTGGTGCGCGTGGTGACCCCCGGGACGCTGACCGACCTGGAACTGCTGAGCGACAAGACCGAGGCCATTCTGCTCGCCGTGCATCAGGGGCCACGCAACCGCTGCGGCCTGGCGTGGCTCAGCATTACGCAAGGCGAACTGGCGCTGGCCGAGTGCACACCCGACGAACTGCCCGACTGGCTCGCGCGCATCGCGCCGGGCGAACTGCTGTTCAGCGCCGGCGCGACACCGGCCTTCGAGGCGCGTCTGCGCCAGATCCAGACCGCATCGACCCTGAGCATCACGGCGCGCCCGGACTGGCAGTTTGACGCCGGACTGGGCGAACGCAAGCTGCTGGCGCAGTTGCAGGCCGCGAGCCTGGCACCGTGGCAGGCACAGGAACTGTCACAGGCGCATGCCGCCGCCGCCGCGCTGCTGGGCTACGCCGAGCACACGCAGGGCCGCGCCCTGACCCACCTGCACAGCCTGCGCGTGCAGCGCGACGACGACACCATCACCCTGCCGCAGAGCACGCGGCGCAATCTGGAGCTGACGCAGACCCTGCGCGGCGAAGACCAGCCCACCCTGTTCTCGCTGCTCGACACCTGTCTGACCGGCATGGGCAGCCGGTTGCTGAAGAACTGGCTGCTCAGCCCGCGCCGCGAGCGCACGCAGGCGCAGCAGCGGCTGGCCGCCATCGCCGCGCTGCGTGACGGCGCGGCACAGGGCGGGCAGTCCGGCCCCTGGCAAAAGCTGCGCGAGCAGCTCAAGGGCAGCACCGATGTCGAGCGCATCACGGCGCGCATCGCGCTGCGCCAGGTGCGCCCGCGCGAGTTGCTGGCGCTCACGCTCACGCTGCACAAGACCGCGCAACTGGCGCCTCTGCTGGGCGGGCTCGACGCCTACCTGACGCAGATCGCCGGCGCCTTGCAGCCGCCGCCGCTCTGCGCCGAACTGCTGGGCCGCGCGATCGATCCCGAGTCCGCCGCGCTGGTGCGCGACGGCGGCGTGATCGCCCGCGGCTTCGACGCGGAGCTCGACGAACTGCGCGCCATCCAGACCAACTGCGACGGCTTTCTGCTCGACCTCGAAGGACGCGAACGCGCGCGCAGCGGCATCGCCAACCTGCGCGTGCAGTTCAACAAGGTGCACGGCTTCTACATCGAGGTCACGCAAGGCCAGGTCGACAAGGTGCCCGACGACTACCGGCGCAGGCAGACACTGAAAAACGCCGAGCGCTTCATCACGCCCGAGCTCAAGGCCTTCGAGGACAAGGCGTTGAGCGCGCAGGAGCGCGCCCTGGCACGCGAGAAATGGCTGTACGAACAATTGCTGGATCAGTTGCAGGACCACGTGCCGGCGCTGGCCAGACTGGCGCAGGCGCTGGCCGCGCTCGACGCGCTGTGCGCCCTGACGGAACGCGCGCTGACGCTCAACTGGTGCGCGCCGCAGTTTGCGAAAGAGCCATGCCTGGAGATCGAGGCCGGGCGCCATCCGGTGGTCGAGATGCGCCTGGCCCAGACGAGTTCCGGCGCTTTCATTGCGAACGACACGCGCCTGGGTCCGCGCCAGCGCATGCAGATCATCACCGGCCCGAACATGGGCGGCAAATCAACCTACATGCGCCAGATCGCCGTGATCGTGCTGCTCGCCAGCATGGGCAGCCATGTGCCGGCAAGCGCGTGCCGCCTCGGACCGATCGACGCCATCCACACCCGCATTGGCGCCGCCGACGACCTGGCCAACGCGCAGTCCACCTTCATGCTGGAGATGTTGGAGGCGGCGCAGATCCTGCACAGCGCCACGTCGCAGTCGCTGGTGCTGATGGACGAGATCGGGCGCGGCACCAGCACGTTCGACGGCCTGGCGCTGGCCTCTGCGATTGCCAGGCAGTTGCACGACAAGACGCAGGCCTACACGCTGTTCGCGACGCACTACTTCGAGCTGACCGCCTTCCCTGCGGAACATCACGCAGCCGTCAACGTCCATGTCAGCGCGATGGAGGCCGGCCGAGACATTGTCTTTCTGCACGAGATCCAGAGCGGCCCGGCCAGCCGCAGCTACGGCATCCAGGTGGCCCGCCTGGCCGGCATGCCGGCGGCGGTCGTGAACCAGGCGCGCCACACGCTGGAGACGCTGGAAGACCACGCAACGCAAAGCCACAGCCAGGTCGACCTGTTCGCACCAGCACCGCTGGCAGAACAGCCTTCGGTGAGTGTCATTGAAAAAGCGCTGGCGGCTGTCGACCCCGACGCCCTGAGCCCGCGCGAAGCGCTCGACGCGCTGTACCAGCTCAAGGCGCTGGCGGCGAAGCCCTGATCAGCCCTTGACCGCCCCTGCCGTCAACCCGGTGATGATCTGGCGCGCCGCGATGAAGGTGAAGATCAGCGGCGGGATCGCGATGAGGCTGCCCAGGGCCATGATCTTGCCCCAGTCGACACCGATGTCGGTGATGTAGAGCGAGGCTGCAACCGGCAGCGTGCGCGTGGCTCGGTCAGTCAGGACGAGGGCCAGGATAAACTCGTTCCAGGCGATGCGGAAGGTGAAGATCGATGCCGCGGCAATGCCCGGCTTGATCAGCGGCAGCACCACCTTGTAGAAGACCTTGACGGGGCCGCAGCCGTCGATGGCGGCCGCTTCTTCGAGCTCCCGCGGCACCTGCAGGATGAAGCCGTAGAGCAGCCAGATCGCGAACGGCAGGTTCACCGCCACATAGAGCAGGATCAGGCCCCAAAGCGAATTGATCATGCCGGCCTGGTTCCAGATCATGAACACCGGCACCGCCAGCACCGCGAGCGGCACCGTGCGCAGCAGCAGCGTGACGTAGGCCAGGGTCTTGCGTCCGGGGAAACGGAAGCGCGCCAGCCCGTACGCCGCCATGCAGCCCAGCGCCAGCGTGATCACGGTCGAGACGACGCCAACGATCAGGCTGTTGGCCAGGTAGCGCTTGAAGCTGTCCTCGCCCAGCACGTCACGGTAGTTCTCCAGCGTGGGCGCGAAGATGAAATGGATGCCGGTCGTGAAGATCTGCGTCTGCAGCTTGAGCGAAGTGGCGAACATCAGGATGATCGGCGCTACGCAGACGATGGCGAGCAGGACCAGCGCGCCGTAATGCGCCGTCACCAGGACCGGGTTTCTCTTGACGCCGCTCATCACCGCTCCTCATCCTTGAGCGGATTCGATAGGCGCAGCGCAAACCAAGACAGTGCCGCCACCACCAGCAGCAGCAGCACCGAAATGGCGGCCGCGCTGCCCAAGCGCTGGCCGACGAACGCGGTCTTGTAAATGTGCAGCGACAGGATCTCGGTGCTGTCGCCGGGCCCGCCGAAGGTCAGGATGTAAATCACTTCAAGCACGCGGAAGGCGTCGATCAGGCGCATCAGCAGCGTGATGGCGATGACGTTCATCACCATCGGCAGCTTGACGCGGAATGTGGTCTGCCACCAGTTGGCGCCGTCGACGCGCGCGGCCTCCAGCACGGCGCCATCGACATTGGACAGCGCGGCGATCATCATGATGAAGACAAACGGCGTCCACTGCCAGATGTCGGCAATGATGATGGCGATGAAGGCCGTGTGCTCCTGTGCCAGCCAGCCGATCGGCGCGGTGCCGAACAGGGCGAGGATGGCGTTGAGCAGGCCGAACTGCGCATCGAACAGATAGCGCCAGGTCAAGCCCACGGCAATCGGCGCGATCATCATCGGCAGGATGAACAGCGTGCGAAACACCGCCATGCCGCGCACCTGGCCCTCCATCGAGAGCGCCAGCGCGATACCCAGCACCATTTCGGCCACCACGCAGACAAAGGCGAACAGCAGCGTGGTGCGCAAAGATCGCCACACGGCGTCATCCTGAAAAGCGCGGATGAAGGCGTCCATCCCGACCCACTTCGCCTCACCCCACGGTGTTCCCATGCTCCAGTCGTAAAACCCCAGCTGCAAAGCCGACAGCAAGGGGTAGAGACAGGCCACCGCCATGACAGCAACGGCCGGCCCCAGATAGAGCCAGGGAACCCAGCGGGGGGTGCGCATCGATCAGGCCTTCAGGTAACCGCCACGCTTCATGATGTCGGTGACCTTGGGCACCATGCCGTTGAGGGCCTCCTGCGCCGTCTTCTTGCCGGTCAGGGCTTCGGACACCGCAACACCGAGCGCCTGGATGTTGATTTCGTCCCACTCGGCGATGATCGGGCGCCAGTCCGGGTCCGAGTATTCAAGCTGCTGGCGCAGCGTGATGTACTCGGGATACTGGCGCACCATGCCCTGGTCCATCATGGTCGAATTGCGGCTCGGCACGCCGCCGATGCGGCAGACCGCCTTGTCCTGCTCCTTCGAGGTCAGCCACTGCATCAGCAGGAACGCGGCGTCGGCGTTCTTCGCGTTCTTCGGAATCGCCAGTCCCAGGCCGCCCGACTGCGAGGAATAACGCACGCCTTTCGGATGCACGACGTAACTCACCTGGCCGCCGATCTTGGAGACCGAGGGGTTGTTCACCTGCCCGAAGATCAGCGACGAATCAAGGTACATCGCGGATTGCCCTTGCAGAAAGGAGGTGATCATCTCGCCCTGGCCATAGCCGGGAATGCCGACCGGGCCCGTGTCCGAGACCAGCTTGAGGAAGTTGAGCGCCTTGACGCCGACTTCGTTGTTGAAGATCGGTTTCCACTTGTCGTCGAAGATGTGGCCGCCCAGAGGATTGACGTGCAGCAGCCAGGCATGCACGCATTGGTGACCGGCCTGACCGCGCGAAGTGAGCGCGCCGATGCCGGCCTTCTCCTTGAGGATTGGCAACAGCTTCTCAAACTCGGTGTAGTTATCCGGCGCCTTCAGGTTGTGCTTGGCAAAGATGTCGCGCCGATAGGCCAGGATCGAGGTCTCGGCGCCGTAGGGCATGCCGTAGAGCTTGGCACCGGATCCCGCCAGATAGCCCTTGGGTCCGCCAACCAGTCCCATGTTCTCGACATAGCGCGGCACCACGTCCTTGAAATCGTAATTGGGGTCGGCCAGCGCCGGGTTCTTGAAGAAGGGCTCGAGTTCACGCAGCAAATTCTTCTTGACGTACTCGCTCTTCCACATCACCACGTAGCACACCAGGTCGTAGTCGCCGGAGGGCTTGGCCATTTCCAGCAGTTGCTTGTCCTTCATGCGCGCCATCGCGAGCTTGTCGACCTCGACCTTGATGCCGGTCTGCTTGGTGAACTCGGGCAGCAGCTTGACCATGGCGTCGTAATGCGGGTGCGCCGGGATGCTCAGCACCACGGTCTGGCCCTTGTACTTGGCATAGCGGTCCTGTGCGTAGCCGAACAGGGGCAGGGCGGCGCCGAGCAGACCGAGGGCGCCGCCGCCGGCGGTTTGAATCAGGGTGCGTCTTTTCATCTTCATCTCCTAAAAGTTGTCGAACATCAAACGTGAATCCGCAAACCGCTGGTCTTGTCAAAGACATGCAATTCGTCTGCCTCAAAATCGAGCGCCACTGTCTGGTGCAGCAGATCAATGCGGTGGCCGCTGACCACCGCCGTGATGCGGGCATCGCTGCCGCCGGCCAACTTGCCCACCAAGACTGATTCGGTGCCGAGGTACTCCACCACATCCACCTGCAACTGCAGCATGCCCGCGCCGCTGGCGAGGCGCAGCGCCTGCGGCCGCACGCCGAGCACCAGTTGCGTCGGCCACGGGCCCTGGCCCGGCACGGCCAGCGCAAAGCCGGGACCGCGCAGAAACACCCGGCCGTCCTCCGTGACAGGCACGCCTTCGAGCAGATTCATGCTGGGCATGCCGATGAAGGCTGCGACGAACAGATTGGCGGGGCGGTTGAACACTTCTGACGGCGTGCCGACCTGCTGGATATGGCCCTTGTGAAAGATCACGATGCGCGAGGCCAGCGTCATGGCCTCGACCTGGTCATGCGTGACGTAGACCGTGGTCTTGCCCAGGCGCTCGTGCAGCATCGCCAGCTCGGTGCGCATGTGGCCACGCAGCTTGGCGTCCAGGTTCGACAGCGGCTCATCGAACAGGAAGACCGCTGGCTCGCGCACGATGCAGCGGCCGATGGCGACGCGCTGGCGCTGGCCGCCCGAGAGCTCCTTGGGCTTGCGCTGCAGCAGGTGCGTGATGTTGAGGATCCCGGCCGCGTCGGCCACGCGCTTTTCGATCTCGGCCTTGGGCTTGCCGGAGAGGTCGAGCGCAAAGCTCATGTTCTGCGCCACGTCCATGTGCGGGTACAGCGCGTAGTTTTGAAACACCATGGCAATGTCGCGCGCCTTGGGCGGCAGATCGGTCACATCGCGGCCCTTGATGAAGATGCGCCCGCCGCTGACCTCTTCGAGGCCGGCGATCATGCGCAGCACGGTCGACTTGCCGCAGCCGGACTCGCCCAGCAGCACGACAAATTCACCCTGCTCCACCGTCAGGTCGAGTTCCTGCACCACGGAGACATCGCCGAAGCGCTTGCTGACGCCCTTGAGTTGCAGGCCGTTGATCCCGGAGTTCATTGCAGTGCTCGCCGGCTGGCTAGAGGAAGGACGGGAACGGCAGGTCGGTGTCCTTGGTGAAGACATCGTCAAAGCCGCGGTCGTAGTGGTATTCCATGTCGTCCTTGTTGTCGGGGAAGATGAACTTGCCGCCGACCTGCCAGATGAAGGGCTTGAACTTGTACTTGAGCCGGTCCTTCTTCATGTTCCACAGCATGTTGATCTCCATCGGATCGGCCATGAAGTTGGACCAGATGTCGTGGTGGTAGGCGATGACGACCTTGCAGTTGAGCGCCTCGCCCATGCGCAGGATGTCCGACGAGGTCATCTTGTCAGTGACGCCGCGCGGGTTCTCGCCGTAGCTGCCCAGCGCCACGTCGATCGCGTGCTCGTTGCCGTGCTTGGCGTAGCCGTTGGAATAGTGCGAATCGCCGCTGTGGTAGACGCTGCCACCGGGTGTCCTGATCAGGTAGTTGACCGCCACGTCGTCCATGTCCGGCGGCATCTTGCCCTTGGCGGTCTGGCCTGCGGGAATGGTCAGCGCCATGGTGCGGTCGAAGGCTTCGAGCACCACGATCTCGACGTCGCCGACCTTGACCACGTCACCGGGACGCACGGTGGTGATGCGCTCGCGCGGCACGCCCCATTTGAGCCAGACGTCGGTGCTTGATTGCGGGCCGATGAAGGGCACGCTGGCCGGGCAATTCTTGAGAACGGCGGCGGCCACATTGATGTCGATGTGGTCGTTGTGCGTGTGCGAGGACAGAATGGCATCAACCTGGCGGATCGCAAACGGGTCGATGACGAAGGGCGAGACGCGCAGGTTGCGCTGCAGCTTGACGCAACCGGTCATGCGCGCCATCTGGTGGTGCGCATCCATCAGCGGGTTCTTCATGCTGCGCTTGCCGGTGCCGCACCAGAGGTCGATGCAGATGTTGGTGTTGCCCTCGGTCTTGACCCAGATGCCGGTGCAGGCCAGCCACCACATGGCAAAGGTGCCGGGCTTGACGACCTCGCGTTCGATCTCTTCATTGAGCCAGGTGCCCCACTGCGGGAAGGTGCTCAGGACCCAGGATTCCTTGGTGATTTCATCCAGTTTTGACATCGTGTCGCCTCATAAGAATCGACGAATCGCCTTCGTCGATAGGATCATTTTGATAAAAACTCTGAACTTCAATGATATTAAGACGAATCATCGAAAAACCAATTGGATCAATTTGATCCTTGTCTGGTGTTTCTTTGCGCAGAATCAACAATTGAAGAAATAGAGTGCGGCCTCGGCCTTCTCCCGGTTCGCCGCGACCAGAACGTCCCGTCCCGGCTCATGCAGCACATAGACATTGCTCGGGCCGACGCCCTCCTCTATCACCTCGGCGCGGAGTTGCAGCGTCGAGCCGGGCTGCGCATGCACATAGAACAGCTGCTGTTTGCCGCGCCGGCAGCCGCCGATGAACACGGGCTTGCCCGCCAGCGTCGTGCCGACGACGACGTGGTAGAACTCGGACACCTCCGGATGCTCGAACACCTTGCAGAACTTGCCGTCAATCTTCTTGTAGACCCGAAAGTACGAGCCATGAAAGGGCTCGATAGTGGCGAATTCCAGTTCGCCGTCACCGTCGATATCGACGGCCGAGATGTCGCTGATCGGCCAGTCCATGAACTGCCGGATTTGCCACGCTGCGCCGGGCGCTTGCGGCGGCTTCACGTCGAAGGCGCCCTGTTCGCAGGTCACCAGGCTGGTCATGGCCGCGCCCTGTGTCAGGCGGCTGTAGCCATGGTTTTTGGTGAGGCCGTCCTTGAGCACCGACAGTTCCAGCGGTTTGCCGGGGATGAACTCGCCAACCCATATCTTGCCGGGGTCGGACCAGTCTTCCTTGGACTGCTTGGTCGTTGCCAGCGTGCAGCCGATGAAGTAGAGGCGATCGCCCACGCTCAGCAGGTCGAAGCGGTGGATATAGGGCAGGTGCAGCACGTCGCTGACCGCGTAACCGCCGCTGGCCAGCGGTCGCACGTGGACCACCTTGGCCTCTTCCCACTGGAACATCTTGAAGAACTTTTGCACGGCAAGAAACTCGCCGTTGGTTCCAGGGATTGGCACGATCGACATGGTCCCGCCGGGACCGTCCCACACCGTGTGCGACGCCTCGTAGTCGGGCCCGCTCCAGGCCAGGCAAGGCCCCTCGCCTTCCGTTGCCAACAGGATTCTGGACTGGCCATCAACGACGATGCTGTTGGCCGAATAGCAGCGGTTCATCTCGGTCAGGAATCGTTTTTCAAATTTCATGGCGCTCACTCCAGTACATCAAAATGAATACATACAGTTTCGAACGGATCAATTTTATGCCTGCCTGCGCGCGATGAATGATCATTGAGGTATTGAATTGGAATCAAAATGATCCGTCGTGGCTTTATTGCTCTTACAATGATCTTCCCAATGCATCCAGCAGGAAATCGCGCGTCATGAAGGCCATCATCACCGTCGATGTCGGAACGACCAGCATCAGAGCCTGCCTCCATGGTGCAGACGCACAGCTGGTTCACATGGAACAGCGCGAGAATGTTCCGATCCTTCTTGACGAGGGCCGTGTCGAGCAGGACCCGCTTGCCTGCCAGGCTGGCGTGCTCGCGGTGCTGAAGGTCTGCGCCGAGCTGGCAAAGGCCAAAGGGTTCGAGCCCTTGTGCCTGGCGATTGCCGCACAGCGCTCGTCGGTGATCCCGGTGGACCGGCAAGGCCGGTGCCTGCATCCGGCCATCATGTGGCAAGACCGCCGCAGCGCCGAACTGGCGCGCGAAATGGACGCGCACAACCCCCTTGTCTACGGCAAGACCGGACTGCGCATTTCGCCGGTGTTCTCGGCCCTGAAGATGACCTGGCTGCGCCGCAACCGGCCTGAGGTCTGGCGCAAGACGCACAAGCTGCTGGGCATTCAGGACTGGATCATCCACGGCCTGACCGGCGCCTTTGTCACCGATCAGACCTTTGGCAGCCGCACCAACCTGCTCAACCTGCAAACGCGGCAGTGGGACAGCGACCTGCTCTCGCTGTTCGAGGTCGAGCGTGACATGCTGTGCGATCTGGTCGCGCCGGGTTCGGTGGTCGGCGTGCTCAGCGCGCAGGCCGCCCATGCCACCGGGTTGAAGGCCGGTCTGAGCGTGGTCTCGGCCGGTGGCGACCAGCAGTGCGCGGCGCTCGGTCTGGGCCTCTTCAGCGGCGAGCGCGCCGTCTCCAACACCGGCACGGGCTCGTATCTGATCGGGCACGCCGACAAGCCGGTGTTCGATCCGGCGATGGGACTGTCCTGCAATGTCTCGGCGCTTCCCGGCGCCTACATCGTCGAGGCTGCGGTGCTGACCTCGGGCACGATCTACCGCTGGTTCAACGAATCGGTGTGCAGAAGCGCCGACGCCGCCGGCGCCCCGTTCGAAACCCTCAATGCCGAGGCGGCGCTGGCGCCACCGGGTGCCAAAGATCTGCTGCTGCTGCCGCATTTCAAGGGCTGCGGCTCGCCCTACTGGGACCCGCAGGCCAAAGGCGTCTTCTTCAACGTCAGCCTGAGCACATCGCGCGGCGACATGGCGCGCGCCATTCTCGAAGGCATTGGCATCGAGATGAAGGCCAGCCTGGAACTGGTGGAGCGCCTGTGCGGCAGCGTTCGGTCCGTCAGTGTTTCCGGCGGCCTGACCAAGTCGGACCTGTTCAATCAAATCCAGAGCGACATCTTCGAGCGCCCTGTGCTGCGCTTCGCAAACAACGAAGCCACCTCCTCGGGCGCGTGGATGGCCGGCGCAGTCGCCTGCGGCGTCGCGGCCAGCTACCCGGCCGCCTTCGCGCGCCTGAGCGAACGCTGCGCGTCCATCACCTACCAAAGCAATGCCGCCCACCACGCCCTCTATGCGCGCAAACGGGCGCAGTCGCTGGCGCTGTACCAGGCACTGGCCGCACCCGGCTTTCGCGCCGTCTTCGATCAACAAACAAGAGGTTCAAGCCCATGACAAGCCCACGCGCACCCGCCAAGGTCAGCAACTACCGGCACAAGAAGATCCTGGAGATGCTGCGCCTGCGCCAGTCGGTCTCGGCTGACGAACTGGCAGCCGAGTTCGGCGTCTCCAAGATCACGATCCGGCGCGACCTCGATGCGCTTGCGCACGACAAGCTGATCGACCGGACGCGCGGCGGCGCGGTATCGGTGTCGGGCCTGCGGCTCGAAGAAGTGTTCGACCAGAAAGACCACACGGCCAAGCGCGAGAAAGCGCTGATCGGCCGCTATGTCGCCTCGCTCGTCAACGAGAACGAAACCATTTTTGTCAACGCCGGCTCGACGACGCTGGAGTTCATCCATTACCTGCACGGCAAGAAGGTGCGCATCGTCACAAACAACGCGGCCTGCCTGGCGCTGGAGCTCGACCCGCAGCAGGAGCTGATCCTGCTCGGCGGCGACTACCGCGCGCAATCCAAATCACTGGTCGGCGACCTCACGATCGCGGGCCTGAGCGGCGTGTTCTCCAGCCTGACCGTGCTCGGCATCAATGGCGTGAGCATCACCAAGGGCTGCACGACGGCGGTGAACCAGGAGACCCGCGTTAACAAGATGATGATCGAGCATTCCAGCGGCAAGGTGATCGTGGTGGCCGATCACACCAAGCTCAATTGCGTGTCGAGCTTCCTGACCTGCGCGCTCGATGACATCGACATGATCGTGACCGACTGGCTGGCGCCGCTGTCCTTTTGCGAGGAACTGGAGCAGGCCGGCGTCACCGTCGTGCGCGTGCCCGAAGAAGGCTGAGCGGCCCCGGTTGTCATCCCGGGCCCTGACCCGGGATCCAGTGCCACGCGCACCATGGATTGCGGATCAAGTCCGCAAAGACAAACCGGCAGCTAAATTACTTTTGCCCGTAATAGGCGCCTGGCCCGTGCTTGCGCAGGAAGTGCTTTTCCAGCAGGTACTGCGGCATGGCCGGCTGGCCCGCATTGAGCTGCAGCGTCAGCAGCGCCATGCGGGCCGTGAGTTCGAGCACGGCGGCATTGTGAACGGCGGCGTTGGCGTCGGCGCCCCAGGTGAACGGGCCGTGATTGGCCACCAGCACGGCCGGCATGCGGCTGGCGTCGATGCCCGCGTCCTCGAAGCACTTGACGATGGCCAGCCCGGTTTGCATCTCGTATTCGCCACCGACCTGCTCTGCCGTCAGCGTCGGCGTGCAGGGAATCTCGCCGAAGAAATAGTCCGCATGCGTCGTCCCCAGCGCGGGGATGCCGCGACAGGCCTGCGCCCAGACCGTGGCCCAGGTCGAGTGCGTGTGCACGATGCCGCCGATCGACGCAAAGTGCCGATAAAGCTCCAGGTGCGTTGCCAGGTCGGATGAGGGCCGCAGCTTGCCTTCGAGCACGCGGCCGTCCATGTCGACCACCACCATGTCGGCGGGCGTCATGGACTCGTAGGGAACGCCGCTGGGCTTGATGACGATGGCGCCGCTTTGCGCGTCCTTGCCGCTGACATTGCCCCAGGTGAAATTGACCAGGCCGAGCCTGGGCAATTCCAGATTGGCGTCGAGCACCTGTTGTTTGAGCGATTCCAGCATCACGCGTAGCCTCCGAGTTTCAAGCGCTCGCCCACCCACTGCCGCGCCTGGGCGATCTCGCGCAGCGGATCGGCGGCCTTTTCGGTCCACATCTCGACCAGAAACGGCCCGGCGTACTTGAGCGCGTGCAGCGTCTTGAAGCAGCGCACAAAATCGACCGTGCCTTCGCCGAACGGCACATCGCGAAACGCGCCCGCAAAGCCGGGTCCGACCGGTTTGGTTTCCTTGACGTGAACGCCGACGATGTGGTGGATGCCGGCTGTCAATTCGTCGGCCACATCGTTGCCCCAGGCCGTGAGATTGCCCAGATCGGGATAGACCTTGAACCAGGGCGACCGCAGCCGCTCCTTGAGCTTGAGGTACTTGGTGATCGAGTTCAGAAACGGCGTGTCCATGATCTCCAGCGCCAGCATCACCTGGTGCTGTGCAGCCACTTCCAGCGCGCGCTCCATGCCATCGCAATAGCGCTGGCGCGACTCCAGCGTGGTGGGCTCGTAGTAGACGTCGTAGCCGGCCAGCTGGATCACGCGGATGCCGGTGTCGCCGGCAAAACGGATGGCCTTCTCCATGAAGGTGGCGGCCTGCGCCCGAACGGCCAGGTCAGCGCTGCCGAACGGAATCTTGCGATGCCCCGACAGGCACATGGACGGAACGGGAATACCAGCTTCGCGCGAGGCGCGAAAGAAATCGAGCCGCTCGGCCAGCGACCAGTCCAGCCGCGCCATGCGCTCGGGCGTCTCGTCGACCGACATCTCCAGAAAATCGTAGCCGGCATCGCGCGCTGCGGCGAAGCGCTGCGCCCAACTCAGGTCTTTGGGCAGGGCCTTTTCGTAAATCCCGATCGGGTTGTGCATGGGCTTCTACATCCTTTGCGAAATTGTAGTTGAGCATGCAGGAGCCAATCGGTAGCCGGTGTACCACCAAACACAACAAACCCCGTATTTTTCAATTCCGGCCAGAACCTGCCGCTGGAACTTTCGGCCATTAGGCAAAGAATGACATAGACCGGCCACTCGTTGAACTCAGGTGACGGGCAACTGAGTGCCCTTGGACGAAACCGCTCGCGCGGTAGGTCGCTTCGAAATGGTGTTGGTGTTTGTTGCAGGGCGAGTTCGTGGCTATGTTGCGAACTGGGGCAATCGGCCTCGTTCACAACAGGAGCACCACCATGGAACCATCAAGTTCAGCAGTCTCGCCGCTACGGCAACGCATGATCGAGGACATGCGCATGCGAAAGCTGTGCGACAAGACCCAGACCGCCTATATCCGCGCCGTGCGCAAGTTGGCGGCATATCTAAAACGTTCACCCGACACCGCAACTGCGGAGGAACTACGGCGCTTTCAGTTGCACCTGGTCGATCTTGGTACCTCGCCGGCCACGATCAATGCCACCATCATGGGATTGAAGTTCTTCTTTGACGTCACGCTCGATCGTGGCGAGTTGATGGCCAAGATGCAATCTGTGCGCATGCCGCGCACCCTGCCGGTGGTGCTCAGCCGCGACGAGGTCGCACGCCTGATTGCTGCCGCACCAAACCTGAAATCGCAGACGGCCCTGTCGATCGCGTACGGCACGGGATTACGCGCCAGCGAGGTGACCGCGCTGAAGGTGGGTGACATTGACAGCGAGCGCATGATGCTGCGCGTGGAACAGGGTAAAGGCCAGAAGGACCGTTATGCCATGCTCTCGCCCATATTGTTGGAGCGGCTGCGTTGCTGGTGGCGCCTTGGTCATGCTCAGGGCAAGATCCTGCCCGGCGGCTGGCTGTTCCCCGGCCTCAATCCGATGGACCCGGTGACCGCGCGACAACTCAACCGTGCCATCCACGCCGCTGCCGAGACTGCCAAGATCGACAAGCGCGTTTCGATGCATACGCTGCGCCACTATGTCCCGCACCGGACTATGTCCGGTAGCTGCGGATTTGCCTGAGGCGGCGCGACGCTTGGTCACTTACGCTGGACATAGTAATCATCCTTGCCGGGCATCCCGCCCGCAAGGAGACCATTTTGAAACGAACTTACG
>CAIKMZ010000110.1 GCA_903828665.1 uncultured beta proteobacterium
CGGCGGCGCCAGCGTGAGCAAGACGGGCACGCTGACCGTGCTGCCGGCCAGCGCCGGCTCGGTCAAGTTCGTCGCGGCCGACACGACCAACATCGCGCTCAAGGGCACGGGCGGCATCGGTCGCCAGGAGTTCTCGACGCTTAGCTTCCAGGTGTTCGATACCACCGGCAGCAAGGTCGCCGGCAACCTGGTTGACTTTGTGTTCGCCGACACCGGCACCGCCACGACCGTGGGCGGTCTCACGTTGAACCCGGCCTCGGCCACTTCGGTTGCCGACGGCACGGTGACGACGTTGGTGTCGGGCGGAACGATTCCGACCTCGGTGCGCGTCGTCGCCACGATCCACGGCGGCTCGCCGGCGATCACGTCGCTGTCCAACGTGCTGGTGGTGTCCACCGGCGTGCCGGACCAACCGCATTTCTCGCTCGCCACCGAAATTGGCAATTGCGAGGGCCTGGACTTCGATCAGGTTTGCAGCATCGTCACGGCGACGCTGGGTGATCATTTCGGCAATCCGGTTCCGGACGGGACCGCAGTGAACTTCACCACCGAAGGTGGCGTGATCGATGCCTCCTGTCTGACCGGGTCGCTCCTGGGCGCGCAGACAACACCCGCTGGCCAGACCACCAATTCGAAAGTTGGCCCCGGTTCGGGTCGCTGCAGCGTCACCTTGCTCGCGGGCAATCCGCGCCCGGCCAACGGCCGCGTGACCGTGCTGGCTTACGCATTGGGTGAGGAGAGCCTTTTCGATGCCAACGGCAACAACGTGTTCGATGCCAGCGACACCTTTGCCGACAAGAGCCCGGACATCTTCCGCGACGACAACGAGAACGGCGTCTGGACCGCCGGCGAGCCTTGCATCGGACCCAACAGCAATCGCACGTGCAGCACAGCCGGCGACGGCCAGTACAACGGCGTGCTGCGCAATCCGCAACTGCCCAGCACTCAGATCCTGCGTGTGTCGGACCAGTTGGTGCAGATCTTCTCCGGCAGCCACGCCAGCGTGATCTTCACGCCGGCTGCGATCAGTTGCACGGTGGGTGGCACGGCCAATGTGCAGGTGCGGGTGACCGACGAGATCGGCAATGTGATGCCAGCCGGCACCACGATTGCGTTCAGCACCTCCTTCGACTTGGGTTCTGACAAAGTCAGCGTGTTTCCGACCAGCGTCACCGTCAACAACGTCGTGCTGGCGGTAGGCCAGCCGCTGCTGATCCCGACCTACAACGTGACCGTCGCGTGCGCCGGCAGCGGCATGCTGTTCGCCACCGTGACCACGCCGGGCAAAGTTGAAACAACGGCCAGCGTGCCGATCAACTGAAGGACCGATCAACGAGATACTGCAGTTTCAGCACCGCGCTTCGCGCCACGGCGCCCAGCGACGGTGACGCGGCAACCCGTGCAACAGCCGGGTTGCCGCTTTTTTTGAGGGCTACTCGTGCCGCAGCGCCTCGATCGGATCGAGCCGCGCGGCGCGGCGGGCCGGGAAGTAGCCGAACAGCACGCCGATGCCGGCCGAGAAAAAGAAGGACATCACGTTGACGCCGGGGTTGAACAGGTAGGGCACGTCCATCAGGCTGGCCAGTCCGATGGACGCGGCGGTGGCCAGTACGATGCCGATGACGCCGCCGAGCGACGCCAGCACCACGGCCTCGATCAGGAACTGCAGCAGCACCTCGCGTTCCAGCGCGCCGATCGCTAGGCGCAGCCCGATCTCGCGCGTGCGCTCGGTCACGCTGACCAGCATGATGTTCATGATGCCGATGCCGCCCACCAGCAGGCTCACCGCCGCCACCGCGCCCAGCAGCATGGTCATGACCTTGGTCGTGCCCGAGAGCGTGTCGGCGAGCTGCTTGGTGTCGAGCACGTTGAAGTTGTCCTCGTCGTCTTCGGCGAGCTTGCGCCGCTCGCGCAGCAGTTGGGTCAGGCTGGCCTTGACGCGGTTGGCGTCGCTGCCGTCCATCATCGACACCAGCAGGGTCTGCACGCGCGTGTTGCCGGTGATGCGGCGCTGCAGCGTCTTGATCGGCAGCAGCACCATGTCGTCCTGGTCGTTGCCGAAGGCGCCCTGGCCCTTGGAGGCGAGCACGCCCACCACCTCGCACGAGATCTGCTTGACGCGCAGCTGCTGGCCGAGCGCGCCGTGCCCGTTGAAGAGTTCACGCTGGATGGTTTCGCCGACGATGCAGACGGCGGCGCCGGCGCGCAGCTCGTCGTCCGAGAACGCGCGGCCGTCCCCGATCTTCCAGTTGCCCGTGATGAGCCAGGCATTGCTGCTGCCGATGGCGCTGCTCGACCAGTTGCGGCCGTTGGCCACCAGCGTGGCACCGGCGCGCGCCTCCGGCGCCACGGCGGCGATGCCGCCGATCTGCGTGGCGATCGCGTCGGCGTCGGTTTCCTTGAACGGCGCAGCGCCGGGGCCGCCCATGCCGGGGCCCATGCGCTGGCCCGGACGCACCTGCAGCAGATTCGTGCCCAGGCTGGAGATCTGGTTTTGCACGGCCAGCGTGGCGCCGTTGCCCAGCGTGACCATGGTGATGACCGCGCTGACGCCGATCACGATGCCCAGTATCGTCAGGAACGAGCGCAACAGGTTGCGCCGGATCGAGCGCAGGGCCAGCAGCAGGGTGTTGAGCAGCATCAGACCGTCCCGCTCAAGGCCGGTGCCGCGGCGGCGCCGGCCACGCCGGCCTGCAGCCCGACCGGGTTCGGATTGGGTTTGTCGCTGGCGACCATGCCGTCGACGAAGCGCACGATGCGCCGGGCGTAGGCGGCCATGTCGGCCTCGTGCGTCACCATCAGCACGGTGATGCCGTGGTCGACATTGAGCCGCCACAGCAGGTCCATGATCTCGCGGCTGCGCTGCGTGTCGAGGTTGCCGGTGGGTTCGTCCGCCAGCAGCACGGCCGGTTCGGTGACGATGGCGCGCGCGATCGCCACGCGCTGCTGCTGACCGCCCGAGAGTTCCGCCGGCGTGTGGTGTTCCCAGCCGGCCAGACCGACCGATGCCAGCGCCTTGGCCGCCAGCGCGTGCCGTGTCCCGGCGGCCTCGCCGCGGTACAGCAGCGGCAGCTCCACGTTCTCCTGGGCGGAGGTGCGCGCCAGCAGGTTGAAGCCCTGGAACACAAAGCCCAGAAAGCGCCGGCGCAAGCGTGCGCGCTGATCGCGCGACAAGGCTTCGACGTGCGCGCCCTGAAAAAGGTATTCGCCCTGCGTCGGCGTGTCCAGGCAGCCCAGCACGTTCATGGCGGTCGATTTTCCGGAGCCGCTCGGGCCCATGATGGCGACGAAATCGCCGGCCTCGATCTTCAGGTCAACACCTTTGAGCGCGGCCAGCGCCGTCGCCCCCTGACCATAGACCTTGGTGACCTGCCGCAGTTCGATCAGCGGGCTCGCGCTCATGGCGCGCTTCCCGCCGCGCGCTGGTCCGTGATGACGAGCATGCCGGCCTGCAGCTCGCCGCCGCTTACCTCGGTCATGCGCCCGTCGCTGATGCCGGTGTTGACGCTCACGGGCACGGCGTTGCCCTCGCGCAGCACCCAGACCTGCTTGGCTGTTCCGCTGCCGCCGGCGGTCTTGCGCGCGCCCTGCGGCATGCGCGGAAGCAGGCTTGAGACGATGCCGCCCTTGGCCTTGGCCGCGCCGCTCAACGAGGGCGTGAAGCGCAGCGCGGTGTTGGGTACGAGCAGCACGTCCTGGCGTTCGGTGGCGGTGATGGTGGCCGACGCCGTCATGCCGGGGCGCAGGCTCAGGTCGCTGTTGTCGACTTCCAGGTAGGTGATGTAGGTCACCACGTTGTCGGTGATGGTGGAGCCATAGGCCACGCGGTAGATCCTGGCCGGGTACTTGCGCGAGGGATAGGCGCTGACGGTGAAACTGGCCTTCTGTCCGACCTTGACCGCGCCGACGTCGGCCTCGTCGACATTGACCTGCAGGCGCAGCTTGCTCAAGTCTTCGGCCAGCGTGAACAGGGTCACGGCCTGCAGCGATGCGGCTACGGCGTTGCCCGGGTCCACCGTGCGCGTTAGCACCACGCCGTCGATCGGCGAGCGGATCGACGCCTTGGACAGATTGGTTTCGTCGGTGGCGGCGGCGGCGCGCGCGTCGGCGACGCTGGCGTGGGCGCTGAGTTCATCGGCCAGTGCGCGTTCCAGCGTGGCGCGGCCGCTGTCGAGCTCGGCCTGCGACGGCACCTTGCCGCCGGACAGGCGCGCTACTTCTTCGAGCCGCGCCAGGTTGCCCCCGGCCTCCTTCACGGTCGCGGCGGCCTGCGTCACCTTCGCGTTGGCGGCGCTGAGTGCGGCGCGCGAGCGCGCGACCTGGTCGTTCAGCTTGGCGGTGTCGAGCTCCACCAGCACCTGGCCCTTCTTGACCTTGTCGTTGACGTCGACCAGCACGCGCAGCACGGTGCCCGACAACTCGCTGCCGATGTTGACCGAGGTCGTGGGCTGCAGCGTGCCGTTGGCGGAAACGCTCAGCGTCAGATTGCCCTTGGCCGCAGGCTCGGTCACGAAGACCGGCGTGGCGCTGCTCTTGGCGTTGGACCGCCAGTAGTAAATGCCGGCGCCGATCGCCAGCGCGACCGCCAGCGCGACCCAGACCGCGCTGCGGCGCCACCAGACGCGCTGCGGCGCTTCCTCGAGCAGGTCTTTCATCTCGGTGCCGGATGGGGCGGTGGTGGTGGTGTTGGTGTTGCTCATGGTGCGGTCTTGTCAGTGTTGGCTGCGTCAGTTCCAGCCGCCGCCGAGCGCCTTGTACAGGCGCACGTGGTCGGCGCTGATGTCGGCCGTGCTGCTGGCCACGCTGTCCTGCGCGGTGAGCAGCGTGCGCTGCGTCTGCAGCACGGTCTGGAAGTCGATCAGGCCGCTGCTGTAGCGCTGCTGCGCCAGCAGGTCGGCATTGGCTGCTGCGGCCGCGGCGCCTTGCAGATGGGTTAGTCGCGAGCGGTCACCCGAAAGGGCCGCCAGCGCGTCGGCCACATCCTGCAGCGCGCCGAGCACGACCGTCTGGTAGTTGGCGCGCGCCTGCTCCAGCGCCGCTTCCTGGGCCAGCACCTGCGCGCGCCGGGCGCCGCCGTCGAACAACGGAATCGACAGGCTGGCGAGCAGGTTGCTGACCAGGGCGGCGCTGTTGCCCAGCGCGCCCAGGGTCAGCGCATTGAGCCCGAGCGAACCGCCAATGGCAAAGCCCGGGTAGCGCGCGGCGTCCGCAACCGACACGCGCGAAAGCGCCGCGCTGATGCGCAGTTCGGCGGCGCGCACGTCGGGCCGCTGGCGCAGCGTCTGGGCCGGAATGTCGAGTGCCAGATCGGCGCTCGGCTGCGGGATCGGGCGGGCCTGCTGCAGTTGCGCGAGCAGGGCCTCGGGGCGCTGCCCGGTCAGCACCGCCAGGCTGTGGCTGGTCTTGGCGATGCCGGCTTCGAGCACCGGGATCTGGGCGCTGGTCTGTTCGCTGGCGGTGCGCGCCTGCTCGACCTCGAGCGAGGTGACGAGGCCGGCCTGCGCGCGCCAG
>CAIKMZ010000111.1 GCA_903828665.1 uncultured beta proteobacterium
CGTGTGCTCTTCCGATCTGGCACCGACCGAGCTGACTTCATCGGTTGTCACCATGCCGGCCTGGGCCGCCATCGGGACGCCGGCGAACGTGATGCAGACGATCAGGCAGGACGAAATGATTTGTTTGAAGTTCTTCATGGTTACTCTCAGTGCAATAAAGGGAACAACCCCGCTTTTCGGGGCTGCACGAACGGACGACTATAGGGAGTGAACAGGCACTGCGTCAACGCTTCTTACACACTGACACATCAAATGATGCCTTGTTTCATCCCCATGCGCCGGACGCTGGCGCCGCCCGGGCCACATCAGGGCATTCGGCGCGGCAGGATGCGGGTCTCGCCGATGGCCATGACAAAGAATGCCTCGCCGGCCACGCGCAGGGCCTTACGCGCCAGCGCCAGCTGGATCGGCGGCTCGTCCAGCGACTCGTCGGTCAATTCAAAGGTTCCCCAGTGCAGGCCGACCGAACGCCTTGCGCCCAGGTCGAGGTGGATCTGGACCGCCTCCTGCGGGTTGATGTGCTGCGATGCCATGAACCAACGTGGCGCATAGCCGCCAATGGGCAACATCGCCAAGTCGAAGCCGCCGCCATCGGGGCGGGCCGCGAAGCGCTGACGGATCATCGCAAAATCCCCGGAATACGCCGTATCGCCAGGAAAGAACAGGTGCAGCTCCGGTGCGAACACTGCATAGCCGCCCCACAGGGCCTGCATGCTGTCGCTCAGACTGCGGCTGGACCAGTGCCGCACCGGCGTCAGCACGATCTCGACCGTGCCGACCGTGTGCAACTGCCACCAGTCGAGTTCGACCACATTGGCGATGCCGCGTTCGGCCAGCCATTGCTTGTGACCGAGCGGCACCAAGAACAACGGTGGGCCGCCGCCCTGCGCGTTGAGCGCGCGCACGCTGGCCTCGTCGAGGTGGTCGTAGTGGTTGTGCGAAATCAGCACCACATCGATGTGCGGCAGCTCGCTCAGGGCCAGCCCCGGCGCTACCTGCCGCTTCGGGCCGACAAAACTCAGCGGCGAGGCGCGTTCGGAAAACATCGGGTCGGTGATGATGTTGAGCCCGCCGAGCTGCGCGAGCATGGTCGCATGGCCGATCCAGGTGACGGCCGGCTGCATCGCCGCGCCTGCGCTCGCATTGGCGTGAACCAGGGCCAGGTCCGGCTTGACCACTGGCGTCGGCACGCGCGGCGGGCGCGGCAAGCCCTGGCGCAGTGCTTCGAGCTTCCACTTCAGCAGCGCGCCCAGACCCGGCTGAACAAAGTCCACTTCGTTGTTCTGGAAACCGTTGAGGCGGTGGTGGCTGGGCACGGCCACCTCATCGCCCAAAGCCGGCAGCACCGCACCGAGCAGCATGGCCGCGATCAGCATCTGCATCGCACACATCAAGGTCTTTTGCAGGAACACGTTGTGGAACCGACCGCAACCGCATATTCAAATGCTGCTTCGTTTCATCTCGGCCACGCGCCAGGCAATTTCCCCGCGATCGTCCACCCCCTGCGCGTGCGCGAGGTAGAACTCCAGATCCGTCAGCGCCGTCCGGAAATTGCCCTGCCCCGCCTGCGCCAGGCCGCGGTCGCGGTACTCGGTCCAGGCCAGCGGTTGCAGCACGATCAGGCGGTCCTGCACGGCAATTAGGCGCGGCCAGTCCTGCTGGCCGGCATGGATTTCCTTGAGATTGCGCAGCATGCGGGTGATGATGTCGCGCGGCGTCGCCGACTGCAGGAACAGACTGAGCGGCGCTTGCGAATCATCGGCCATGGCAACGCTGTTGCGGAAGGGTTCGATTCGTTCCAGCAGGGTTTCGCGGCTCAGGGACTGACCGTCCAGCGGGTCGATCACGACCTGCCCGTTGGGCAGGTTGACCTTCAGCATGAAATGCCCGGGGAACGCGATCCCGCGCGCCGCCAGCCCCAGGCCCTGCGCCAGTTCCAGCCACAGCACGGCCAGCGAGATCGGGATCCCGCGGCGCGTGTGCAGCACCACATTGAGGTAACTGTTGTCCGGGTTGTGGAAATCATTGACGTTGCCGGCAAAACCGAGCTCCTGGAAAAAGAACTGGTTGAGCAATCGCAGTTTCTGCAAGGAGCCGGCATCGGCGGGCAACCGGCGGCGCAGCCGCGCCGCCATGTGATCGACATCGGCCAGCACCTGCCCGATGTTCAGGTCCGGGTATTCGTCCTGCGCCAGGCTGGCCGCCGCCTCCAGCAACGGAAACTCGGCGTCGCTCTGCACCAACGAGGCAAAATACTCGAGGGCAGTCGGTGGCGTCAATGACAGCTTCATGACAACATTCTTCCCGTGAAATCCCGATCGGGCAACTAGGGCCTGTTCACACTAATTTCGCAAGTGCGAACGCGAATAAAGGCGCGCCAATCCAGGCACGCGACGACGCCCAGACTGGACGTCTGGGCCATGAGTGCAACGACGAGTGGCGCGCTTTTATTCACGTTCCCTCCGGGTTACGGGCAAAAATCCCACGCGCGGCGTTGCGAAGCCTTGCCGGAGGAAGACTCCGGCGGCGTTTCGCGCCTGGCGCATGAAATTTTTGATCCGCAACGCATCTTGTGAAATTAGTGTGAACAGGCCCTAGCGCCGCAGGAACTGGCGCAGTTTCAGACCCGTGGCCCACAAGGCCGTGAAATAAATCGCGGCGCAGGCCAGCAACACCATCGCCAGCAGCATGATGCGCCTGAAAGGTTCGCCGCGCATCTGGGTCCAGGTAAAGGCCCCGTTGGCCCACAGCAAAAAGAGCAGCAGCAAGGCCGTGGCCACCAGCACCTGCAACGCGAAGACCGCCCAACCCGGCTCCGGGCGGTAGCTGCCGCGCTTGAGCAGGCCCAGCAGCAGCCAGAAGGCGTTGATCATGGCGCCAAGGCCGATCGACAGGGTCAGTGCAGCGTGCGCGAACCAGGGCACCAGCACGAAATTGAGCAACTGCGTGATCACCAGAACGGCCACAGCTACCCGCACCGGCGTGCGCGTGTCCTGGCTGGCGTAGTAGCCGGGCGCCAGCACCTTGATGGCGACCAGTCCGAGCAATCCGGCGCCATAGCCCATGAGCGCCGAAGTCGTTTGCCGCACATCCTGCTCGGAAAAGGCACCGTAGTGGTACAGCACCGCGACCAGCGGTTTGGCGAAGGCGACCAGCGCCACCGCGCACGGGAGCGCCAACAGCACAACCAGGCGCAGCCCCCAGTCCAGCATCGCGGAATAGCGCGCGCCGTCGCCATTGGCCCGCGCCGTGGCCAGTTGCGGCATCAGGACCACGCCCATGGCAACACCGAGCAGTGCGGTGGGAAACTCCATCAGGCGATCGGCATAAGTGATCCAGCTGACGCTGCCGGGCGCAAGATGCGAGGCGATCTGCGTGTTGATCAGCATCGACAGATTGGCAACGCCGACACCCAGCAAGGCCGGCCCCATCAGCTTGACAATGGCCTGGGTGCCGGCATCGGCCCACGCGGCGCGCAGGGCGCCGCGCCGCCAACCGATGGTGGGGGCCAGCGCGAGCTTCTTCAGCGCCAGCACCTGCACGCCGAGCTGCAGCATGCCGCCGATCAGAACGCCTGCCGACAGTGCGGAAATCGGCTCCAGCCCCAATGTCTTGAACCACGGCGCGCCGAACCAGGCGGCGGCGATCATGCACAGATTGAGCAGCACGGGCGTTGCCGCCGGCACGGCAAAGCGCTTCCAGGTGTTGAGCACGCCGGCGGCCAGTGCCACCAGGGACATGAAGGCGATGTACGGGAACATCCAGCGCGTCATGACGACGGCCAGGTCAAAACCATGCGGATTCTGCTGCAAACCACTGGCCATCAGCCACACCAGCGCCGGCGCCGCCAGCACGCCGATGACACTGACGACCAGCAGGGCCCAGGCCAAGACCGTGGCAACGCGGTCGATCAGCGCCTTTGTCGCCTCCTCGCCGTTCGTGGCCCTGGTTGCGGCCAGCACCGGCACAAAAGCCTGGCTGAAGGCGCCTTCGGCAAAGAAGCGGCGAAACAGATTGGGGATGCGAAACGCCACATTGAAGGCATCGGTCAGCGCGCTGGCGCCGAAAGTCGAGGCAATCAGGAGTTCGCGCGCCAGGCCGGTAATGCGTGACATCAAGGTCAGCAGGGAGACAACAGAGGCGGATTTGAGGAGACTCACGGCCCGAAGTGTAGCCGTGTCGCGTGCCCGGAACGCCCGGCCGGCCCAATCCCCGCCATAGCTGGTAGAATTGCCGGCTTTGCTGACAACATCCACAGACTCAAGGAACTACTTTTATGGCATCTGGAAAACCCAAGAAAAAGAACCCGCGCCTGGCGTCGGGCCGCAAGCGCGTCCGTCAGGACGTCAAGATCAACGCCGCCAACACCTCACTGCGCTCGAAATACCGCACGGCGGTGAAGAACGTGGAAAAGGCTGTCATCGCTGGCGACAAAGCAAAAGCAACCGAATTGTTCGGCAAGATGCAAGCCGTGGTGGACACCGTGGCCGACAAGGGCATCTTCCACAAGAACAAGGCGGCTCGTGACAAGAGCCGCCTGTCGACTAAGGTGAAAGCCCTGGTCGCCAAAGCAGCCTGATTTCAGGCAAATCGCACGGATCAAATTTCTCAGGAACATTGATCCGCCGTTTGTAACGGGTGCGCTGTCAGTAAAGAAAAACAAGGGAGCCGTCGCAAGACGGCTTTTTTGTTTCCGTGTTTCGCCGGTACTAAAATCCCGTTTCAACGGCCCGCCATTGAACGGGCCGATTTCATTTGCAGGAAGACCATGAACGCCTCTTTCATCGAAGCCGCCTCGCCCCACGTCATGAACACCTATGGCCGACTGCCGATCGCCTTGTCGCACGGCCAGGGCTGCCGCGTCTGGGATGTCAACGGCAAGTCGTACCTGGACGCGCTCGGCGGCATTGCCGTCAACACCCTGGGCCACAACCACGCCAGGCTGGTGCCGGCGCTGCAGGACCAGGTCAGCAAGCTGATCCACACCTCCAACTACTACCACGTGCCGAACCAGGAGGTGCTGGCCAGGAAGCTGGTCGAGCTCTCGGGCATGACCAACGTCTTTTTCTGCTCGACCGGCCTCGAAGCCAATGAAGGCGCGCTGAAACTGGCGCGCAAGTTCGGCCATGACAAGGGCATCGAGCGCCCTGAAATTGTGGTCTACGAGAAGGCCTTTCATGGCCGCTCCATCGCCACCCTGAGCGCCACCGGCAACCCCAAGATCCAGGCCGGTTTCGGCCCGCTGGTGGAAGGCTTCATCCGCGTTCCGATCAACAACATCGACAGCCTCAAGCAGGCGACCGAGGGCAATCAGAACGTGGTCGCGGTGTTCTTCGAGGCGATCCAGGGCGAAGGCGGCATCAACCCGATGCGGCCCGATTACCTGCGCGCCGTGCGCCAGCTTTGCGACGAGCGTGACTGGCTGATGATGATCGACGAGGTGCAATGCGGCATGGGCCGCACCGGCAAGTGGTTCGCCCATCAATGGGCCGGCATCGTCCCCGATGTGATGCCGCTGGCCAAGGGGCTGGGCTCGGGCGTTCCGGTCGGCGCCATCGTCGCAGGCCCGAAGGCCGCCAACATCTTCCAACCGGGCAACCATGGCACGACCTTTGGCGGCAACCCGCTGGCCATGCGCGCCGGCGTCGAGACCATCCGCATCATGGAAGAAGACGGCCTGCTGGCCAATGCGGCACTGGTCGGCGCGCACCTGGCCGGCGCCCTGGCACAGGGGTTGAAATCCGAACTGGCGGCCGGCAGCGTCAAGGAAATCCGCGGCATGGGCCTGATGCTGGGCGTCGACCTGGCCAAGCCGTGCGCCGCGCTGGTCGGGCGTTGTGCCGAGAACGGCCTACTGATCAGCGTCACCGCTGACAGCGTGATCCGCCTCGTGCCGCCCTTGATCATGACGCGCGCCGAGGCCGACGAAGTCGTCGCCATCCTGTGCCCGCTGATCAAGCAATTGTTGGCCGAGACCAACTGAACCCCATCGCAAATCAGCCATGAAGCATTACCTGCAATTCAGCGACCTGACCGCCAGCGACTACGGCTACCTTTTCGAACGCGCCGCGCTGATCAAGAAGAAATTCAAGGCCTACGAGCGGCACCAGCCGCTGGTGGACCGCACCCTGGCCATGATCTTCGAAAAGGCCTCCACGCGCACGCGCGTGAGCTTCGAGGCCGGCATGTACCAGATGGGCGGCAGCGTGGTGCACCTGACCACCGGCGACAGCCAGCTGGGCCGCTCGGAGCCGATCGACGACAGCGCCAAGGTCATCAGCCGCATGGTCGACCTCGTCATGATCCGCACCTTCGAGCAGACCAAGATCGAGCGCTTTGCGCAGCACTCGCGCGTGCCGGTGATCAACGGCCTGACCAATGAGTTCCATCCGTGCCAGATCCTGGCCGATATCTTCACCTACATCGAGCACCGCGGCTCGATCGCTGGCAAGACCGTGGCCTGGGTCGGCGACGGCAACAACATGGCCAACACCTGGCTGCAGGCCAGCGAAATCCTGGGCTTCAAGGTGCACGTCAGCACGCCCGGCGGCTACGAGGTGGACCAGTCCATCGCCGGGTTGCGCTCGGCCGAGAGCTACCAGGTGTTCAACGACCCGATGCAGGCTTGCACCGGTGCCGACCTGGTCACCACCGACGTCTGGACCAGCATGGGCTACGAGGCCGAGAACGAGGCGCGCAAGCTTGCCTTCAACAACTGGTGCGTGGATGCCGAGATGATGGCCGTGGCCAAACCCGATGCCCTGTTCATGCACTGCCTGCCCGCGCACCGCGGCGAGGAAGTGCAGGCCGAGGTCATCGACGGACCGCAATCGGTGGTCTGGGACGAAGCCGAGAACCGCCTGCACGCTCAAAAGGCGTTGATGGAGTTCTTGCTGCTCGGCCGGCTCTAGGCCACATGGTCATTGCGGGCTTATATGGATGCCTCCCGGATAGCAAGAAGAATTTGTGTTGTTCTGTAAAAGAATCGGCTGCTTACTTATATCCGGCCTTGATTTCGTGGTCTGCCTGGTTGCCCAGACTCGCCCGATGGCCCTGATGC
>CAIKMZ010000112.1 GCA_903828665.1 uncultured beta proteobacterium
ATGCCGTATCCATCAGAGGATCCACCTCGATTGCTCGAAGTCTCTTCCTGAACAACGGCTGTTCATGCTCCTGGCGTTCAACGCTCTCCTGTTTATCCCCAGTGGGGAGGGAGGCATCCATAGCATCTTGACCCGCAATCCATGGTTGGGATTAGGGCCTGTTCACACTAATTTCGCAAGTGCGAACGCGAATAAAGGCGCGCGACGACGCCCAGACTGGACGTCTGGGCCAGGAGTGCAACGACGAGTGGCGCGCTTTTATTCGCGTTCCCTCCGGGTTGCGGCCAAAAATCCCACGCGCGGCGTTGCGAAGCCTTGCCGGAGGAAGACTCCGGCGGCGTTTCGCGCCTAGCGCATGAAATTCTTGATCCGCAACGCATCTTGTGAAATTAGTGTGAACAGGCCCTAGCTAATGGGTCAGCCGGAAGCGCGTGCCCCGGAAATTGAAGACCGAGCTCTTGGGTCGGATTTCTTCCAGACTGACATCGGGTGCTGCCATGGCGCCCTGATTGAGCACCTGGTTGTTCACCAGTAGCAGCCGCTGCCCCGGGGTTTCCGAGTAGACGGCGCCGGTGATGGTCAGTGCGGGGATCTGGCGCCGGAGGTCTTCGGGCAGTTCGCTCAGCAGCGGGATCGGCGTGGGCGCCGCCGCAGGCGGTTCCGGTGCGGCCACGGGTTTGGCTGGCGCGGTGGTTCTGGGCGCCGTGGCGCGGACCGTGGGTGCGGCGACCGGTGCTGTTGCCACGGGGGCCGGCGCGACTGCCGGTGGCGCCACCGCGATGGGTGCCGGCGCTGGCGCTGGTGTCGGTGTTGGTGTTGGTGTTGGTGTTGGTGTGACCACGGATGTCGGGGGTGTCGCCGGCACCAGTGCGGGAGTTGGCGCGGTGACCGGCGCAGCAGGTGCTGTGCTGACCACCGGCGCCACCGCAGCGACGTGCACGGTCGCCAGACTGCTGTCGGTGGCAGGGCCGCGCCAGAGCCACAACCCGGCGGCGATGCCGCTGAGTGCAAGAACGGTCGCGCTGATCAGCCAGAGGCGGATTCGCGGTCTGGCGCTGGGCGCTGCGGCCAGCGCGGCATTCTGCTGCGCGTGCAGACCCGGCACGGCGCCGCGTTCGCGTTCGGCGTCGGCGCGCTTGAGGGCATCGAGGATGTAGGACATGGCGTTATCGCGGCTCGGTTTGCAGGCGCGGCTCGTTGGTTGCCGTGGCGCTGTCGATCTGCATGAAGGTCAGGGGGCCGGGCTGGCCGTCGGGCTTGAGGCCCTGTGAGCGCTGGAAGGCGCGGATGCGTTCCCGCAGCGCGGCATCGAGCACTGGCGCGCTGGCGCCGCCAGCCGGTGCCGGCGCCGGCGCGCCGTCCACCTTGGACAACTGGCTGACGAGTTCATCGATCATCGCGCCGCTGCTGCCGTCGCGCAGTTTGGCGCTGTAGCCTGCTGGCGCGTGCCAGTAGGTGGCGAAGTCCCCGCGCCAGACGCGTCCGAGCGCGGCCAGACGCACGGCATGCAGGTTTGAGCCCAGGCGCAGTGTCGCGGTCTGATCGGTCAGGCCCACCAGCATCGCGTGCACCTGTGCTTGCGCGCCGTTCTGCAGCGTCAGGATGCCGGGACGGGCCAGCTGGCGCAGCTGCGGCACGGTGAGGTTGGTGGTGCGGTAACACTGCAGTTGCTGTGCCGCGGCGCTCTGGCACGGGTCGCCATCGCTGGCGGGCAGCTTCCAGAGCGGCGCGAGCTCGCGCCAGGCGGCATTGATGTCGCTTGGCAGTTGCGGCAGCAGGTCCTCCACGGCCTCGATCGGGCGCGGCACCGGTGGTGCTGTGACCACGACGGGCGCCGAGGCCGACGCTTTCGGCGGTGGGCTGATGATCGCCTTGGCGGTCGGCGCTGCCGGCTGCTGCGGGTTTGAGCGCAGGAAGGCACCGATTGCGACACCGGCGAGCAGGAGCAGGCCGCCCAGCGCATAAGTGGTGCGACGGCCGACACCCTGGCGGCGCGCCGGCTCGGTGCCGAACACTTCGCTTGCGGCCTTGTCGACCACGCCGCGGTTGACGCGCTCCATGCCATTGGCCCACGCGCCGAGCAGCGCGCGCCCGGACAGCAGGTTGATGCGCCGCGGCACGCCGCGCGCCAGCTGGTGAATGCGCTGCAGCGCCTTAGCATCGAACGGCAGCGTCTTGCTGTGGCCGGCAACGGCCAGGCGGTGCGCGATGTACTGGGTGGTCTCGCGCTCGGTCAGCGCGTCGAGGTGAAAGCGTGCAATCACGCGCTGTGCGAGCTGCTCAAGCTCGGGGCGCTCCAGCATGCTGCGCAGTTCGGGCTGGCCGATCAGCACGATCTGCAGCAGCTTGCGCTCGCTGGTTTCCAGGTTGGTCAGCAGGCGCAACTGTTCGAGCACGTCGGGCTGCAGGTTCTGCGCCTCGTCGATGATGAGCACGCAACTCTGACCCGCGGCATGGCTTTGCAGCAGGAACACGTTGAGCGCGTCGATGTAGTCCTTGACCGTCGGTGGATGCGCGGCGCCGGACGCGGGCCCGATGTGGAACTCCTCGCAGATCGACTGCAGCAGTTCCGTGACGGTCAGCTTGGGGTTGAAGATGTAGGCCACATGGCAGCCGGCGGGAATCTGCTCCAGGAAGCAGCGGCAGATGGTGGTCTTGCCGGTGCCAATGTCGCCGGTGAGCAGCACGAAGCCGCCGCCGCTGCCGCCCGCGCCGGGCTGCGGGCCCGTGACGCCGTAGAGCAGATGTGCCAGCGCTTCGCGATGCCGCTCGCTCATGAAAAGATAGCGCGGATCGGGCGCGATCGAAAACGGGTCCTGCGTCAGGCCGAAATGGTTCGAGTACATAGGGCGCAAGCATAACGGGGTTGGTGCTTCTTACAATCAGGATATGACTTTCATCGACCTGCTGCGCGCCGCCGAGCGCCAAAACGATTCCCTGTTGTGCGTCGGGTTCGATCCCGAGCCGGCGAAATTTCCGGCCGCCCTGCGTGGCGATGCCAGCCGAATTTACGACTTCTGCGCCGCCATCGTCGACGCCACGGCCGATCTGGCGATCGCTTTCAAGCCGCAGATCGCCTACTTCGCCGCGCACCGCGCCGAAGATCAGCTCGAGCGCCTGATGGCGCACATGCGCAGCGTCGCGCCGCAGGTGCCGGTGATCCTCGACGCCAAGCGCGGCGACATCGGCAGCACGGCCGAGCAGTATGCGAAGGAGGCCTTCGAGCGCTACGGCGCCGATGCCGTCACGCTCTCGCCCTTCATGGGTTTCGATTCGATCCAGCCCTATCTCAAGTACCACGGCAAGGGCGCGTTCCTACTGTGCCGCACGTCCAACCCCGGCGGCGACGATCTGCAGAACCAGCGCCTGTCCGGCGTCGAAGGCGCGCCGCTGCTGTACGAGCACATTGCGCGCCTCGCGCAAGGGCCCTGGAACCTCAATGGCCAACTCGGCCTCGTGGTGGGCGCCACCTACCCGGCCGAGATCGAGCGCGTGCGCGCCGTGGCGCCGACATTGCCGCTGCTGATTCCCGGCGTCGGTGCCCAGGGCGGCGACGCCGTGGCAACCGTCAGGGCCGGCTGGCGTGCCGTGAACGGCGAGACCGTTGCGCCGATCGTGGTCAATTCGTCGCGCGCCATCCTCTATGCCTCCAGCGGCGACGACTTCGCGCAGGCGGCGCGACGCGAGGCGATCAAAACGCGTGATGTGCTGCACGCCGCCAAGGCGGCCTGAGTCCGCACCTCGCTACCGGGCGCGCGCCGGCCGGAACAGCAAGCCACCGAGCATCACGCACCCCAGGGCAGCGATCAGCAGCGCGATGCCGGCCCACTGCCAGGGCGTGACGACCTCGCCCAATATCAGCATGCCGGCGGCCAGGCCCACGATCGGCACACCCAGGCCGAAGGGCGCGACGCGATTGGCCGGATGGCGTTTGAGCAGGCCGGTCCACAGGCTGTAGCCGACGACGGTGGCGCCCCAGCCGAGGTAGGACGCGGCCAGCCAGCTCGATGCGCGCGCCTGCAGCCAGTGCGAGCGCGCGCCTTCGGGGTCGAAGAAGAAGGACAGGGCGACGAAGGGCAGCACCGCCACCGTGCTGCTCCAGACAACGAAGGCAAGCGGCGAATAGTCGGCGTTGATGCGCTGCACGCGCCGCGCCACGATGCTCGACATGGCCCACATGGCCGCCGCGCACAGCGTCAGCACAAAGCCCGGCAGCGTGGTGGCGCTGCCAGCGCCGGCGGCCGGGTTGACGTAGTTCAGCGTAAAGCAGGACAGGCCCAGCGCCGCCAGCAGCAGGCCCAGTTGCAGCGCTCGGCTCGGACGCTCGTGCAGCAGCACGAATCCGAACAGCGCGGTGAAGAAGACCTGCGTTTGCACCAGCACCGAGGCCAGTGCCGCCGTCATGCCGACCTGCAGCGCGACGAACAGGATGCCGAACTGGCCGACGCCCTGCACCAGACCATAGCCGACAACCCATCGCCACGGAACTTTCGGCGGCTTGATCAGCAGCACGAGCGGCAGCGCGGCAAAGGCGTAGCGCGCGGCGCCGAGCTGGAACGGCGTGAAGTCGCGCAGCGCGAATTTCATCGCGACGAAATTCACGCCCCAGACCAGCACGACCACCAGCGCGGCGAGCAGGTCGCGGCCCGTCAGGTTCTCATGGTTCATTGCCGCCATCGCTTCACAGCAAGCGCTTGAGGTAACGGCCCGTGTGGCTGTGCGGATTGGCGGCGATGTCTTCGGGTGTGCCCACGCCCACGACCTGGCCGCCACCGGCCCCACCTTCGGGGCCCATGTCGATCAGCCAGTCGGCGGTCTTGATCACGTCCAGGTTGTGCTCGATCACGACGATCGTGTTGCCGGCGTCGCGCAACTGGTGCAGCACGCGCAGCAGCAGGTCGATGTCGGCGAAGTGCAGGCCGGTCGTCGGCTCGTCCAAGATGTAGAGCGTGCGCCCGGTGTCGCGTTTGGAGAGTTCGAGCGCGAGCTTGACGCGCTGCGCCTCGCCGCCCGACAGGGTGGTCGCCGCCTGACCGAGTCGGATGTAGGACAAGCCGACATCGAGCAGCGTGTGCAGCTTGCGCGCGATGGTCGGCTGCGCCTTGAAGAAATCGTGCGCGGCTTCGACCGTGAGGTCGAGGATCTGCGCGATGTTCTTGCCCTTGTAGAGGACCTCGAGCGTCTCGCGGTTGTAGCGCGCGCCCTGGCAGACGTCGCACGGCACATAGACGTCGGGCAGGAAGTGCATTTCCACCTTCACCATGCCGTCGCCCTGGCAGGCTTCGCAGCGCCCGCCGGGCACGTTGAAGGAAAAGCGCCCGGCGCCATAGCCGCGCTCGCGCGCCACCGGCACCTCTGCCATCAGCTCGCGGATCGGCGTGAACAGGCCCGTATAGGTCGCGGGGTTGGAACGCGGCGTGCGCCCGATCGGCGACTGGTCGACGTTGATGACCTTGTCGAAGTGCTCGATGCCCTCGATCGCTTCGTGCTCGGCCGGCTCGTCGTGCGCGCGGTAGAGCTGGCGCGCCACCGCCGTGTACAGCGTGTCGTTGACCAGCGTCGATTTGCCCGATCCCGAAACCCCGGTCACGCAGGTGAAGAGGCCGACCGGGAACGCGACGTCGACGCCGCGCAGGTTGTTGCCGGTGGCGTTGACGATGCGGATCGCCTGCAGTTCGCCCTGCGTCGCCAGGTGCGCGGCGTGGCGCTCGGCCCAGGCCAGTGCCGCCTTGCTTGGCGGCGCTTTCGATGGGGATTTCTTTTCGGGCGCCTGCGTCACGACCGGCAGCCAGGCCGTGCGATGCCGGGGCACGGCGATCTTGAGGACACCCGAGAGGTACTTGCCGGTCAGCGAATCGGGATTGGCCTTGACGTCTTCATAGCTGCCCTGCGCCATCACGCGCCCGCCATGCACGCCCGCGCCCGGCCCCATGTCGATCACGTGGTCGGCGGCGTGGATCATGTCCTCGTCGTGCTCCACCACCAGCACGCTGTTGCCGATATCGCGCAGGTGCTTGAGGGTGCTGATCAGTCGTTCGTTGTCGCGCTGGTGCAATCCGATGCTGGGCTCGTCGAGCACATACATGACACCGGTCAGGCCCGAGCCGATCTGCGAGGCCAGGCGGATGCGCTGCGACTCGCCGCCGCTCAGGGTCTCTGCGCTGCGGTCCAGGCTCAGGTAATTGAGGCCGACGTCGTTGAGGAACTTCAGTCGCAGTCCGACTTCGCGCACCACCTTGGCTGCGATTTCGCCTTTGGCGCCGTGCATCTGCAGCCCGGTGAAGTAGGCCAGGCTCTCGCGCAGCGTGAGGTGGCTGATCTCGTAAATGGCGCGCGCCTGCGCGCCTTCGCCGATCTTCACGTGCCGCGCTTCGCGCCTGAGGCGCGATCCGCCGCAGTCCGGGCAGGCCTGCGTGCTGCGGTAGCGCGCCAGGTCCTCGCGCACCAGGCTGGAGTCGGTCTCGCGGTAGCGCCGCTGCATGTTGGGGATGATGCCTTCGAACGGATGCTTCTTGCTGAGCTTCTTGCCCTTGGACAGGCCCGAGTCCATCACGTAGCTGAACTTGATTTCTTCCTCGCCGGAGCCGTGCAGCACGGCCTGCTGCACGGCGGCGTCGAGCGATTCGAAGGACTGCTCCAGGTCGAAGTGGTAATGCTTGGCCAGGCTCTCCAGCATGGCAAAGTAATAGCCGTTGCGCCGGTCCCAGCCCTTGATGGCGCCGCTGGCCAGGCTCAGGCTCGGGAAGGCCACGACCCGCGCCGGGTCGAAAAATTCCTGCGCGCCCAGGCCGTCACAGGACGGGCAGGCACCCACCGGCGAGTTGAACGAGAACAGGCGCGGTTCGAGTTCGGCAATCGAGTAGCTGCACACCGGGCAGGCGAACTTGGCGTTGAACAAATGCTCCTGCCCGCTGTCGATCTCGAGCGCGATGGCGCGGCCATTGGCTAGGCGCAGGGCGGCTTCGAAACTCTCGGCCAGGCGTTGCTGGATTTCAGGGCGCACCTTGAGGCGGTCGATGACGACGTCGATGTCGTGCTTCTCGGTCTTCTTCAGCGGCGGCAACTGGTCGAACTCGCAGGCCTGGCCGTCGACGCGAAAGCGTACATAGCCCTGCGCCTGCATATCGGCAAAGACGTCGAGGAACTCGCCTTTCTTTTCGCGCGCCAGCGGCGCCAGGATCATGAGCCGGGTGTCGGCCGGCAGCGCCAGCACGGCGTCGACCATCTGGCTCACGGTCTGCGCCTGCAGCGGCAGGTCGTGCTCGGGGCAGAAGGGCGTGCCGGCGCGCGCGAACAGCAAGCGCAGGTAATCGTGGATCTCGGTCACCGTGCCGACGGTGGAGCGCGGGTTGTGCGAGGTGGCCTTCTGCTCGATCGAGATCGCTGGCGACAGGCCTTCGATCACGTCGACATCGGGCTTGTCCATCAGCTGCAGGAACTGGCGCGCGTAGGTCGAGAGGCTTTCCACATAGCGGCGCTGGCCTTCGGCGTACAGCGTGTCAAAGGCCAGACTCGACTTGCCGGAACCGGACAGGCCGGTGATCACCACGAGCTGGTTGCGCGGGATGTCGAGGTCGATGTTCTTGAGGTTGTGCGTGCGCGCGCCCCGGATGCTGATGGTCTGGTGCTGCAGGGCCTGGACAAGGTATTTGCCATCGGCCTGCGGGTCGAGGAGGCTGGCGTCGGAGGGGGAGTTCAAGGTGAAGTGCGCTCGGGGGGAAACCTGCCATGATAGTCAAAGCCGAGGGTCTTGGCAGGCAGGCGCCCACCAATCTGTCCCGGATCAGTGACAATCGTGCCTTTTGCAGCCGTGGCCGTTCACGGCCTTGCGCGTTGGAGAGTCCTGTTTTGTCTACGATTGAAGTCCCGCTCGTCGGGGGAAATGTTTTGCCCGCCAGCAAGATGACGCCCACGGAACTGCGCGCCAGTTTCTCGCTGGCCTCCATTTTTGCCCTGCGCATGCTGGGCCTGTTCCTGATCCTGCCGGTGTTCGCCATCGAAGCCGGCAAGATGCCCGGCGGCGACGACCCGGCGCTGATCGGCCTGACCATGGGCTTGTACGGCCTGACGCAGGCCATGCTGCAGTTCCTGTACGGCCTGGCGTCGGACCGCATCGGGCGCAAGCGTGTCATCGTGTTCGGCCTGCTGCTGTTTGCCGCGGGCAGCTTTCTGGCGGCCTGGGCGCCGACGCTGACCTGGCTGGCAGTCGGCCGCGCGCTGCAGGGTGCCGGCGCCGTCTCGGCGGCGGTGACGGCCCTGCTGGCGGACCAGACGCGCGACGAGGTGCGCACCAAGTCGATGGCGCTGGTTGGCGCCAGCATCGGATTGATGTTTGCCCTCTCGCTGGTGGCAGCGCCCATTCTGGTCGCCTACATCGGCCTGCACGGCCTGTTCGCCATGACCGGCACGCTGGCGCTGACCGGGGTGGCCATCGTCATCTGGTGGGTTCCGGCCGAGCCCATTGACCACAAGAACCTGCCGCGCGGGCGCCTGGTCGAGGTGCTGCGACTGGCCGCCTTGCTGCGCCTGAACTTCGGCGTGTTCGTTCTGCATGCCGTGCAGCTGGCGATGTGGATGGCGATTCCGGCCATGCTGGTGCAGGCCGGCCTGTCACGCGATCACCACTGGTGGGTCTACCTGCCGGCCGTGCTGGGGTCCTTCGTCGTCATGGGCGGTACGCTGTTCCGCCTGGAAAAGCGCGGCTACCTGCGCGCCGTGTTCCTGACGGCGATCGGTCTGATGGCCGTCGTTCAGGTCGGGCTGCTGCTGGCCACGAATGGTGCCGGGATCGCGGCGCTGGCGGCGCTGCTCTTTGTGTTCTTCTACGGCTTCAACGTGCTGGAGGCGAGCCAGCCGAGCATGGTCTCGCGCATGGCACCGGCGCATGTGCGCGGCGCGGCCATGGGGGTCTACAACACGCTGCAGTCGCTGGGCTTTTTTGCCGGCGGCGTGATGGGTGGCTGGCTCATGAAACACGGCGGCGCGCCGCGCCTGTTCACGGTCTGCGCCGGCCTCATGGTGCTGTGGCTGGTCGTGGCCTGGCCGATGCGCGCGCCAAAGGCTGGATAATCAAACCATTGGCGTTATAAAACCGTGTGGGACCGAGCGTTGACTCTGTCCCCAAATGAAGAAGGGACAAACCATGGCATCCGTTAACAAAGTCATTCTGGTGGGCAACCTGGGGCGCGACCCTGAAGTGCGTTACCTGCCCAGCGGCGACCCGGTGGCCAATGTCACGATCGCCACCAGCAGCAAGTACAAGAGCAAGACCGGCGAGATGGTCGAGGAAACCGAGTGGCACCGCGTCACCTTCTTCGGCAAGCTCGCCGAGATCGTTGGCCAGTACCTGAAGAAGGGCCGATCGGTCTACGTCGAGGGCCGCATCAAGACGCGCAAGTACACCGACAAGGACGGCGTCGAGAAATTCGCAACCGACATCATCGCCAATGAGATGCAGATGCTCGGCGGCCGCGAAGGCATGGGCGAGCCGGCGGGCGACGACGAAGGTTCCGGTGGCGGTTACCAGCGCCAGGCACCGGCTGCGCGCCAGGCGCCGCCGGCACGTCCGGCCGCAGCGGCGGCCAAGCCGTCGAGCGGCTTTGATGACATGGATGACGACATTCCCTTCTGAGCAGGCAGCTTAGGGGCTTTCGGCCAGCCGGGCGCGACAGGCGTCCAGGTGCGCCTTGATGGCCTCGACGGTCGCGGTCGCAGCGCCAGCCGCGGAGTCCCAGTTCTGCTGCGGACACGCAGCATCCGCAAATTGAAAGAACTCGTCCCAGCGCTGGCGTGACAGCGGTCCATTGCAGTCGAACAGGCTGGGGTGCCGCGCGAAAAGTTCAAGGATGGCGGCCTGCGGCTGAGCCTGGACGCCATGCAGCGCTTTCAGCGCATGGTCATATTGCACCGGTGTCAGGTCCGGTCTGAGCAGCGGCGCCAGCACCGGGCGGTGATCGATGATGTGATGAAGCGGTTTGGTCCCCTGACGCAGAGGGTGATGCAGGCCGCCGGATTGCCGGTCGCCCCTGATGAACATCACCCGGCTTTGGCCTGCGCCGCAATCGCGCGTGCCCGCACCAGTGTTTCGTTGGCGGCCCGGCACCAGCGCGCAGGGAAGCGGCTGCTATCCCCCATCCAGGACATCAGGCTCGGCACGGCCAGATCGAGGCCGCAACATTCGTTACAGACCGCTGCGCCCATCAGCCCGCCGGCTCGTTCGATCCAGGCCTGGGCGGCGGAATCGAAGACGACGATCAGATCGCCAAAATCCGTCTGCGGTATCCAGCGTTGCCTGGCTTCACGCAACAAATTCGCAGCGTGCTGCAGCTTGCGGTAAGCCTCTTCCCTTTCGGGGACTGCCGCCGACAAAGCCTGGTACAGGCAATCCAGATTCGCTTCCATCAGCCAGCGCGGCATGCCCTTTGCGGCAAGCAGGGCCGCCAACCACAAGACCTGCTTGTTGACCTGGACCTGCGGCAGATGGACCAGGGTCACCAGGTAGCCGCCGTCGGAGCGCGCGAACTTGCTGCCGCGGCTGCCATAGCGCATGTAGAGATAGGGATGAAAGTCATAGCAGCGCCGGGCCGCCAACAGGCTCGCCTCGATCTCGCGCGGATCCGACGGCAAGGGGCGATCGACGGATTCTTCGTTGAAGAGCGGGTTGTCAGTGGCTTTCATGAGCCCCCGGATTGTGCACAGCCTGTGACGAAGTGATCACGCCGCCGCCCAGGCAGATGTCGCCGTCGTACAGCACGGCCGATTGACCTGGCGTGACGGCCCATTGCGGCGCCGCAAAGGAAAGGTCGAAGCTGAGGCCCGCGCCCGGTGCCAGCGTGCACGGCGCATCGGCCTGGCGATAGCGCGTCTTCGATGCCAGCTCGCCCGCGGACGGTGCCGCACCCGAGACCCAGCTCGCGTCATCGGCATGCAGTGCGCTCGACAGCAGCCACGGGTGCTCATGCCCCTGCACCACCCACAGCGTGTTTTTCTCCATGTCCTTGCGCGCCACAAACCAGGGAGCGTGGTCACCGCCGCCACGCTGCGCCCCTTTGGCCTTGAGGCCGCCGATGCCCAGTCCCTGGCGCTGGCCCAGTGTGTAAAAGCTCAGGCCCACGTGTTGGCCGATGGTCTGGCCCTTGTCGTTCCTGATCGGCCCCGGTTCCTTCGCGATGTAGCGGTTCAGGAACTCGCGGAACGGCCGCTCGCCGATGAAGCAGATGCCGGTCGAGTCCTTCTTCTTCGCGTTGGGCAGGCCGATCTCGAGCGCCAGGCGGCGCACCTCGGTCTTGTGCAGTTCGCCGACCGGGAACAGCGTCTTTGACAACTGCGACTGACTCAATCGGTGCAGAAAATAGCTCTGGTCTTTCGACGGATCCAGACCCTTGAGCAGTTCGTACTTCCCACTGTGCGCGTTGTGGCGCACGCGCGCGTAATGGCCGGTCGCGATCTTCTGCGCGCCCAGGCGCAGCGCATGATCGAGAAAGGCCTTGAACTTGATCTCGGCGTTGCACAGGATGTCCGGATTGGGTGTGCGCCCGGCCTGGTACTCGCGCAGGAATTCTGCGAAGACGCGGTCCTTGTACTCGGCGGCGAAGTTGACATGCTCGATCTCGATGCCGATGACGTCGGCAACGGCGGCGGCGTCGACGAAATCGATGTTGGACGAGCAGTACTCGGAGTTGTCGTCGTCTTCCCAGTTCTTCATGAAGATGCCGATGACCTCGTACCCCTGCTGTTTGAGCAGCCAGGCGCTCACCGCAGAGTCCACGCCCCCGCTCAAACCGACCACCACGCGCTGCTTGCTGTGCTGCTGTTCCATAGGTATGCGATTATCCTTGCAGGCGTCGGACAACATGCCATTGGCAAAATAACGAGGAGACATCATGGATCTGCAACTCAAGGACAAGACCGCGCTAATCACCGGTGCCAGCACTGGCATCGGCCGCAGCATCGCCATTGCGCTGGCAGCCGAAGGGGTGCGCGTGGCGATTGCGGCGCGGCGCCTGCCGCTGCTCGACGCGGTGGCCGACGAGATCGTGGCACGGGGCGGGCAGCGACCGGTGGTCATCGAATCGGATCTGTATGCCGACGATGCGGCGCAGCAGCTCGCGGCTGCTGCCGTCGCCGGTCTCGGGCAGGTCGATATCCTGGTCAACAACGCCGGCGGCTCGCGCAGCTTCACCGACCTGCATGTCAGCGAAGAACGCTGGCAGGAAGCCATGACGCTGAACTTCCATCGGCCGCGCCAGGTTGCCGATGCCCTGATCGACCAGATGATCGACCACCAGTGGGGCCGCATCATCAACATCACCGGCAAGAGCGAGCCCGAGCATGTGAACGGTGCGTTTTGCGCCAAGGCCGGCATCCACAGCTGGGCCAAGGGTTTGAGCCGCATGGTGGGCAAGCACGGCATCACGGTCAACTGCGTGCCGCCCGGACGCATCCTGTCCGAGCAGATCCTGCGCAACTACACGCCCGAGTACCGCCAGTGGCAGTCGGAGCATGAAATACCCGTTGGCCGCTACGGCGAGCCCGAGGAACTCGCGCACCTGGTGTGCTTTCTGGCCTCGCCGCTCGCCGCCTACATCACCGGCACCGTGATTGCCGTGGATGGGGGTTTGCGCCGATATCAGTTTTGAACGTTTGCCTCTATGCTGCGTGCAACATCCTGCCGCATCCGGAGACAACACTATGCATTCCTTGAGCTCACCTGATCGCCGCCAGTGGCTGCTGGCGGCCGGCGCTGCCGGTCTGGCCGCGGCTGTGTCGCCCCTGCATGCGCAAAGCGCGTGGCCGACCAAGCCGATCCGCTTCGTCGTGCCGTTCGCGCCCGGCGGCACCTCGGAGATCGTCGCGCGCTCGGTCGCCGCCGAACTGACCAAGCAGCTCGGCTACAACGTGTACGTCGAGAACAAGCCCGGTGGTGCCGGCGTTGTCGCCATGAGCGACGTGGCCAAGGCGGCGCCCGATGGGCATACGCTGATCCTGGGCCATGTCGGCACGCTGGCCGTCAATCCCTACATGCTGAAGAACCAGCCCTATGACGTGAACAAGGATTTCATTCCCGTGACGCTGTTGGCCAAGGTGCCCAACGTGTTCGTCGTTCATGCCGATGTGCCGGCGAAGAACTTCCGCGAGTTCGTCGCCTATGTGAAGAAGAACCCGGGCCAGCTCAACTACGGCTCGGCCGGCAACGCCAGTGCCGGTCATCTCGCGATGGAATACCTGAAACTGGTCACCGGGATGTTCATCACCCACATCCCGTACCGCGGCACCGGCCCGCAGCTGACCGATCTGCTGGCCGGGCGCACGCAGGCCTCGTCGGCCGGCTTGCCGGCCCTGTCGGCCCACATCAAGAGCGGCCGGCTGCGCGCCATTGCGGTTGGCACGCAGCAGCGCATTTCGCAGCTGCCCGATGTGCCGACCGTGGCCGAGATGGGCTACAAGGATTTCGAGACCTCCCAGTGGTACGGCATCTTGGCGCCGGCCGGCACGCCGCCGGAGATCGTCAAGCGCATCCAGGAGGAATCGCTCAAGGCGCTCAGGTCGAGCGCCGTCACGGAACGCTTCGCCAACGACAACGCGGTCGGCGGTGGCGGCCCTTCTTCGGAGTTCGCCGCCTTCATCGGCAAGGAGCAAAAAATCTGGAGCGACATCGTCCGGCGCGCCCAGATCAAGGCGGACTAGCCCGCCTCCATGGGGGGGCAGCGAGGACACAAGGTGCCGAGCTTGGGGGCAACAAGGAGCCCAGAGAGATTGCCCTTTCATTGACCCACGTCATGCCAGGCAGGGGCGCTAAGGGGGGTAAATTCAGTTAAGCTCGGCGTCGCAGTGCCTCCCCTGCCTACTGCCGGTGGGATCGGTGCTGCCCTAGTCATTGCCAATCACAAGTTGAGGAGTTGCTTCATGCAAACTGGCGTACCTACCGGGACGACATCGGGTGAGTCACCCAAAAAGGGACAGCGCATCGGTGTTCCGCGCGAAATTCTTCCAGGCGAAAAGCGCGTGGCCACCGTGCCCGAGGTCGTGGAAAAGCTCATCAAGCTGGGCTTTTCCGTAGCCATCGAATCGGGCGCCGGCGATGCGGCCAACATGAGCGACGAGTCCTACGTGGCCGCCGGCGCGACGGTGGTGCCCACCGCCGCCCAGCTCTGGGCCGAATCGGACATCGTGTTCAAGGTCTGCGTCCCGACCCCTGCTGAAGTTGACTTGATGCGCGAAGGCGGCATTCTGATCGACTTCATCTGGCCTGGCCAAAACCCGGAATTGATGAAGCAACTCGCCGCCAAGAAGGCGACCGTGCTGGCCATCGACGCGCTGCCACGCATGCTCAGCCGCGCCCAGAAGATGGACGCACTGACTTCCCAAGCCGGTGTGGCCGGCTACCGTGCTGTCATCGAGGCGGCCAACGCCTTCGGTCGCTTCTTCGCCGGTCAGATTACGGCGGCGGGCAAGGTTGCACCAGCCAAGGTCTTCATTGCCGGCGCTGGTGTGGCCGGTCTTGCGGCCATCGGCACCGCGGTCGGCCTGGGCGCCATCGTGCGCGCCAACGACACGCGCGCCGAAGTGGCCGATCAGGTCATCTCGATGGGTGGCGAATTCGTCAAGGTTGATTTCGAAGAAGAAGGTTCCGGCGGCGGCGGTTATGCCAAGGTCATGAGCGAAGGCTTCCAGCAAGCCCAGCGCGACATGTACGCCAAGCAGGCCCGGGAGGTGGACATCATCATCACCACCGCGCTGATCCCTGGCAAGCCCGCGCCCAAGCTGATCACGGCCGAGATGGTTAGGAGCATGAAGCCCGGCAGTGTCATTGTTGACATGGCCGCGGAGCGCGGCGGCAACTGCGAGCTGACCGTGCCGGGTCAGGCGGTTGTCGTGCACGGCGTGACCATCGTTGGCTACACCGACCTGGCTTCGCGCCTGGCCAAGCAGTCCTCAACGCTGTACGGCACCAACCTGTTCCGCCTCGCCGAAGAACTGTGCAAGGCCAAGGACGGCATTGCCAACATCAACATGGAAGACGACGCCATCCGCGGCCTGACGGTCATCAAGGACGGCGAAATCACCTGGCCGGCGCCGGCGCCCAAACTGCCGGCTGCTGCCACGGCCGCGCCCAAGCCGGTTGCCGCGCCTGCGGCGAAGAAGGGTGGTCATGGTCACGGCGGCGGTGGCGGCGAACCGATGGCGGGCAGCAAACTGGCCATCATGTTCGGCGTCGCAGCTGCGCTGTTCTGGCTCGTCGGCAACAGCGCGCCACCGGCGTTCCTGTCGCATTTCACGGTCTTTGTGTTGGCCTGCTTCGTCGGCTACATGGTGGTGTGGAATGTCAAGCCCGCCTTGCACACGCCGCTCATGAGCGTGACCAACGCCATCAGCAGCATCATCGCCATCGGCGCCCTGGTTCAGGTTTCTCCGCTCGCCGGAGCAGTCGGGCGACCCAATGACTGGATCAGCTGGGTCGCGGCGGCGGGCATTGTGCTCACCGCCATCAATATGTTCGGCGGCTTTGCCGTCACCCAGCGCATGCTGGCCATGTTCCGCAAATAAGGGAGGCAATTCATGTTTACTACAGAACTGGCAACCGTCTCCTACATTGGGGCAACCATTCTTTTCATCCTGAGCCTGGGCGGTTTGTCGAACCAGGAAACCGCGCTGCGCGGCAACCTGTACGGCATGATCGGCATGGCGCTGGCCGTGCTGGCGACCGTGTTCGGCCCGCAAGTCACTTGGGCCGGTATTCCCTGGATCATTGTTGCCATGTTGATCGGCGGCAGCATCGGCCTGTACGCGGCGCGTACCGTGCAGATGACGCAGATGCCCGAACTGGTGGCCCTGATGCACAGCATGGTCGGTCTGGCCGCCATGCTGGTGGGTATCTCCACCTTCATCGACCCCGAGGCATCGAAGGGTTTCCTCGGCGCTGCCAAGTCCATTCATGAGATGGAGATCTACATCGGCATCCTGATCGGCGCGGTGACCTTCTCCGGCTCCATTGTTGCGTTCGGCAAGCTGTCCGGTCGTATCGGTGGCAACCCGCTGCTGTTGCCGGGTCGGCACTGGCTGAACCTGGTTGGTCTGCTGGTGGTGATCTACTTCGGCCGCGAGTTCATGAACGCCCACACCATTCAGGATGGCATCATGCCGCTGGCGGTGATGACGGTGATCGCCCTGCTGTTTGGTATTCATATGGTGATGGCCATCGGTGGTGCCGACATGCCGGTGGTGGTGTCCATGCTCAACAGCTACTCGGGCTGGGCTGCTGCGGCAACGGGCTTCATGCTGTCCAATGACCTGTTGATCGTGACCGGCGCGCTGGTGGGCTCCAGCGGCGCGATCCTGTCCTACATCATGTGCAAGGCCATGGCGCGCAGTTTCATAAGCGTGATTGCCGGCGGCTTCGGTACCGCCAGTGCCGCACCGGCACCAGCTGGTGGCGCGGCACAACCGGCCGGCGAGGTGACCCCGATCAGCGCCACCGAGACCGCCGAATTGTTGCGTGAAGCCAAGAGCGTCATCATTGTTCCGGGTTACGGCATGGCCGTGGCGCAGGCGCAGCATACGGTGTACGAGATCACCAAGTTTCTGCGCGAAAAAGGCGTCAACATCCGTTTTGGCATTCACCCGGTGGCAGGGCGTATGCCCGGTCACATGAACGTGCTGCTGGCCGAAGCCAAGGTGCCGTACGACATCGTTTTTGAAATGGACGAGTTGAACGACGACTTTCCGAAGACCGATGTGGTCATGGTGATCGGCGCCAACGACATCGTGAATCCGGGCGCGCAGGACGACCCGAGCAGCCCGATCGCCGGCATGCCGGTGCTCGAAGTCTGGAAGGCCAAGACCTCCATCGTCATGAAACGCAGCATGGCCTCGGGCTACGCCGGCGTCGACAATCCGCTGTTCTACAAGGAGAACAACAGGATGTTGTTTGGCGATGCCAAGAAGATGCTCGACGAAGTGCTGGTCGTGCTCAAGAGCTGACCTGCCTCGGATCCGGACCACGGCAAAGGATCACTCTATCGCGCGGAATCGTCGCTTGGATGAATGGCTGAAGCATTGCTGGGCATAGACCGCAGCCGGAAAACGGTAAGCCCTGCGTCAATTGACTAGGAGACAAGCATGGCAGAGCGTATCTGGCTCAAGAGTTATCCGCAGGGTGTACCCGCCGACCTGGATACTGCACAGTATTCCTCGCTGGTGGCGTTGATGGAGGAAAGCTTCACCAAGTACGCGAGCCGGCCGGCTTACAACTTCATGGGCAAGTCGGTGAGTTACGGGCAGACCGATCGGCTCAGTCAGGCCTTCGCCGCCTACCTGCAGGGTCTGGGCCTGGTCAAGGGCGACCGCGTCGCCGTCATGATGCCCAATGTGCCGCAGTACCCGGTGGCCGTGGCGGCGATCCTGCGCGCCGGCCTGGTGGTGGTGAATGTCAATCCGCTGTACACGCCGCGCGAACTGGAACACCAGCTCAAGGACTCGGGTTCCAAAGCCATCGTCATCATCGAGAATTTCGCCGCCACGCTGGAAAAATGCCTGACGGCCACGCCGGTCAAGCACGTCGTGCTGTGCGCCATGGGCGACCTGTTGGGGCTGCTCAAGGGCGCGCTGGTCAACTACGTGGTACGCAATGTCAAGAAGATGGTGCCACCGTACAACCTGCCGGGGGCCGTGCGCTTCAACGACGCCGTGGCGCGTGGCAAGCGCGGCGCGCTCAAGGCGGTTGACATCAAGTCCGACGACGTGGCCGTGCTGCAGTACACCGGCGGCACGACCGGCGTTTCCAAAGGCGCTGTGCTGCTGCATCGCAATGTCATCGCCAACGTGCTGCAGTCCGAAGCGTGGAACCTGCCGGTCACCAAGCTGATCCCGGCGAGCGAACAACCGACCACGGTTTGCGCTCTGCCGCTGTACCATATCTTCGCCTTCACAGTCGGCATGATGCTGTCCATGCGCACCGGCGGCCTGCTGATCCTGATTCCGAATCCGCGCGATTTCCCAGCCGTGCTCAAGGAACTGTCGCAGCACACCATACACAGCTTCCCCGCGGTCAACACGCTCTTCAACGGGCTGGCCAATCATCCGGATTTCAACAAGGTCGACTGGAGCCACCTCAAGGTGTCGATCGGCGGCGGCATGGCGGTGCAAAGCGGCGTCGCCAAGCTGTGGGTCGAGAAGACCGGCTGCCCGATCTGCGAGGGCTACGGCTTGTCCGAGACTTCGCCGTCGGCCAGCTGCAACCCGGTGACGGCCAAGGAATACACCGGCAGCATCGGCCTGCCGCTGCCCGGCACCGACATGAAGCTGCTCGATGACGACGGCCGCGAAGTGCCGCTGGGGCAGGCCGGCGAGATCGCGATCAAGGGACCGCAGGTGATGGCGGGTTACTGGCAGCGTCCGGACGAAACCGCCAAGGTCATGACGGCCGACGGCTTCTTCAAGTCCGGCGATATCGGCGTCATGGACGAGCGCGGCTTCTTCAAGATCGTGGACCGCAAGAAAGACATGATCCTGGTCAGCGGCTTTAACGTTTATCCGAACGAGATCGAGGATGTGGTGTCGCAGATTGCGGGTGTGCTGGAGTGCGCCAGTGTCGGTGTTCCCGATGCGAAGACGGGTGAAGCCATCAAGCTCGTGGTCGTCAAGAAAGACCCGAGCCTGAGCGAGGAGCAGATCCGCGCGTTCTGCAAGGAAAACCTGACCGGCTACAAGCAACCCAAGGTGATCGAGTTCCGCACCGAGTTGCCGAAAACGCCGGTCGGCAAGATCCTGCGCCGGGAACTGCGCGACAAGTAGGCAGCATGACGAACAGCAATCCAGCGCCGGTGCTCGGCATCGTTGGCGGCAGCGGTGTCTATGACATCGAAAGCCTGGGCAACAAGCGCTGGGTGCGCGTCGACTCGCCTTTCGGTGCGGTTTCGGATGAGCTCCTGTTCGGCGAACTCGATGGCCAGCGCCTCGTGTTTCTGCCACGCCACGGCCGGGGCCACCGGATTCCGCCGTCCGAGATCAATTACCGCGCCAACATCGACGCCCTCAAGCGCGCCGGTGTGACCGATCTGATTTCGGTCAGCGCGGTCGGTTCCCTGCGCGAGGACCTGCGCCCCGGCATGTTCGTGATCGTCGATCAGTTCATCGACCGCACCTTCGCCCGCGAGAAGAGCTTCTTCGGCACCGGTCTGGTGGCGCATGTCTCGATGGCGCACCCGGTCTGCCGCCGTCTGGGCGACCATATCGAGGCGGCGACGCGCAGCGCTGGCATCGAGGCCGTGCGCGGCGGCACTTACCTCGTGATGGAGGGGCCGCAGTTCTCCAGCCTAGCCGAGTCGGAGTTGTACCGCAGCTGGAAATGCGATGTCATCGGCATGACCAACATGCCCGAAGCCAAGCTGGCGCGCGAAGCCGAGCTTTGCTATGCGAGCGTCGCCATGGTGACCGATTTCGATTGCTGGCACCCCGACCACGATCATGTGACGGTCGATGCTATCGTCAAGGTCTTGCTGGCCAATGCCGACAAGGCGCGCAGCATGGTCAAGACGGTGGCGCCGCGACTGCTCGCCGACAGCGGGGCAGCAAGCTGCGCCTGCCGTTGCGCCCTTGAACATGCGCTGATCACCGCGCCCGCAGCGCGCGATCCGCAGCTGATGCAGCGGCTCGATGCCGTTGCCGGCCGCGTGCTGGGGCGCTGAGGGTGACGGGCGCTTCAAACGACCGGGTGCAAACCCTGCGTCAGGCCATGGTTGCCGGCGCGCGCGCGCTGAGTGCGCAGGGGCTCAACCGCGGCAGTTCCGGCAATATCGGCGTGCGGCTGGCCACATCGTTCCTGGTCACACCTTCGGGCGTGCCGGCCGAGGAATTGGTGGCCAACGCCATGGTCGAGATGGATTTTTCCGGCAGCGTGCTCGGAGCCGGCCGGCCTTCGAGCGAGTGGCGCTTTCACCGTGACATCCTGCAGGCCCGCCCGGAGATTGGCGCGGTTGTGCACACCCATTCGCGCTATGCGTCGGCACTGGCCTGTCTGCAGCGTGACATTCCGGCCTTTCATTACATGATTGCCGTCGCCGGCGGCGACACGATCCGTTGCGCACCCTACGCACTGTTTGGCACGCAGGAACTGTCCGATCTGGCCTTGCATGCTTTGCATCAGCGCAAGGCCTGCCTGCTCGGCAACCACGGCCTGATCGCGCTCGGTTCCGATCTGGGCGCGGCGTTGGCGCTGGCGATCGAGGTGGAAGAACTTTGCGCCCAGTACTGGAGCGCGTTGCAGATCGGTGAACCCACGATCTTGAACGGCGGCCAGATGCGCGAGGTGCTGGAGAAATTCAAGGGCTATGGCCGCAATGCCCGGCTTGATCCGGAGGACAAGGCATGACGCAAGCGATGCAGGGTGGCAGACCCTCTGTCGAGACCCTGAAATGGGTCGACGAGGGTCTGGAAATGATCGATCAACGCGTGCTGCCGGCGCGTTTTGACTATGTGCGTTACCGCAGCGCCGCCGAAGTCGCCGAAGGCATTCGCGTGATGGTCGTGCGTGGTGCGCCGGCCATCGGCTGCGCGGCGGCGTATGGCGTCGCGCTGGAAGCCCTGCTGCTGCGCAGCGCCGGACCGACGGCCTTTGTCTCGGGCCTGGAAGGCGCCTTCGAAGTGCTGGCGGCGAGCCGTCCGACGGCGGTGAACCTGTTCTGGGCGTTGCAGCGCATGCGCGCGGTCTGGCAGGCTCATCAGCACCGCTCGCAGGGTGAGATCGCGGCGATCCTGCTGGCACAGGCGCATGAAATCTCGGCGCAAGATGTGCGCATCAATCGCGCCATGGGTGCGCACGGCGCCGCCTTGCTGGCCGATGGCGCCCGCGTGCTCACGCACTGCAATGCCGGGGCCCTGGCCACGGCCGGCCATGGCACGGCGCTGGGCGTCATCCGCTCTGCGGTGGAAGCGGGCAAGCGCATTTCGGTCATCGCCGACGAGACCCGACCCTTTCTGCAGGGCGCGCGCCTGACGGCCTGGGAAATGGTGCAGGAGGGCATTCCCGTCACATTGATCACCGACAACATGGCCGGGCATCTGATGCGCTGCGGCGAGATCGACGCCGTCATCGTCGGCACCGACCGCGTCGCCGCCAACGGCGATGTGGCCAACAAGATCGGCACCTACATGGTGGCGGTGCTCGCGCAGCGCCATGGCATCCCGTTCTATGTCGCCTGCCCCCTGTCCACCATCGATCTGACGCTGGCCCATGGCGACGCCATTCCGATCGAGGAGCGCGCCGCCGCTGAAGTCACGGGATTTCGCGACTGCCAGTGGGCCGCCCAAGGTGTCAAGGTGCGCAACCCCGCGTTCGACGTGACGCCGGCCGAACTGGTGACCGCCTTGATCACGGAAAAAGGTGTGGTCCGGAAACCGAACCGCGAGAACATTACACGCTTGTTCGAGGCCTGAGACACAAGCGCGCCTTCATGCGCCGTGCTTTGTGTGGCGCGCACCGAATGAAGCCCGTCAAATGCTCGCCGCATCAACAGAACGCTTGCCGCCGCAGAGTGGCGTGGCACTCAGCGCAGTGAGGTCAAGGAGGAGGCCGAAGGCCGGGGGACACGAACGGCGTTGAGTGACATGCCTGACTGCGTCCCGCAGCAGAACCACGCGCTCATCATCACCGCAACCAGCCGCGCCGGTAGCAGTACCACATCGGCAGCACCGCGCTCAAACCCATGAGCGTGACCACGTAGGGGTAGGCCCATGTGCCGAGCACCGCGAACTCGGGGAACTGCAGGTTCATGCCGTAGATACTGGCCACCAGCGTTGGCGGCAGCAGCGCGACGCTGGCGACCGAGAAGATCTTGATGATCTTGTTCTGGCTGATGTTGATGAAACCGACCGTCGCATCCATCAAGAAGTTGATCTTGTCGAACAGGAACGCGGTGTGCGAATCGAGCGAGTCGATGTCGCGCAGAATCTGGCGCGCTTCTTCAAACTGTTCGTTGTTCAGGATCTTGCTGCGCATCGAGAAACTCAGCGCACGCCGCGTGTCCATCACGTTGCGCCGGATGCGGCCGTTCAAGTCCTCATGACGCGCGATCGAGCCCAGCACTTCATTGGCCAGGGCGTCTGTCATGTTGCCCGACAAGACCTTCTTGCTGACCTTCTCGACTTCATCGTAAATGCCCTCGAGCGTGTCGGCCGAGTATTCGGCGTCGGCGTCGAACAGCTTGAGCAGCACGTCCTTGGCGTCTTCGATCAGGCCCGGCGCGCGCCGCGCCCGCATGCGCAACAGCCGGAACACCGGCACGTCTTCATCGTGAATCGAGAACAGCACGCCCTTGCTTTTGAGCGCGTCGTTTTCCAGGTTCAGGATGAAGGCAACCCGCACCGTGCGCGGTTCTTCATCATCGGCGATCAGGAAGTCGCTGCGGATATGCAGGTCGTCGTTGTCTTCCTTGTAGAAGCGCGCCGATTCTTCGATGTCCTCGTCCATCGCATCTTCCGGGATGGACAGGCCGTAATGCTGCTTGACCCAGCGCTTTTCTTCGAGGGTTGGGGACTCCAGATCGACCCAGATCGGCTGGAAATTGGAGAGTTCTTCCAGCGATTCGATCTCTTCCTGAAAGAGCCGACCACTGGCGAGCGTGAAAATGTTGAGCATGGCTTACTCCCGAGGATGAGTTGCATCTGGCAGAGGGTGCGGGTCTTTGCTTTCAACCCCGATGCAGCTGAGGGAGTTGAAAGCTACCGACTGGGGTGGCCTAACAAGGAGATTTCTCCGGGAGTCAATCCCGTCAAATTATCGCATCGCGGCTTGGCGGGTTTCCGGGTCAACTCAAAAAAGTTTGAAGGGGCTTGATGCCGGTGTTCCTATCACCATCTTTGTTACATTGGATTATGAAAAGGGTATTGCACTTTGAACCCAACGGGGGCATAGTGAATCAAGAGCAGTTTTTTCAACCCGGAGAACAACAGGAGGTTTTTTATGAACTTGACGATCAGCGGTCATCACCTCGAGGTTACGCCCTCCCTGCGTAGTTACGTTACAAGCAAGCTCGATCGGATTGTTCGGCATTTCGTCCAAGTGGTCGATGTGAAGGTATTGCTCACAGTGGAAAAGCAAAAGGAGAAAGAGGGCCGCCAGCGAGCGGAGTGCAACATCCACGTCAAGGGCACCGACATGTTTGCCGAGAGCTCGCACGCAGACTTGTATGCCGCAGTCGACGAGTTGGTGGACAAGCTGGATCGCCAGGTGGTGCGCCACAAGACGCGTTTGCAGGAGCACCACCATGAGGCGCCAAAGCGCCTGATGTAAGCCTTCAGCGCCGCAGCTGATCAACCCGGCCGCTCATATGGGCGGCCTTTTTTTCGCCCGCTGCTCACTTGCGTGCATAATCTCCCACGAATTATGAATCGACTCGCGTCCATCCTCTCCCCTGCCCAGGTTCTGGTCCAGGTTGATGCCAGCAGCAAGAAGCGAGCCTTCGAGGAGGCCGGACTGCTGTTTGAAACGCTGCACGGCCTGAGCCGCGCCCTTGTGACAGACAGCCTGTTTTCCCGCGAGCGGCTCGGTTCGACCGGCCTCGGTCATGGCGTTGCCATCCCGCATGGCCGCATCAAGGGCCTGAAGGCGCCGATGGCAGCGGTCTTGCAGCTGGCGCAGCCGATCGGGTTCGACGCGCCGGACGAGCAGGCCGTCAGCCTGCTGATTTTCCTGCTGGTACCCGAGGCGGCGACGCAAAAGCATCTGGAAATTCTCTCCGAGATCGCCGAATTGCTCAGCGACGTTAACCTGCGTGAAAAAATGATCCACAGCGTGGACGCGGCCGAATTGCACGGTCTGATCAGCAACTGGCAGTCCGCGCAAGCAGCCTGATGGCTGCCAGGTCACAGGGCTTTGCCCACTGGATTTGATGTGAAGCCCAATGTTGTCAGCGCCGACGTCCTGTTCGAGGAGTTCCGCAATACCCTGAAGTGGGAGTGGGTCGCCGGCCTGGGCGCGTCCGAGCGCCGTTTTGACGAGGGTGCGGTGCGCGCCGCGCGTTCCGGGGCCGACCTGGTGGGCCACCTCAATTACATCCATCCCTACCGCATACAGATTCTGGGCGAGCGTGAGATCGCCTACCTGACCAATGCGACGCCCGAGGACTGCGCGCGGCGCATTTCCCGCATCGTCACGCTCGAGCCGCCGGTGCTGGTGCTGGCCGACGGACAGTCGGCGCCGGAGGCGTTGCTCTCGATGTGCGAGCGGGCGCAGATTCCGATGTTCGCGGCAACAGGCTCCTCGGCTTTCGTGATCGATGTGCTGCGGGCCTACCTGTCCAAGTATTTTGCCGACCGCTGCACCATGCACGGCGTGTTCATGGATATCCTGGGCCTGGGCGTGCTAATCACCGGCGAGTCCGGCCTGGGCAAGAGCGAATTGGGACTGGAACTGATTTCACGCGGCAACGGGCTGGTGGCTGACGACGCGGTGGACCTGTACCGCATCAATCAGGACACGATCGAAGGCCGTTGCCCGGAGTTGCTGATGAACCTGCTCGAGGTGCGCGGCATCGGCCTGCTCGACATCCGCTGCATCTTTGGCGAGACGGCGGTGCGGCGCAAGATGCGGCTCAAGCTCATCGTGCACCTGGTGCGGCGCGAAACGCTGGAGCGCGAATATGAACGCATTCCCTACGAGCCGCTGACGCAGGATGTGCTCGGGGTGCCGGTGCGCAAGGTGGTGATCCAGGTGGTGGCCGGACGCAATATCGCCGTGCTGGTGGAAGCGGCCGTGCGCAACACGATTCTCCAGTTGCGCGGCATCGACACCTACCAGGAGTTTGTCGAGCGCCACCGCAAGGCGATGAACCTGATCGAGTGAGGCTGGCGCGCGGCGCCAGCCGCCTTGCCTGTCAGTTCGCGTCCGGCGCGTCCTTCGGCCGGTTCGGACACCGGGCCGTGGTGCAGCGGGCGTACAGACTCAGGGCGTGGTCCGCGATGGTGAATCCCTTGGCGCTGGCGATGACGTGCTGGCGCTTCTCGATCTCGGCATCGAAGAACTCCTCCACTTTGCCGCAATCCAGGCACACCAGATGGTCGTGGTGCTGCCCGGCGTTGATTTCGTAGACCGACTTGCCGCCCTCGAAATGGCTGCGGCTCAGAATGCCGGCCTGCTCGAACTGGGCCAGCACACGGTAGATGGTGGCCAGACCGATATCGGAGCGTTCTTCCAGCAGCACGCGGTAGATGTCCTCGGCCGTCATGTGGCGCCCGGCGCTCTTCTGAAAGATTTCCAGTATCTTCAGTCGCGGCAGGGTGGCCTTGAGTCCGGTGCTTTTGAGTTCTTCGATATTGGTCATGGAGGTCTCTGTCTCGCCAGCGGGCGGTGCGCCCGAGCGGGTCCAGCCGGTACAATGGCCCGATCATATCGCTACACCTCCATTCATCTCATGTTTGATCTTCAATGTCGTTCTGCCGGATGGGTTTTGCTGTTTGCGGCCAGTGCCAGCCTGGTGGCGTGCGGCAGCATGGACAGTGCCAGCAACCGGATTGCCGGCCTGGTCACGCCCTACAAGATGGACATCGTGCAGGGCAACTTCGTGTCGAAGGAGCAGGCGGCAGCCGTCAAGCCGGGCATGAGCCGCGCGCAGGTTCGCGATATTCTGGGCACGCCCTTGCTGACCAGCATCTTCCATGCGGACCGCTGGGACTATGTCTTCACCTTCAAGCGCCAGGGCGTCGAGCCGCAATCGCGCCGTGTCACCGTGTTCTTCAAGGGCGATGCGCTCGAGCGCATGGAAGCCGATCCCTTGCCCACTGAAATGGAATTCGCGGCCTCGCTCGATTCCGGGCGGCGTTTCGCCAAGGTTCCGGTGCTGGAACTGTCGGAAGAGGAATTGAAGAATCTGCCGGTGCCGGCCAAGAAGCCCGAGCCCAAACCCCTGCCGCCCTTGCCAGCGAGCTATCCGCCGCTGGAGTCCGCCGCGCGCTAGCCTGCCAATCGACGTTTGAGCATGAATGACATGAAGAAACATCGGATCACGATTGCCGGCGCCTCCGGGCGCATGGGGCAGATGCTGATCGAGGCCGTGCGTGCCAGTGATGATTGCGAACTGGTCGGTGCGCTCGACGTGGCCGGCAGTCCGGCCATCGGGCTGGATGCGACCGCGTTTCTGGGCCAGGCCAGCGGTGTGACCATCAGCGCCGATTTGCAGGGCGCGCTCGCGTCGGCCGATGTCCTGATCGATTTCACGCGGCCCGAGGGCACGCTCGCGCATTTGCGCGCTTGCCGCGAACTCGGCGTCAATCTGGTCATCGGCACGACCGGTTTCAGCGCTGCGCAAAAGGCCGATATCACCGCGGCCGCGCGGGACATCGCCATCGTGATGGCGCCCAACATGAGCGTCGGCGTCAACGTCACGCTCAAGCTGCTGGAGATGGCGGCCAAGGCCCTGGCCACGGGCTACGACATCGAGATCATCGAGGCCCATCACCGCCACAAGATCGATGCGCCATCGGGCACCGCTCTCAAGATGGGCGAGGTGATCGCCGACGCGCTGGGCCGTGACCTCAAGGAATGCGCGGTTTACGCGCGCGAGGGCGTGACCGGCGAGCGCGATCCGTCGTCGATCGGCTTTGCGACGATTCGCGGTGGCGACATCGTGGGCGACCATACGGTGCTGTTCGCGGGCATCGGCGAGCGCATCGAGATCAGCCACAAGTCGTCGAGCCGCGCCACCTATGCCCAGGGCAGCCTGCGTGCCACGCGCTTTCTGGGCGGGCGCAAGAGCGGCCTGTTCGACATGTTCGATGTTCTGCAGCTGAGATGAACGCGGCGCAGCTGTTTTGGCAGGGCGACGGCGTGACCAAGGGCGTGGCCCTGCTGCTGCTGGCCATGTCAGTGAGCAGCTGGGTTGTCATCCTGTGGAAGTCGTGGCTGCTGCAGCGCGCCGCTGGCGACGTGACGCGCAGCCTTGCGGCTTTTTGGCAATCCGACTCGATCGACGCGGCGCTGGACCGGATCAAGGCCTTTGACCGCGCCGACCTCGTCGCGCCCTTGCTGCTGGCGACCCGCACCGATGGCGCCGGCACGCTGGCAGCGGCTGGCGACAAGGCGCAGCAATTGACCCGTGTCCTGCGCGACGCCCTGCACGCGGCCCTGCTCAAATTGCAGTACGGTCAGGTCCTGTTGGCGACGGTGGGCGCGACCGCACCGTTTGTCGGACTCCTTGGAACTGTTTGGGGCATTTATCACGCGCTGATCGGTATTGCGGGCGCCGGCCAGATCACGATCGACAAGATTTCCGGCCCGGTCGGCGAGGCGCTCATCATGACCGCCGCGGGTCTGGCCGTGGCCATCCCGGCGGTGCTGGCGTACAACGTGCTCGGCCGCCTGATCGGCCGCATCGAAGCCGAGCTCGAAGGCTTTGCGCGCGACCTGCGCGCGCTGCTGGCGGGAACGGCACCTGCTGAGGTTCAATAGCATGGCATTTGGCCGCTTCGAGCGCTCAGCGGGCGCGCAGCCGATGAGCGAGATCAACGTCACGCCGCTGGTCGACGTGATGCTGGTGCTGGTGGTAATCCTGATCATCACGGCGCCGCTGCTCGCGAGTTCGATCAAGCTCGACCTGCCCCGCACCGAGGCGGCCAGGGCGGGCGATGCGCCGAAATTCGTCGCCCTGGCCGTTGACAAGTCGGGGCAGGCCTTTCTCAACGACAAGCCGCTTGGCCTCGATGCGCTGGCGCTGGCGCTGGCGCAGACCGCCAAGGCCGACCCCGACACCGAAGTGCAATTGCGGGCCGACGCGGCCGTGCCTTACGGCCGGATCGTCGAAGTGATGGGCCTGGCGCAGCAGGCGGGCCTGAACCGGATCGGTTTTGTCGCCGATCCCGAGCGCAGTGCCGCTGCGGCCGGGCCGGCTGGCCGCAAACCCTAAAATCGGCAGCTTGCGATCCATTGATCGCCGAGAGTAAAACCCCATGCAAGAAAAATACAAGCACCTCGACGTTGAAAAAGCCGCCCACAGCCACTGGACGGCGCGCGACGCCTACCGTGTCACCGAGGACGCGTCGAAGAAGAAGTTCTACGCCTGCTCGATGCTGCCGTACCCGAGCGGCAAGCTGCACATGGGCCATGTGCGCAACTACACCATCAACGACATGCTGACGCGCCAGTTGCGCATGAACGGCTACAACGTGCTGATGCCGATGGGCTGGGACGCCTTCGGCCTGCCGGCCGAGAACGCCGCGCTGAAGAATGGTGTGCCGCCGGCCAAGTGGACCTACGAAAACATCGCCTACATGAAGGCGCAGATGCAGTCCATGGGCCTGGCTATCGACTGGTCGCGCGAAGTCGCCACGTGCTCGCCCGAATACTACAAGTGGAACCAGTGGCTGTTCCTGAAGATGCTGGAAAAGGGCATCGCCTACCGCAAGACCCAGGTCGTCAACTGGGACCCGGTCGACCAGACCGTGCTGGCCAACGAGCAGGTGATCGACGGCAAGGGCTGGCGCACCGGCGCCGTCGTCGAAAAGCGCGAGATCCCCGGCTATTACCTCAAGATCACCGACTACGCCGAAGAACTGCTCGAGCACGTGCAGACCGGACTGCCGGGCTGGCCCGAGCGCGTCAAGCTGATGCAGGAAAACTGGATCGGCAAGTCCGAGGGCGTGCGCTTTGCCTTCCCGCACGACATCCGGGACGGCAGCGGCAATCTGATCGGCGACGGGCGCATGTACGTCTTCACCACGCGCGCCGACACCATCATGGGCGTGACCTTTTGCGCCGTCGCGCCCGAGCATCCGCTGGCCACACACGCAGCGCAAGGCAACCCGAAGCTGACCGCCTTCATCGAGGAATGCGCGCGCGGCGGCACGACCGAAGCCGAGCTCGCGGTGCGCGAAAAGGAAGGCATGCCCACGGGCCTGTTCGTCACGCATCCGCTGAGCGGCCACAAGATCGAGGTCTGGGTCGGCAATTACGTGCTGATGAGCTACGGCGACGGCGCCGTGATGGGCGTGCCGGCGCACGACGAGCGCGATTTCGCGTTCGCCAAGAAGTACGGCATCGACATCCTCGAAGTCGTGCTGGTCGACGGCCTGACCTACGACTACGACCAGTGGCAGGACTGGTACGGCGACAAGCAGCGCGGCGTGACCATCAATTCCGACAGTTTCAGCGGCCTGGCCTATGACGATGCGGTGCGCGCGGTCTGCCACGCGCTGCAACAAAAGGGGCTGGGCGAAAAGAAGACCACCTGGCGCCTGCGCGACTGGGGCGTGAGCCGCCAGCGCTACTGGGGCACGCCGATCCCCATCATCCACTGCCCCGAACATGGCGCGGTGCCGGTGCCCGAAAAAGATCTGCCGGTGATCCTGCCGCAGGACTGCGTGCCCGACGGTTCCGGCAACCCGCTGCACAAGCATGAGGGTTTTCATGCCGGAGTCGTCTGCCCGGTCTGCGGCGCCGCGGCGCGGCGCGAGACCGACACCATGGATACGTTTGTCGATTCCAGCTGGTACTACATGCGCTACTGCGACCCGCAGAACGCGCAGGCCATGGTGGGCGATGGCGCAGCCTACTGGATGCCGATGGACCAGTACATCGGCGGCATCGAGCACGCCATCCTGCACCTGCTGTACGCGCGCTTCTGGACCAAGGTGATGCGCGACCTCGGGCTGATCAAGGTGGACGAGCCGTTCACCAAGCTGCTGACCCAGGGCATGGTGCTCAATCACATCTACTCGCGCAAGTCCGACAAGGGCGGCGTCGAGTACTTCTGGCCGGCCGAGGTGGAAGACGTGCTGGACGCTTCCGGCAAGGTGACAGGCGCGACGCTCAGAGAGGCCAAGGGCGAACTGCCTGCCGACACCGCGATCACCTACGAAGGTGTCGGCACCATGAGCAAATCCAAGAACAACGGCGTCGATCCGCAGGACCTGATCGAGCAATACGGCGCCGACACGGCGCGCCTGTACACCATGTTCACGGCGCCGCCCGAGGCCACGCTGGAGTGGAACGACGCGGCGGTCGAGGGCTCGCACCGCTTCCTGCGCCGGGTCTGGAACTTCTGCGTCAAGCAGGAAGCGAATCACGGTGCAGCGCCGGTCGCCGCCGGCCAGGTTTCGTTCGGCAAGCCGGCCAAGGCGCTGCGCCGCGAAATCCACACTATCTTCAAGCAGGTCGATTACGACTACCAGCGCATGCAGTACAACACCGTGGTGTCGGGTGCGATGAAGATGCTCAATGCGCTGGAAGACTTCCAGGACGACGGCAGCGCCGGCAGCCGCGCCGCGCTGCGCGAATGCCTGGGCATCCTGCTGCGCGCCATTTATCCGGCCACGCCGCACCTGACGCACGCACTGTGGGTCGAGCTGGGCTACAGCGCCGAATTCGGCGACCTGCTCGATGCGCCCTGGCCCAAGGCTGACGAGAGCGCGCTGCAGCAGGACGAAATCGAACTCGTGCTGCAGATCAACGGCAAGCTGCGCGGCGCCATCGTCGTGCCGGCTGCCGCATCGCGCGAAGCAATCGAGCGAATTGCGATCGACAGCGAGGTGTTCCAGAAACTGGCCGGCGGTCAGGCGATCAAGAAGGTCGTCATCGTCGCGGGCCGCTTGGTCAACGTCGTGGTGTGAGGCGCTAGTCGATGCAACGCCGCACTGTGATCGCGCTGATCGGGATGACTGCCCTGGCGGGCTTGACCGGCTGCGGCTTTCATCTGCGCGGCGCCCAGAACTATGCCTTCGACACACTGGCGGTCATGCCGCAGCCGGGCGGCCCGGTCGCCCTCGAGCTGCGGCGCTCCCTCAATCCGGCCGTGCACGTGTTGGGTGCAGACGCGCCGCTGACGCAGGCGCAGGTTGTGCTCGACATCCTGCAGGAGCAGCGCGAGAAGATCGTGGTCGGCGTCAACAGCTCGGGCCAGGTGCGCGAGTTCCAGTTGCGGCTGCGGGTGAAATTCCGCGTGCGCACGCCGCAAGGCAAGGACCTGACGCCCGAGAGCGACATCCTGCTGCAGAGCGACATCAGCTTCAACGAGACGGCGGCGCTGGCCAAGGAAGCGGAAGAGGCCTTGCTTTACCGTAACATGCAGACTGACGCCGTGCAGCAGTTGTTGCGGCGGCTGGCGACGATCAGGCTTGATTGAAGTCTTCGCGTGGACTTGCCTGCACGCTGCTTCAACTGCGCTTCCCCTGTTACCTCTTTTCGGATGTTTGATTCCCCCTCTTATTCCCCCCGCCCCTTTTCACCCCCGCCGGGGCGAAAAGGGGAGCCTCATTTGGCCTCGTGTGAAAGGGAAGAAGTACACGCACCGCCGCGCGTTGCAGACGAAGTGCAACAAAGCACCGACGCCCGATGTGCCGACGTGGCGACAAAGTGCCGCTGTCAAAACCTCTCGCGAGGCACTTCACACCTTCAAAGACGCGGCCAGATGAAACTCCCCTCACCCGCCCGGCGGGGCGGGAGAGGGGCGGGGGGGAGTGAGTGGGGAAAAGAAGAAATATGGGTTGAGTCTGACTGGGAAACGAAATCAACCAGGGGACTGCCGCCATGCAACTAGCCCCGGCCCAACTTCAGGCCCATTTGCAAAAGGGTCTGCACAGCCTCTACACGCTGCATGGCGATGAGCCCTTGCTGATCCAGGAGGCGGCCGACGCCATCCGCGCCGCGGCGCGCGCGCAGGGCTTCACGGAGCGCAGTTCGCACACGGTCAGCGGGGCTCATTTCGACTGGAGCGAGGTGCTGGCGGCCGGCGGGTCGTTGAGCCTGTTTGCCGAGCGCCAGATGCTCGAACTGCGCATCCCTTCCGGTAAGCCGGGCAAGGACGGCAGCGGCGCGCTGCAACAGCTGGCCGAGCAGTCGCGCGGCAACGATTCGATGCTCACGCTCGTCCTGCTGCCACGCTTGGACAAGCTGACCAAGGGCAGCGCCTGGTTTGGCGCCTTGGAGAGCTTTGGCGTCACGCTCCAGATCGAGCCGGTCGAGCGCCATGTGCTGCCGCAGTGGATTGCGCAGCGGCTGGCGCTGCAAGGACAGCGCGTGGCCACCGGCGAGGAGGGGCAGCGCAGCCTGCAGTTCTTCGCCGACCGGGTCGAGGGCAACCTGCTGGCCGCGCACCAGGAGATCCAGAAGCTTGCCCTGCTGTTTGCGCCGGGCGAGCTCAGCTTTGAGCAGATCGAGAGCGCCGTGCTCAATGTCGCGCGCTACGACGTCTTCAAGCTCTCCGAGGCCGTGCTCGCGGGCCAGTCGCTGCGCGTGCAGCGCATGCTTGACGGCCTGCAGGCTGAAGGCGAGGCCGAAGTGCTGGTGCATTACACGCTGAGCGAGGACATCCGCGCCCTCAAGCGCGTCAAGGATGCGGTCGCCCAGGGGCGCCCGCTGCCCATGGCGCTGCGTGAACAGAGGGTCTGGGGCGTCAAGGAGCGCCTGTTCGAGCGCGTGCTGCCGCGCCTGAGCGAGGCCAGCCTGGCGCAGTTGCTGCAGGCCGCGCATCAGGTGGACGGCATCGTCAAGGGCCTCAAGCAGCCCGATTGGCCGGACAACGGCTGGCAGGCCCTGCAACGCCTGGCGCTGTTGCTGTGCGGCCAGTGTGCCGCGCCGAGCGCCGAGCGTCCTGCCGCCATGAGAAAATAAGGCATGACCGCGCTCAATACCGCCGAATACACCCAAGGCCTTGGCGTCCGGGCGCGCGCGGCTTCGAGCGCCATGGCGCGCGCTTCCACCGCTGTCAAGAACAGGGCGCTGCGCACCCTGGCCGGCTTGCTGCGCAGCCAGTTGGCGCCGCTGCAGGCCGAGAATGCCAAGGACCTGGCGCGCGCTGCGGCCAACGGCCTGGCGGCGCCGATGCTCGATCGGCTCAAACTCTCGGCACAGGCGATCGAAACGGTGGCCCAGGGCTGCGAGCAGCTCGCCGCCATGCCCGATGTGATCGGTGAAATCATCGGCATGAAGCAGCAGCCCAGCGGCATCCGGGTCGGGCAGATGCGGGTGCCGATCGGCGTCTTCGGCATGATCTTCGAGAGCCGTCCCAATGTCACGATCGAGGCAGCCAGCCTCTCGATCAAGAGCGGCAATGCCTGCATCCTGCGCGGCGGCTCGGAGGCGATCGATTCCAACAAGGCGCTGGCGCTGCTGGTGCAGCAGGCGCTGGCCGAGAGCGGCTTGCCCGCAGACGCCGTGCAACTGGTGCAGACCACGGACCGCGCGGTGGTGGACCAGCTCATCACCATGCCGCAATACGTCGACGTGATCATTCCACGCGGCGGCAAGGGGCTGATCGAGCGCATCAGCCGTTCGGCGCAGGTGCCAGTCATCAAGCACCTCGATGGCAATTGCCACGTCTATGTCGACGATCCGTGCGACATCGAGATGGCGCTCAAGGTCGCTGACAACGCGAAGACCAGCAAGTACAGCCCCTGCAACGCGGCCGAAGGCCTGCTGGTGGCGCGCGCCGTCGCGGCGGCGTTTCTGCCCCGGATCGCGGCCATCTACGCGGCCAAGGGTGTGGAGATGCGCTGCGATGAGGCGGCGCTGGCGCTGCTGGGCGCCAGCGTGCCGGCAGCGCTGCTCAAGCCCGCCAGCGAGCAGGACTGGTACGAGGAATACCTCGCGCCCATCATCAGCGTCAAGCTGGTATCCGGCGTCGACGAGGCCATTGCCCACATCAACCGCTATTCCTCGCACCATACCGACGCCATCGTCACAAGCGACCACATGCACGCGCAGACCTTTCTGCGCGAGGTCGATTCCGCCAGCGTGATGGTCAACACCAGCACGCGCTTTGCCGACGGCTTCGAATACGGCCTCGGCGCTGAAATCGGCATCAGCACCGACAAATTCCATGCGCGCGGCCCGGTCGGCATCGAAGGCCTGACCTCGCTGAAATACGTGGTTCTGGGCAATGGCGAAGTAAGATCGTGAAAACTGGCAGCCCAGGCCGGCGCGCTCTCAACGAATAAAAATCATGGTTCCACATCTTGTTACCGCTCTCACCGGCCCGATCAACGAGCTTGAACAGCGCGTGCTGGATTCCATGCCCGCCATCGAACGCTGGTTTCGTCTGGAGTGGATGGAGCACACGCCGCCGTTTTACAGCTCGGTCGACGTGCGCAACGCCGGCTTCAAGCTCGCGCCAATCGCTACCCGGCTCTACCCCGACGGCTGGAACAACCTGACGCCCGAGATGCTGCCGCTGGCGGTGCAGGCCGCGATGGCGGCAATTGAAAAGATCTGTCCAGAAGCGCGCAATCTGCTGCTGATCCCGGAAAACCGCTCCACCAGCACGGAGTACCTCTCGAGCCTGGCCCAGTTGCGGCGCATCTTTCATATGGCCGGCCTGAACGTGCGCATCGGCTCGATCGACCCGGCGATCCACAAGGCCACCAGCTTCGAGCTGCCCGATGGCGAGCACATCGTGCTTGAACCGGTGGTGCGCGGCAAGCGCCGTCTGGGCGTGAAGGACTTCGACCCCTGCACCATCCTGCTCAACAACGACCTGCGTGCCGGCGCGCCCGGCATTCTGGAGGAGATTCACGAGCAATACCTGCTGCCGCCACTGCATGCCGGCGCATCGATCCGGCACAAGAGCAAGCATTTCAAGTGCTATGAGGAAGTGGCCAAGCGTCTGGGCAAATTGCTCGGCGTCGATCCCTGGCTGATCAACCCGCTGTTCGCGCGCTGCGCGGGCATCGAGCGCTCCGACAGCGCCGATCTGGATGGCCTGGCCGCCTCGGTCGATGCGGTGCTGGCCAAGGTCCGGCGCAAGTACAAGGAATACGGCATCAAGGACAAGCCCTTTGTCGTGCTCAAGGCCGATCAGTCGGCACAGGGTGCTGGTAGCGTGATCCTGCGCGACGCCAAGGATGTCGATGCGCTGCGCGACAAGGTGCAGGGCCTGACCGGCGCTGCCAAGAGCGGCCAGGCCGGTCCCGACATCCTGATTCAGGAGGGCGTGCCGAGCTGCGAGCGCCTGAACGACGCCATGGCCGAACCGGTGGTGTTCATGATGGACCGCTACGTCGTTGGTGGTTTCTACCGCATCCACGCGCAGGGCGGCGTTGACGAGGAGGGCAGTGCAGCGGGATCGGACTTTGTGCCACTGGCGTTCGAACAGAGCACGCGCCTGCCGCAGCCGGGCAGCAAGCCCGGGGCCAGTGTCCCGAACCGTTTCTACATGTACGGGGTGGTGGGGCGTCTGGCCATGCTTGCTGCGAGCTACGAGCTGGAAGCCACCGATCCCGAAGCGGAACTCTACGAATGAGCCCGTCGCGGCCGGCCGCCTGGCGCAAAATGGCGTTCCCAATCTGAATGGAATCCCGCTTCGACAACAAGCCGGGTTAATCTGTGGCAGCATCCAAATCATCTCTCTCAGCGCTCACGCTGGGTGCCATCGGAGTTGTCTATGGCGACATCGGCACCAGTGTCTTGTACGCATTCAAGGAAGTGTTCGTCAGCGGGCACGTCCCCATTACGACGAACAACATTCTGGGTGTTCTGTCGCTCTTCTTCTGGACATTGACCGTCATCGTCACCCTCAAGTACGTGGTTTTGATCATGCGCGCCGACAATCATGGCGAGGGAGGTTTGATGGCGCTGCTGGCTTTGGCCTCGCAATCGGTCAAGAGCCGTCCGCAACTGCGCCGGGTTCTGCTGATGATCGGTGTCTTTGGTGTTGCTTTGTTCTTTGGCGACGGCATCATCACGCCGGCCATTTCGGTATTGTCTGCGGTGGAAGGGCTGGAAGTTGTCACGCCGGCGGCCAAACCCTATGTGGTGTCAATTACCCTGATCGTATTGGTGTTGCTGTTTGTCATGCAACGGCGCGGCACCGCTGACATTGGCAAGGTATTCGGCCCGATCATGGTGAGCTGGTTTGTCGTCATTGCCATGACCGGTCTGGTCCAGATCGTTCAGAACCCGATGGTCCTCCAGGCCATCCTGCCAAGTTACGCTTTCAATTTCACCGTCAATCACTATCGTTTGGCCTTTGTCACACTGGGCGCGGTCTTTCTGTGTGTGACGGGGGCCGAGGCCTTGTACGCCGACATGGGGCATTTTGGACACAAGCCGATTCGAATTGCGTGGTTCAGCCTGGTCATGCCGGCATTGCTGTTCAACTATTTTGGTCAGGGGGCGCTGGTATTGGCGCATCCTGATGCGGTCAGCAACCCCTTCTACCTGATGACGCCCGCCTGGGCGCTAGTGCCGATGGTGGCGCTTGCAACCGTTGCAACCGTGATTGCATCCCAGGCTTTGATCACGGGTGCATTTTCTGCGACCAAGCAGACCATTCAACTTGGTTTCCTGCCGCGCCTGTCAATTCAGCACACTTCCATCCGCGATACCGGCCAAATCTACATACCCGCAGTGAATTGGGTATTGCTGGCGGGTGTGATCGCTGCGGTTACGCTGTTTGGCTCTTCGACCGCTTTGGCGGCAGCTTATGGCATTTCGGTCAGCCTGGTGATGGTGATCACGACCTTGCTGACCTATTATGTGCTTCGTTTTGGCTGGGGGTATCCACTGCCTCTGTGTTTGGCTGCGACTGGCTTTTTCGTTACGGTCGACCTGATTTTCTTTGCATCCAATTCCCTCAAGATCGTGCAGGGCGGCTGGTTTCCGCTGGCGATGGCCCTCGCGATGTACACCGTGATGACGACCTGGAAAGATGGCCGGCGTCTAATGAATGACAAGTTGCGTGCCGATTCAATCGACTTGGCGAGTTTTCTTGACGCCGTGTTCGTCAGTCCACCGCTGCGCGTGGATGGGACGGCGGTGTTCCTGACCGCCGAGCCTGGCACGGTGCCCAATGCCATGCTGCACAACCTCAAGCACAACAAGGTGCTGCACAAGAACAACCTGTTCGTAACTGTGCGCAACCACGAGGTGCCGCGCGTTGGTCTGGACAAACGGCTGGAGGTTGAATCGCTCGGCCACAACTGCTGGCAGGTGATCGTCAATTACGGCTTCAAAGGCGACCCCGATCTGCCCAAGGCGCTGCAACTGATCAAGGGCCGCGGCTGCGACCTTGACCCCATGACCACCAGCTACTTCCTCTCGCGCGATATTGTTGTTCCGACCATCGGCGGCGGCATGGCGCACTGGCGCGAGAAGCTGTTCTCGCAGATGCACCACAACGCCAGCGCAGCGGCCGAATTTTTGAATCTGCCCAACAACGCCGTGGTGGAGTTGGGTTCGAAGATTGAAATCTGAAGCCGGAACTTGTCATTGCGGGCACCGACCCGCAATCCAGGGCGCGTGTGACCCTGTCGGGAGGCATGGATCCCGGGTCGAGCCCGGGATGACAAAAGGGAACAGTGCCGTGAATGGACCGGAAACGCGGAAATGGATTCCATGCGCTTCTTCAAAGACCTGAGCCTGTCGGCCTTCTCGGCCGGTTTCGTCGCGGTGCTGGTCGGGTTCACCAGTTCGGTGGCGATCGTGTTTCAGGCAGCGCTGGCCTTCAAGGCCGGCCCGGAACTGATCACCTCCTGGATGTGGGCGCTCGGCCTGGGCATGGGGTTGTGCACGCTGCTGCCTTCGCTGTGGCTGCGCAAGCCCGTGATGGTGGCCTGGAGCACGCCGGGCGCGGCGGTGCTGGCGACGGCCGGCCTGGCCGGCGGCTTCTCGATGGCCGAGGCCGTTGGCGCCTTCCTGCTGTGCGCCGTGCTGATCGCGCTGTGCGGCGTGACGGGCTGGTTCGAGCGCGTCATGAACCGCCTGCCGATGGCGATCGCCTCGGGTCTGTTGGCCGGCGTGCTGACGCGCTTTGGCATGCAGGCTTTCACGGCGGCCCAGTCCAACCTGCCGCTGGTGCTGATCATGCTGGCGACCTATCTGCTGGGCAAGCGGCTGGCCGCCCGTTATGCCGTGCCGCTGACCTTGCTGGCGGCCGTGGTCTTTGTCGCGGCGACCAGCGGTTTTAGCGCTGCGGGCATCAGCCTGGGCCTGGCGCGGCCGGTGTTCACGGCGCCGTTGTTCACGCTGGGCGCGGCCATCAGCCTGGCGCTGCCGCTGTTCGTCGTCACGATGGCCTCGCAGAATCTGCCGGGCGTTGCCGTGATCCGGGCCACGGGCTACGGCGGCGCGGCGGACGGCGGGACCGGTGAGGGCATTCCCGTCTCAAAAATCATCACGCTCACCGGCGTAGCCACGCTGCTGCTGGCGCCGTTCGGCGCATTTGCGCTGAACTTCAGCGCAATCACCGCGGCGATCTGCATGGGCCGCGAGGCGCACCCGGACCCCGAGCGGCGCTACACGGCGGCGGTCTCCTGCGGCGCCATCTACATGCTGATCGGCCTCTTCGGCGCCGCCATCACCGGCGTGCTGACGGCGTTTCCGAAAGAACTGATCGCGGCCATCGCCGGTCTGGCCCTGCTGGGCACCATCGGCGGCGCGCTGGCCACCGCAGTGCGCGACGACCTGCACCGCGAAGCGGCCATCATTACCTTTCTCGTCACGCTCAGCGGCGTCGTCATTGCCGGTGTCGGCTCGGCATTCTGGGGCGTGCTTGCCGGCGCATTGGCCCTGTTTGTGCAACAGTACGGCAAGTCGCATTTTTCTGAACACCGAACGCACTGAGGCTCAAGCGCACCATGAAACTGCTTTTCGTCACCGATCCGCTGGAAACCTTCAAGATCTACAAGGACACGACCTTCGCCATGATGCGCGAGGCGGAACAGCGCGGCCACACGGTGGCCGCCTGCCAGCCGCAGGACCTGATGTGGCAGCGCGGCGCGGCCGTCACGGGCCATGTGCGCGACATCGTGCTGACGGGCGACGCTACGCATTGGTTCGAAGTGCGCCAGTCGCGCCTGGTGGCGCTCAAGGAATTGGACGCGATCCTGATGCGCAAGGACCCGCCCTTTGACAGCGAGTACTTCTACGCCACGCACCTGCTGGAACAGGCCGAGCGCGACGGCGCGCGGGTCTTCAACCGGCCGCGCGCGCTGCGCGACCATCCGGAAAAGCTCGCCATCATGGAGTTTCCGCAGTTCATCGGCCCAACGCTGGTGACGCGCGACGAGGCCGACATCAAGCGCTTCCACGCCGAGCACGGCGACATCATCCTGAAGCCGCTCGACGGCATGGGCGGCATGGGTATCTTCCGCGTCGGCCCCGACGGCCTAAACCTGGGCTCGATCACCGAGACGCTGAACCGCCACGGCGCTCAAAGCCTGATGGTGCAGAAGTTCCTGCCCGAGATCGTCGCCGGCGACAAGCGCGTGCTGGTGATCGGCGGCAAGCCGGTGCCGTTCAGCCTGGCGCGCATTCCGCAGGGCGGTGAGGTGCGCGGCAACTTGGCGGCCGGCGGCAAGGGCGTGGCGCAGCCGCTGAGTGAGCGCGACCGCTTCATCGCCGAGTCACTGGGACCAGTCCTGCACGGGCGCGGCCTGCTGCTGGTGGGGCTTGATGTGATCGGCGACAGCCTGACCGAAATCAACGTCACCAGCCCGACCTGTTTCCAGGAGATCCGCGATCAGACCGGGTTCGACGTGGCGGCGATGTTTGTCGACGCCTTGGAGCAGGCGCTCGAGAACTGACAACCTGGCGCGCAGGCGGCATTGCTGCAGCGTGCGACGGCGCCGTCGACAAAGACCTTGAGTTCACCGGGCGCCATGGCGATCCAGTCCTCGTTGGTCGTGAGAGGCTCTGTCACGACGATCGCCAGCCGATCATCGGGGCCGTTGAGATCGGCCAGATTGACGTCGACATCCTCGTCCTTCAGGTGCACCTCGGTGAACGGGTGCTGGCGCAGCACGTAATGCAGCTTGGTGCTGGCGTGCGCCCACAAGGCTTGGCCATTGCTCAGCAGGAAATTGAAGGTGCCGAACTTGGCAATCTGCGGCACCAGTTCCGCGAGCGTCCGGCTCAACTCGTCGACGCTGGGCACACCGGCGTGCGATTTGTCCAGTTCCTGCAGCAGCCAGCAAAACGCGAGTTCGCTGTCCGTGTTGCCAACGGGTCTGAAACTGCCGTGCAGGTAGGGCGTGTAATCCTTCAGGTCGCCGTTGTGGGCGAAGACCCAATAGCGCCCCCACAACTCGCGCACGAACGGGTGGCAGTTCTCCAGCGTGACCGCTCCGACCGTGGCCTTGCGCACATGGGCCACCACGTTGTGGCTCTTGATCGGGTAGCTGCGCAGCATGTTGGCGATCGGCGAGGTCGAAGCCCCTTCCTTGTCGACAAAATGGCGCACGCCCTTGCCCGGTGTCGCGCCCTCGCCCTCGAAGAAGGCGATGCCCCAGCCGTCGGCGTGGTGGTCGGTACAGCCGCCACGCTGCGAAAACCCGGTGAAGCTCAGCGTAAGGCTGGCGGGCAGATGGCTGTTCATTCCAAGCAATTGGCACATGCTGCGAGTTTACTGCGCGCCACTGCTGTCATTGCGCCCAAGTTGTCGTTGCACCCCAAGTTGTCATTGCGGGCCTGACCTGCAATCCATGCAGCCGCGTTGCACCCGATCCCGCATCAACCGGGTTTTGCCAGACGCGTCCCGGCCCGCAACCGCCAAGCGGCCAGTAGCGCCAATGCGCACAGGGCGGCCAGCATGTAGAAGGCCTCATCGAACGCCGCCAGGCGGCCCGGGCTGCTCGCGGGATTGCTCAGCACGTCGCCGTGCGCCGCCAGACGCCATTCGAGCACGATGCCGCAGACGCTGACGCCGGCCGCGCCGCCGAGCGTGCGCAGGAAGTTGATCGTGCTCGACCCCTGCGGCAACAGGGCCCGCTCCAGGCCACGCAGCGAACCCGAGTTGAGCGATGGCAGGATGAAGCCCAGGCCGATGCGCCCGACGATGGCCCAGGCCGTCAGCAGCCAGATGCTGACGCTCGGGCCGACCGTGCCCATCAGGGCGAAGGACGTTGCCAGCAGGACCAACCCGGCGCTGACCAGCAGATGCGTCGGCTGCCGGTCCGCAAGACGACCGACCAGCGGAATCGTGATGCCCAACATCAGCCCGGCCGGCAGCAGCACGGTGCCGACATGCGAAGGTGACAGCATCAATCCGAGCCGCATGTAGACCGGCAGCAGGTAGGTGGAGCCGAACAGCGCCATGCCGTAGATGAAGGCGACGATGCTGCCCATGGCAAACGGGCGATGGTTGAATAGCGCCAGGTTCATCAGTGGCGGATCACCCTCCTGCGCCAAGGCGCGGCCGAGCCGGTGCTGGCGCATGACAAAGCCGATCATGGCGCCGAGCGCGGCGGCGAGCAGCAGCAGGGCCGTCGGATTCGCCCGGCCGTGCAGTTGCACCAGGCCGTTGAGCAGGCAGATCGTGCCGCCACCGGCGAGCAGCAGTCCCGGCCAGTCGAGCTTGCCGCCACGATTCTTCGCCAGCAGGCTGCGCGGTGGCGTGGTCGGCACGTAACGCCGCGCCAGCCAGAGCGAGGCCAGGCAGAACGGGACGACCATGAAGAAGATCGAGCGCCAGCCGAACCAGTCCACCAGCAGGCCGCCCACGCTCGGTCCGATGGCCGGCGCCAGCACTACGCCCATGCCGAAGATGCCGCCGGCGCGCCCCTGCTCATGCGGCTGGAAGGACTGCACGATGATGATGGCGGGGATCGGCTGCACGACACCGGCCGCCAGCCCGGCCACCACGCGCGCTGCCAGCACGAGCGAAAAATCCGGGGCCAGCGCGCCCACCAGGTTGCCCGCGAGCAGGACCAGCATGGTGCCGGCATAGGTGCGCCGGTAACCGTAGCGCGCCAGCAGCCAGGGTGTGGTCAGCATCGAGACCGTCATGGCGATCATGAAGCCCGAGGCCACCCATTGCGCGCGCTCCTGGCCCAGGCCGAAGTGGCGGCTCATGTCGGGCACGGCCACATTGATGATGGTCGAGGACATGATGGCCGCCATGGTGCCGACCATCACGGCCAGCAGCAGCAGCCAACGATACTTCTCGCCGTAGAGCGCCTGCAGTTCGGTCAGTGTGGCGCTCGGGCCGGGCATGGTTTTCCCCAGAATGGTTTGCGGATGATTTCGAGCATGATAGAGCCAATGGGGAGACGGCACCGTGCATACCAACTTCAATCTCAATGAGCATCTGGGCTCCGGCACCCGCAGCAACAAGATCGTCTCGGCCGCCGAAGCGGTGCGCCTGGTGCACGACGGCGACACGGTGGCCACGTCCGGCTTTGTCGGCATCGGCTTCGCCGAAGGCATTGCGATTGCGCTGGAGCAGCGCTTTCTGGAGAGCCAGCGCAACAGTGGAACCGGCAGCCCGGCGCAGTTGACCCTGGTCTACGCCGCCGGCCAGGGCGACGGCCAGAGCCGCGGGCTCAATCACTTCGGTCACCGCGGCATGGTCAAGCGTGTCATCGGCGGCCACTGGGGTCTGGTGCCGGCCCTGCAGAAGCTCGCGGTCGACAACGAGATCGAGGCCTACAACCTGCCCCAAGGCGTGATCTCTCATCTGTTTCGCGACATCGCAGCGGGCAAGCCCGGCACGCTCACGCATGTCGGGCTCGACACCTTCGTCGATCCGCGTTTCGGCGGCGGCAAGATCAATGCGCGCACCACCGAAGAGCTGGTGCGGCTGATGCAGATCGATGGCCGCGACTACCTTTTCTACAAGGCGTTCCCGATTTCGGTCGGCATCATCCGCGCCACGACGGCCGACCCGGACGGCAATCTCAGCATGGAGCGCGAGGCGCTCACCCTCGAATCGCTGGCCGTTGCGATGGCGGCGCGCAATTCGGGCGGCATCGTGATTGCGCAGGTCGAGCGCATCGCCGCGCGCGGCAGCCTCAATCCGCGCCAAGTCCGGGTGCCCGGCGTGCTGGTCGATGCCGTGGTGCTCGCGACCGAGCCGTCGCAGCACATGCAGACTTTCTCCGAGCAGTACAACCCGGCCTATTCGGGAGAGATCCGCGTGCCCGTTGAAACGCTGGCCGGCATGGGCTTGAGCGAGCGCAAGGTGATTGCGCGGCGTGCCGCGATGGAACTGCGCTCCGACAGCGTGGTCAACCTGGGCATCGGCATGCCCGAGGGCGTGGCCGCCGTGGCAACCGAGGAACATCTGATCGACCTGCTGACGCTGACGGCAGAGCCCGGCGTGATCGGCGGCATCCCGGCCAGCGGCATGAGTTTCGGCGCCGCGGTCAACACCCAGGCCGTGATCGACCAGCCCAACCAGTTCGACTTCTACGACGGCGGCGGGCTCGACCTGGCCGTGCTCGGTCTGGCGCAGGCCGATGCGCACGGCAACCTCAATGTCAGCAAGTTCGGCACGCGGCTGGCCGGCGCCGGCGGCTTCATCAACATCAGCCAGAACGCCAAGATGGTCGTCTTCGCCGGCACCTTCACCGCCGACGATCCCGATGTGCGCGTCGAGAATGGCCGCCTGCGCATCGTCAGCGAAGGCCGCACGCGCAAGTTCGTTCAAGCCGTCGAGCACCGCACCTTCAGCGGCCGGGAAGCGCGCCGGCGCGGCCAGCGCGTGCTCTATGTGACCGAGCGCTGTGTCTTTCGCCTGATTGATGACGGCGGGCAAGGCGGACTGGAGCTGATCGAGATTGCGCCCGGCATCGACCTGCAGCGCGATGTGCTGGCGCAGATGGACTTCCAGCCCGCGATCAGCCCCGATCTGAAACTGATGGACAGCGCGCTGTTTGCCCCTGGCAAGATGGGGCTGCGCGACCGCTTGCTGGCGACCCCGCTGGCGCAGCGCTTCGAGCTCGATCGCGCGCACCGCGTGCTGTTCATTAATTGCGAAGGGCTGGCGATCGACTCCCTGCACGACATCGTCGAGGTCGAACACACGATCGAGGGTTTGCTCGCACCGGTGGTGCACAGTGCGGCAGAGCGCGTGGCCGTGGTCGTGAACTACGACAGCTTCACGATTCTGCCGACACTGGTCGATGCCTATTCGGCCATGGTCCGGCGCCTGACCACGCGCTACTACAGCCGCGTCACACGCTACGGTTCCGGCGGCTTCCTCAAGGCCAGGCTGGAGGCCGGCAAAAAGGCGGCTGCGCAGTAGACGGGCTGGCGCCCTGACCACGGTCCCGGTGCCTGCGGATGGCGCCTTGGTCGTGCGAGAATGGCGCCAATTCAGGAATCATCCGTTGCAACATCGCGCCAAAATTTTCGGAATCGCCTTCGCTTGCCTCGCTTTCGGTGCGCAGGCGTTGACCCTGGGCCGTGTGCACGGCTCGGCGCTGATCGGGCAGCCGCTCAACGTGACGGTCGAGATCCAGCTCGACGCCGGCGAAGACGTCGCGGCCCTGTGCCTTGACGCCGACGTATTCCAGGCCGACGTGCGCCAGGATGCGGGCCGCGTGCGTATCGCCATCGAGCCGGCGACGGGAAGTGCGGCCCGGGTGCGGGTCATGTCCTCGGCCCTGATCGAAGAGCCGGTTGTGAGCTTCAATCTGCGCACCGGCTGCGGGCAGAAGACATCGCGGCGCTACGTCCTGCTGGCCGACCTGCCCGGCGAAGTGACGGCGCCGGCCGTGCCGTTGGTGCTGACCGCTGCCGCACCGGCGCCAGGCGCGACCCCGCTCGGACCCCAGTCGACAACTGCGGATACGGCGGCGCCTGTGTCGCCGGGTCCGGCGCTGGCACCCAAGGCGGTTCGGCTTTCATCCGCCAAGGCCGCCAAACCGGTCCAGCCCAAATCGCGTGTTCAACGCCGGGCAACTGCCAGAGGCGCCAAGGGCAGGCACCTTGCGGCGCGCCGGCGCAGCGCGGTGCCGCACAAGCCCGCGCCGGTCCTGGCCAAACCCGCAGCCGTGCCGGCCAAGCCGGCGGCGGCGCGGACAGCTGGCGCGCCGCGCTTGAAGCTCGATCCGCTCGAGGTGTTGTCGGATCGCGTGGCCAATGCTGCTCCCGAGGCGCCGCCGGCCGTGCCGGACGAGGCCGCGCGCAATGCGCAGAAAGTGCAGCAGCTCGAAGGCGATGTGAAGGCTTTGCGCGACTCGGCCGCGAAAAGCGAGGCCTCGCTGGCGGACCTGAAGGCTCGTTTGCAAAAGGCCGAGGCGGAGCGCTCCCCGGGCGTTCTGGTCTACGCTCTGGCCGCTGCGGCGCTGCTTGGCGTGCTGGCCGCGATCTTCCTCTGGCTGCGCCAGCGCCGCGCGCTTTCGCTGGCCAGCGATGAATGGTGGAACGGCGGCGCAGCCAATGCCGTGCCGCCGACGTCGGACGGTTTGGCTTCGCCGCCATTAACGGTGCAACCAACGGGCACGCGTGATTCGGTTTTCTCCGAGTTGATGGGCTCTGGCGCAGTGGCGGCCCAGCGCACTGACGCAGCGGCAGGCACAGCGTCGGGCGCAGCGGCCCGGACGGTGCGCAAGCTCCGATCCAAGACGGTGCTGCATGTGCGCCAGCGGGCGCAGGCCCTTGTTTCCAAGGGCAAGGTTGACGAGGCCGTGCAGGTCCTCAAGCAGCAGATCCGCGACAGCAAGGAGCCCAATCCCTTTGTTTATCTGGACCTGCTGGGGCTGTTGCATTCCCTGGGCCTGCCGGCCGATTTCAAGCAGAGCTCCCAGGATTTCAAGCTGCTGTTCAACGTCGAGGTGCCGGAGTTTGCGTCCTACACCGAGCAGGGCAGGGCCCTTGAGTCATATGCCGATGTGCTCTCGACCATCACTGCCCTGTGGGCCAAGCCGGAGGCGCAGACATTCATCGAAGCCTGCATCTTCCGCGACCCCTGGGCCGACAAGAGCCAGCCTTTTGACCTGGCCGCGTTCCGCGATCTGCTTCTGCTGCAGGTGATTGCCCAGAGCGAGTCGGACGTGACGCCGGACTTTCCCGAGCTGTCCCACAGTGCGCTGGCCGAATTGTCGGCGCACCCGCCGGCCCCTGCACCGGCGCTGGATCTGGACCTGTCCGAGATTGAAATCGCGGCGCCGCCAGCGGCAGTGCCGCGACGTTCGGACATCGACCTGACGCGCCTGATACCGGGCGACCATGAGCAGACGCTCACCGCCATGGCCCCGCTCGGCGGAAAATTGCCGCAGTCCTGATCGGCGCGGCTGCGCCCGGGCTTTCTACAATGCCCGCATGTCCTTCGAAACTGCACCCCTCGGCGCGCCCGAATTGCCGCTGCTACAGAACCTGAATCCGGAGCAGCGCGCCGCCGTCACCCTGCCGGCCGAGCACGCGCTGATCCTGGCCGGTGCCGGTTCCGGCAAGACGCGGGTGCTGACCACGCGCATCGCCTGGCTGCTGCAGACCGGCCAGGTCTCGCCCGGCGGCGTGCTGGCGGTGACCTTCACCAACAAGGCGGCGCGCGAGATGATGACGCGCCTGGCCGGCATGCTGCCGCTCAATGTGCGCGGCATGTGGATCGGCACTTTCCACGGCTTGTGCAACCGCTTCCTGCGCGCGCACTGCAAGCTGGCCAATCTGCCCTCCACGTTCCAAATCCTCGATACGCAGGACCAGCTTTCGGCCATCAAGAGGCTGTACAAGCAGTTCGGCATCGACGACGAGCGCTTTCCGCTCAAGCAGATGCAGTGGTTCATCGCCGGCAACAAGGAAGAGGGGCTGCGCCCGAACATGGTGGTGGCGCGCGATGACGAAACGCGCAAGAAAGTCGAGATCTACCAGTTCTACGAAGACCAGTGCCAGCGCGAAGGCGTGGTCGATTTCGGCGAGCTGATGCTGCGCAGCTTCGAGGTGCTGCGCGATAACGATCCGATCCGCGAGCATTACCAGCGGCGCTTCCGCCACATCCTGATCGACGAGTTTCAGGATACGAACAAGCTGCAGTACGCCTGGATCAAGATGCTCGCGGGCACCGGGGCCCACGGCTCGGTCGATGAGCAGGCCGGCTTCAACCCGACCGGTTGCGTGCTGGCCGTCGGCGACGACGACCAGAGCATCTACGCCTTTCGCGGCGCGCGCGTGGGCAACATGGCAGACTTCGTGCGGGAGTTCAAGGTGCGCCACCAGATCAAGCTCGAAGAAAACTACCGCAGCGGCAGCAACATCCTGGACGCGGCCAACGAACTTATCGCGCACAACAGCAAGCGCCTGGGCAAGAACCTGCGCACCAGCCGGGGTCCGGGCGAGCCGGTGCGGGTGTTCGAGGCGACCAGCGACTTTGCGGAGGCGCAGTGGATGGTCGATGAAATGCGCCAGCTCGTGCGTGACGGCATGCCGCGCAAGGAGATCGCGGTCTTGTACCGCAGCAATGCGCAAAGCCGCGTCATCGAAACGGCGCTGTTCAACGCCGCCATGCCGTACAAGGTCTACGGCGGTTTGCGCTTCTTCGAGCGCGCCGAAATCAAGAACGCCTTGGCCTATCTGCGCCTGCTGGAGAATCCGCGCGACGACACCAGCTTTCTGCGCGCCGTCAACTTCCCGCCGCGCGGCATCGGCGCGCGCAGCCTGGAGCTGTTGCAGGACGCGGCGCGTGCCAGCGGCTGCTCGCTCAGCGACGCCGTCAGCGGACTGTCGGGCAAGGCCGGCACCAACATCGGCGCCTTTCTGGCCGGAATCGACGTGCTGCGCGAACGCACGCAGGGCTTGAGCTTGCGCGAGATCATCGAGCTGGTGCTCGATCACAGCGGCCTGATCACGCACTACAAGGCCGACCGCGAGGGCGCGGACCGTGTCGAGAATCTGGAGGAACTGGTCAACGCCGCGGAAAGCTTCGTCTCGCTCGAGGGCTTTGGCCGCGACGCGGTGGCGCTGCCGATCGATGAGCACGCAGGCACAGCGACCGCCCTAACGCAGTCACCGGCTTCGCAGGGGCGCGATTTGAGCCTGCCGCTGATCGACCTGCCAGCGCCCGACGCCGAGACCGGCGAGACGCTCTCGCCGCTGGCGGCCTTTCTGACGCACGCCGCACTGGAGGCGGGCGACAACCAGGCGCAGGCCGGACAGGACGCGGTCCAGCTGATGACGGTGCATGCCAGCAAGGGGCTCGAGTTCGACTGCGTCTTCATCAGCGGCATCGAAGAGGGCCTGTTCCCGCACGAGAACTCGATGAGCGACCGCGACGGGCTCGAAGAGGAACGGCGTTTGATGTATGTGGCCATCACACGCGCCCGCCAACGCCTGTACCTGAGCCATTCGCAGACGCGCATGCTGCACGGGCAGACGCGCTACAACTTGCGCAGCCGCTTCTTCGAGGAGTTGCCCGAAGGTGCGCTGAAGTGGATAACGCCGAAGAACCAGGGGTTCGGCGTCGGCCTCGGTGCTGGTTCAGGATTTGCCGATGGCAACCAGGCGCGCGCCGGCCGTTCGTTCGGTCCTGATTATTCGAAATATGCGGCTGCCCCTGCGCCCGTCAGCAAAGCCGGTTCAGCCCACGGTTTGCGCGTCGGGCTCAAGGTGTTCCACACCAAGTTCGGCGAGGGCACGGTGCTGGCGCTGGAAGGTGTCGGCGACGACGCGCGCGCCCAGATCAACTTCCCGCGTCACGGCATCAAGTGGCTGGCCCTGAGCGTGGCCAAGCTCACGCCCGTACCCTGAACGAGTCGGTTCAGGGCGCAGTTTCCGGCGGCGGCTCGAATGTGTCGCGGAATGTGAAGTAGAGCGACGAGAAGAACATCGTCGCCACCAGCAGCAGGGCTGGAAACAGCAACTCGGCGGCGACGCTGCCGTTGCCCAGCAGCGCGGCGATGGTCGTGACGGCGATCACTACCAGCACCAGCACGGCCAGCCACATCACGCCGAAGATCGCATAGGCCCAGAAGTTGCGCAGGCAGGCCACCAGGCTGAAGAAAAGCCCCTTGAGCGGTGGCACATCATGCCAGTAGACCAGGGCCGGCGCATGCCAGAACAGCAAGGACAAGGGCATGTGCAGTCCGATGAAGACCCACATGGCGCCCTGGAACGCCGGGTCGAGCATCATCTCGCGCGTCGGCGTCGCCCCGCCCAGGTAGACGCGGGCGAAGTCGCCGCCGTCGACCAGCCAGGACACGGCCATCGCGGCCAGAAAACCCGTGGCATACAGGCCGCCCAGGATCAGCATCGCGCGTGCCTTGAGGTGACCGGCGCGAAATCCCGACAACAGCATGGTCGGCATCGGGAAGCGCCCGTTGCTTGCTTCGCGCGTGGCCGCCATCAGGCCCAGCGTGGCCGCCGGCAACAGTGTCATGGCGATGGCCAGACCGATATAGGGCAGCTGGCTGGCAACGGTCATCACGGCCATGAACATGAAAAACAGGCCGGCCAGTGCCAGCGGCTGTTTGAAGAAGGTCCGCATGCCCAGCTTGACCCACAGGATGCCGGTGCGGGCGGGAACAAGGTTCAGCTTCATGATGGGTTCGCGGTGTTGGCCGGCAGGCCGGGGTGGGTCGCGCGTGCGCGCAGCACGCGCTCGAAGTGCACCGGATCGTGCGCCTTGAGCAGACTGGCCGAGCGCGGCAGGTGAAAGTCCCAAAGCCGTGACAGCCAGAAACGCAGGGCGGCGCCGCGCAGCAAGGCTGGCAGCAATTCATGCTCGGCCGCCTGCAAGGGGCGCACAGCAGCGTAGGCCGACAGGAAGCTTTCGGTGCGCGCGGCGTGCGGCGTACCCGATTCGAGGTTGACGCACCAGTCGTTCAGGCAGACCGCGAGGTCGAACAGCCAGCTGTCGACACCGGCGAAATAGAAATCGAAGAAGCCGCTCAGAACCGGCTGACCGTCGCGCTCTTCGAACATCACGTTGTCACGGAACAGGTCGGCATGAATCGGACCCAGCGGCAGCGCGACATGGGCCGGCGTGGCGGCGATCCGGTTCTGGTAGCGCAACTCGCTCTGGATCAGCTCCGACTGCGCGCCGTTCAGATACGGCAGCACGGTGGGCACGGTCTCGTTCCACCAGGCCAGGCCGCGCAGATTGGGTTGCCTCATCGGAAAATCGGCACCGGCCAGATGCATGCGGGCCAGTGTCGCGCCAACGGCAGCGCAGTGCGCCGGGGTCGGATCGAGTTCGCTCTTGCCGCGCAGGCGATTGACCACCGCGGCGGGCTTGCCCTTGAGTTCGAACAGCAGTTCACCCTGCGCATTGGCGCTCGGGTCCGGCACCGGGATGCCGCGCTGCGCCAGGTGCTTCATCAGATGCAGGTAGAACGGCAGTTGCGCGAAGCTCAGCCGCTCGAACAGTGTCAGCACATAGTCGGTCCGGACCCCGTCGCGCTCGGCGCTGACGAAGTAGTTGGTGTTCTCGATGCCGCCGGCGCAGCCTTGCATGGTCGTGAGTTCGCCCAGATTGAGTTGTTGCAGCAGGGCGCTGGCCTCTTCGCGCGAGACTTCCGTGTAGACCGCCATGGATCAGAAATTCGCAATCTTCCAGCTGCGCTCGCCGCTGCCGGGCTGGACTTGATAGGCGGGCATGCCGCCTTTGGGCTGCACCACGATGCTTTTCGTTTCGCCGCCGACGCGCAGTTCATCGATGCGCGAACCCGCGTCTTCCACGCGGATGCGCTCGGTGCGCTGTTCGACCGGCGCCGCCGCCATTTTGCCGGCGGCGCTCGCTTCGCGCAGCGGCGTGGCGGATTGCGCCCAGGCGGCGCCGGCAGCCGCCAGGCAGAGGGTGAAAACAAGGGTCGCGCGCATGGGCTCATTGTAGAACCACGGCTATTGCGCCCGGCGCAGGCAAAATGCACGCATGAACGACTCCCAACCTAGACCGAAAACCCTGCTGCTGGTGGACGGCTCAAGCTACCTGTACCGCGCCTTTCACGCCATGCCGGACCTGCGCGCGGTCGCGGGCGACCCGGCCAGCGCGCCGACGGGCGCGATACGCGGCATGGTCAACATGCTGCAAAAGCTGCGCAATGACGTGCCGGCCGACTTCGCCGCCTGTGTCTTCGATGCCAAGGGGCCGACCTTTCGCGACGCGCTCTACCCCGATTACAAGGCGCATCGCTCGCCGATGCCTGACGACTTGCGCGCCCAGATCGAGCCGATCCATGAGGTGGTGCGCCTGATGGGCTGGAAGGTGCTCGACGTGCCGGGCGTCGAAGCCGACGATGTCATCGGCACGCTGGCCGTGACGGCGGCGCGCCAGGGCATCGAGGTGATCGTGAGCAGCGGCGACAAGGACCTGGCGCAACTGGTCAACTCGCACATCACCATCATCGACACCATGAACGGACGCCGGCGCGACGTGGCCGGCGTCGAGGCCGAATTCGGCGTGCCGCCGCACTTGATGGTGGACTACCAGACGCTGGTCGGCGACGCCATCGACAACGTGCCGGGCGTGCCCAAGGTCGGCCCGAAGACGGCGGCCAAGTGGCTGCAGCAATACGGTTCGCTCGACGCGGTGGTGGCCCATGCCGATGCCATCGCAGGTGCCGTTGGCGAGAGCCTGCGCAAGTCGCTCGACTGGCTGCCCACCGGGCGCCAGCTCCTGACGATCAAGACCGACTGCGATCTCAACGGATGGGTGCCCGAACTGCCGGCCCTCGATTCGATCGCCACCGGCAGCGAGGACGCGCCGGCCCTGCGCGCCTTCTACGACAGGTTCGGCTTCAAGGGCCTGGCGCGCAGCATTGCCCCAGACAAGCCAGCCTTGGCCAGCGAAGCAGCCCCGCCATTGCGAGCGCAGCGCGCCAACGCCGTCCCGCGCAATCAGGAGCCCGGGCTGTTCGATGAGCCGGAGGCGCCGCCGGTGCCTGTCTCCAGCGTCAGCAGCGTCGCCTACGACACCATCCTCACCTGGGACGACCTTGAGCGCTGGCTGGCGCGACTCGAAGCAGCCGAACTGGTGGCGCTCGATACCGAAACCACCTCGCTCGATGAAATGCGGGCCGAGATCGTCGGCATCAGTTTCAGCGTGACGCCCGGCGAGGCGGCCTACATCCCGCTGGCGCACCGCTACCCCGACGCACCGGCGCAGCTGCCGCGCGAGGCGGTGCTGGCGCGCCTGAAGCCCTGGCTGGAAGACGCCGGCCGAAAGAAGCTCGGCCAGCACATCAAGTACGACCGCCATGTGTTCGCCAACCACGGCATCGAGGTGCAGGGCTATGCGCACGACACCATGCTGCAGAGCTACGTGCTCGAAGTGCACAAGCCGCACGGCCTGGCCAGCTTGGCCGAGCGCCACCTCGGGCGCAGCGGCATCAGTTTCGAGGACTTGTGCGGCAAGGGCGCGCACCAGATCTGCTTTGACCAGGTCGAGATCGCCAAGGCCGCCGAGTATTCGTGCGAAGACTCGGACATGACGCTCGACGTGCACCGCGTGCTGTGGCCACAGCTGCAGCGCGACGACAAGCTGCGCTTCATCTACGACCTGGAGATCGCCAGCAGCGAGGCGCTGTACCGCATCGAGCGCACCGGCGTGCTGATCGACGCCGCCACGCTGGCCGCGCAAAGCCAGGAACTCGGCGTGCGCATCCTGCAGCTGGAAAAAGAGGCGCACGAACTGGCCGGCCAGATCTTCAACCTGGGCAGCCCCAAGCAGATCGGCGAGATCTTCTTCACCAAGCTCGGGCTGCCGGTGGTCAAGAAGACGCCGACCGGCACGCCCAGCACGGACGACGAAGTGCTGCAAAAGCTCGCCGAGGACTACCCGCTGCCGGCCAAGATCCTGGAACACCGTAGCCTGGCCAAGCTCAAGGGCACCTACACCGACAAGCTCGCGCAGCTTGCACTGCCGCGCACCGGGCGCGTGCACACGCATTACGCGCAGGCCGTGGCGGTGACCGGGCGCCTGTCCAGCAACGATCCGAACCTGCAGAACATTCCCGTGCGCACGCCCGAGGGCCGGCGCGTGCGCGAGGCCTTTGTGGCGCCGGCGGGCTGCGTCATCGCCAGCGCCGACTACAGCCAGATCGAGTTGCGCATCATGGCCCACATCAGCGGCGACGCGGCCCTGCTGCTGGCCTTTCACGACGGCATGGACGTGCACCGCGCGACCGCCGCCGAGGTCTTCGGCATCCGCACCGACCAGGTCAGCGCCGAGCAGCGCCGCTACGCCAAGGTCATCAACTTCGGCCTGATCTACGGCATGAGCGCCTACGGCCTGGCGCGCAGCCTGGGCATCGACAACACGGCGGCAAAGAACTTTGTGGCGCGCTACTTCGAGCGCTATCCGGGCGTGAAGATCTACATGGATCACACGCGCCAGAGCGCCAAGGAGAAGGGCTATGTCGAGACCGTGTTCGGCCGGCGCCTGTACCTGCCCGAGATCAACTCGCCCAACGGACCCCGGCGCAGCGGCGCCGAACGCGCCGCCATCAACGCCCCGATGCAGGGCACGGCGGCGGATCTGATCAAGCTCAGCATGGTCAAGGTGCAGCAGGTGCTCGACGAGCAGCAGCGCGGCACGCGCATGATCATGCAGGTGCACGATGAACTGGTGTTCGAGGTCCCGCTGGCCGAGGTCGAGTGGGTGCGCCATGAGATTCCGCGCCTGATGGCGGGTGTGGCGCACCTCAAGGTGCCACTGCTGGCCGAAGTGGGCTTCGGACCGAACTGGGACAAGGCGCATTGAGCGCGCCGGCCTGGTCCGCGCATGCTGCTACAATACATCTCGACGCGGCTGTAGCTCAGTTGGATAGAGTACTTGGCTACGAACCAAGGGGTCGTGGGTTCAATTCCTGCCAGCCGCACCAGTAAAGACGAGGGTTAGCGTGTAAGTACACGCTAACCCTTTAGTCTTTCTGGGCTAAAAACCTCGCTCTGGTTGCCGTTCGGTTGCCGTTTCTCTGGGTTTCGTTCGTAGTAAACGTCCTTACGTTACTGTCGTTACCCGCACTTCCTCACGTGCCTTGCCCCGGTACAGCCCCAAGTCAATGTCATTGAGCGCCGGAATCTTCGCGTAGGCGACGTTCCCAGCCTTCCAGTACCGAGTCACGCTGACCCCTGAGCCCTGCTCACGCGGGTGCTGTGCCAGAGCCACAAGCTCATCACGTGCCTTCGCCAAGGTGGCATCAGCAGCGTCAGTAGCCCGCTTGGCCTCAGCAAACGCCTGTGCCGCAGCCGTCCACGCTGAGTCACTGCGCTGCACAGTATCGGCGTCGGTGAGCGGCGGCGGTGTGTCACTGTCCATGAACGTCTGAAACAGGTCCCAGCCGCCACGGATGCGGTCCATCGCGCCATCGTCGCGCTCGACAGGCAGTAGCAGCCCCTGCGTGCCGTCGAACACCCAGAGGTGCGCCAGGGCAGCGCCAGACACCATCAGCTGATGCTGCACCTGTAGCTCGTACTGCGCCGGCACCTCGCCGACCTCGACTTCGTTCCACAGCACCGAGCTCTGTCCCTTGTACGGACACTTCACCTCCAGGATCAGTTGTCCGTCCAGGTCCATGCCGTCAAGGCTGGCAGAGTAAGGCCCGTCCTGGAGCACCAGCGGCTGCATAACAGCACCCGTCTGAGCCTCATAAGCGGCTCGCGCCGCTGGCTCCATGTCGGTACCGTGCTGCATCGCAGCCGTGGCCTTGGTCACAGACCTCCCGGTCTTGAGCAGCCAGAGCTGATAGGGCGACATCCATGGGCTCACACCCAGCATGGCCGCGGTCTCCGATGCGTTGCGCATCTTCAGCCGGTAGTCCAGCCACTCCTGGCTGCCCTGTGCGAGTTGAATGATTTTGCTCATGCTGCCCTCCGCTTTTCAAGCGAGCGCACCACACGCGAGAACTCGATGGCCGGCAGGTCCTTCAGACTGCCAACATTGAAGTGCTCCAACAACCGGCTCAGGTCAGTGCCGGTCTCGACCACGAGCTTGTGGATCGTGATCTGCTGTGGGCCGGTGATGGTCGGTCCGCTGCGGCGAACCTCGGCACGTGGCGTATGTAGTTCTGTCGGTTTTGTCGGCTCATCGTTGGCGCTTGCAATTTCATTTGATGCGACCGGAAGATCCTCGCCCCCATACACATAGAGCCCCAATCCATGTAGAGCGATTGCTTTTACAAGCGCTCGCTGTATGGATGTGTTGATGTCGAACGCGTTGGGCGACATGAGAGGGCGATTGCGCCCGTCGAGCACAGGATGAATTTGGCTCAGGGTCACGCCCTGAACTGTGACAGCCACCTCCACGAAGACACCTGCGTCGCAGGCCAAGTAGGGTAGTCCGTCATGGCGACGAACCTCCCAGGTCGCAGTCGGATCTGCCAGGCGCAGTTGCGCCACTGCGTAGGGCCAGGACAGGTAGCTGAAGCCACCTTTCTTCTCGATGTGTTCGGATACGTTGATGGCGTTGAGGGTGGCAAAGTAGTTGCCAGTAGGTGAACTCATGATGAAACTCCTTAGGTTGAAATGAAAACGCCCAGCTGAGACGAGCTCAGCCAGGCGTGGGGTGACGGGATGTGTAAATCAAACCCGACCAGCGCACATCCGCAAACGCTAGGCAGGCACCGACAAAACCGACAAAACTCTTGGTTACGGCAAGCCGTGTTCAGGCCAACGCCGGTACTGCGTTGACCTGTGTTGTTGCCTGTGGTGGCAGCAGGAAATCGGCAGCCTTCTGCGCCATGGACGCAGCGGTGAAGATCAGCCGCTTGTCCGACTTGAGCGCCTGTAGCCAGTGGGCGATGTAGCTGGCGTGCTGTAGCTCGCCCGGCAGCCCACAGTGGCTGCTCAGGAAGGCGGAGCCCATCTCAGCCACCAGCTCTTCCATTGCATACGCCTCAATGTGCTGGCGCCCCAGCAAGGGCCGGTTGCACCGGCTTGGGTGCCCGGTGGCATGCGTCAACTCGTGCAGCGCCACGTTGTAGTACCGACTGGCTTCAGGGAAGACCGCCGGCGAGGGCAGCTGAATGACGTCGTCACTCGGTCGGTAGAACGCCTGGTCACCACCATGGCGGATAGTGACGCCAGAACGGGTCAGGAGCTCCTCCGCAGCAGCGACAGGACTCCAGCCCTCCGGTGTGGCGTCAGGGGCTACAAGGCCCTCTGGCAGGCCTTCGACCTGGGCAGCGTTGAACACGGTAAACGAGCGCAGCAGCGGTATGACCCGGCGTGCCGGTTCATCGTTGGCGCAGCGGCTTGACTCCGCATCCCGCTCCAGCATCTTGAAGAACACAATGCCGGTGCCGGTCTCGCCCTTACGCACACAGGCACCCAGTGCCCGGGCTTGGCTGAACGTCAGCCAGCGGTTGACGGCGTAGCCGTGAGACATGGCCTGCATGTTCAGCAGGATGGTGTTGATGCCTCGGTAGGCCCGTGATGTGGCCAGGTTTGCCGGCATCGCGTTGCCAGGGGTGCGTGACCACGGGCAGACCCATGGCGGTGTACCGGCCTCCAGCGCGGTGATG
>CAIKMZ010000113.1 GCA_903828665.1 uncultured beta proteobacterium
ATCAGGGCCATCGGGCGAGTCTGGGCAACCAGGCAGACCACGAAATCAAGGCCGGATATAAGTAAGCAGCCGATTCTTTTACAGAACAACACAAATTCTTCTTGCTATCCGGGAGGCATCCATATAAGCCCGCAATGACAACGGTGCCACCCGTCATGCCGGATTTGATCCGGGGACCGCGCTGACGACATTGCCTCGCTTTGTTCGCGAACATCTTCATTCTGAATCCTGGATTCAACAACGGCGCTGACAGTTGCACGAAAGTGCTGACAAAGCCGCAGCCATCACCGAGAATCGAACGCAGGCAAAACAAGAAGTAACGGAGACAAGCCATGGCGATTCCATCACCGCAGGACGGCGGCGCTGTGCGCAGCGTCGCAGCAGAACTGTTCCAGCAAGCCGGCGCGCGCAAGGAACTGAGCCGCAGCGAGCTCGAGACCCTGCTCGGCGCGCTGGGCATCACGCTCGCGGGCGAAGTTGAAGCGGCGGCCGCCGCCAGCAGCGGCGAATTGCAGTTGAGCCTGCGCAACAGCCGCGAGTTCGGCCTCGTGCTCAGCGCGGGGGCCGCGGGGCTCGACGGCGCGCTCGATGCGCGCCTGTTCCGCAAGGGCCGCTCGTCGGCGCAGGCGCTGGCGGCACTCAGCAGCGGCGCCGATTTTCTACAGCGTTTCCAGCAAACCCTGGCCTGGCAGAAACTGCGGCTGCGCGCGCAGCAGCGCCGCGAAGCCGAACCGGACGCGCCACTCCTGCAACTGTTCGAGCGCTTGCTGGCATTGGCCAGCGACGCCTCGGCAAGCGGCGCCTGCACGCTGCAGGCGCTCGATCTCACGCTGCTGCTGCGCCAGGGCCAATTCATCGCCGCCGACGCCCGTTGCACGCTCGCCGCGCCGGCGCCGCAGCGCCTGGCGCGCCCCATCGCCAAAATCGACCAACTTCTGCACCCGGCGACGATCGGCCTGATCGGCGTCTCGGGCAGCGGCATGAACTTCGGCCGCATCATCCTACGCAATCTGGTGGGCAGCGGTTACCCCAAGTCGCAGCTCACGATCATCCGCCCGGACGACACCGAGATCGACGGCGTGCCCTGCGTCGCCAGCCTGGGCGCCTTGCCGCACACGCTCGACCTGCTCATCGTCGCCGTCGCTGCCGACGCCGTCTACGGCCTGGTCGACGAGATCATCGCCAGCGGCCGTGTCGAATCGGTGATGCTGATCCCCGGCAGCCTGGGCGAGACGAAGAAGAGCCGCGAACCGGCCGCCGAGTTGGCACAGCGGATCAACGCTGCCCACGGTCTGACCGGCGGCGGGCCGATCTTTCTCGGCGCCAACTGCCTGGGCGTCGTCTCGCATCCGGGGCACTACGATTCCTGGTTCATCCCGCTCGAGCGTTTGCCTAAGCCGCAGAAGAAGCCCGAGCGCAACTCGGTGATGCTGAGCCAGAGCGGCGCCTTCATGATCACGCGCCTGAGCCAGAACCCCTGGCTCGATCCGCGCTACATGCTGGCGCTGGGCAACCAGACCGACCTCACGCACGGCGACCTGCTGAGCTACTTTGCTGAAAGACCTGAAATAGAAACCCTCGGTGTCTACATTGAGGGCTTCAAGGATGGCGACGGGCAACTGTTCGCCCAGGCCGTGCGCCGCGCCGTGCTCGGCGGCAAGCAGGTCGTGGTCTACAAGGCCGGCAAGACGGTGCCTGGCGCCGCCGGCGTGATGGGCCACACGGCCTCGATCGCCGGCGAGGCGTCGCTGTTCGAAGACGTGCTGCGCCAGGCCGGCGCCATCGTGGCCGAGGACATCAACAGCTTCGACGACCTGTTCTACATCGCCGGCGCCCTGCACCACAAGCGCATCGGCGGCAATCGCCTGGGCGCCATCAGCGGTGCCGGTTTCGAGGCCGTCAGCATGGCCGACGCCATCGACAGCGACGGCTTCTCCATGCGCATGGGCGAGTTGCAGGACGCGACGGTCAGGCGCGTCGAGGACATCCTGCTGGCCAAGAAACTCGCCGCGCTGGTCGAAGTCCGCAACCCGATAGACATCAACCCCGGCGCCGACGACGAGGCGCATTTGCAGATCACGCAAGCCTTTCTCGACGACCCGGATATCGACGCCGTGGTGGTCGGTCTCGATCCGACGGCACCGATGGTGCGCGCACTGGAGAGCAGCAAGCTGCGTCCCGGCTACGACATCAGCGATGCCAACAGCACCGTAAACCTGATGCCGGCGCTGGTCGAAAGCAATGACAAGCCGGTGCTCGGCATCGTCGATGGCGGCCGCCTGTACGATGCCATGTGCGCCGGCCTGATGGACCGCGGCGTGTGCGTCTTTCGCAATTGCGCCCGCGGCACGCGCGCGCTGGTGCAGTACGTCGGGACGCGGCTCGCGGCCGATGCGATGCGCGCGGCGGCGAAGAAATGATTGACCCACTACCAGGACAAGGAGAAGCATGAGCGAGACATTGAAAACGGGCCTGAGCGCCACGCGCCGCGTCGAAGTCGACCGCGCGCGCACCATCAGCTTCATGGGCGAGGACTGCCGCGTCTATTCGACCCCGAACCTGCTCTACGACATCGAGATGGCCTGCCGCGACCTGCTGCTCGCGCACATCGAAGCCGGCAAGGACTCGGTCGGCACGCGCGTCGAGCTCGACCATGTCGGCGCCACGCTGCTGGGCATGTGGGTGGACATCGCGGTCACCATCAACGAGGTCAACGGCAACGCCGTCACCTTCGATTTCACGGCGCGCGACGCGCTCGAAGAGGTCGCGCGCGGCAAGCACAGCCGCTTCATCGTCGGCCTCGAGAAAACCGCGCAACGGCTCAAAGCGAAACAGGCCAAGGCAGCGGGCTGAGCCTGGACTGTCATCGCAAGCCGGCACGATCGCCGGCCGCTCGTCATTGCGGGCCCCGACCCGCAATCCATGTATCGCGTGGCACGGGATGCTGGATCAAGTCCGGGATGGCATCCAGAGTTACTGAAATGAGGTTCTCGGTGAATCTCATCAAGTTGTAATAATGTGGTAACAATGCATTGACAATCCGGTCGCATAGTGGCAACATTGTTGCAACAGAGGAAATCATGCAGATCACGATACGAGACATTGGCAACAGCAAGGGCGTGGTGCTGCCCAAGCTGCTGCTGGCGCAGGCCGGACTTGACGATCAGACCACGGCCGACTTGACGCTTGAGAACGGCGCCATCGTCCTGCGCAAGCCGGCGCAAGCCCGTCGCGCGGGCTGGGCGCGAGCGGCGCAGGCCTTGGCCGGAAAAGGCGGCGACGAACTACTGATGGGTGAATTCGCCAATGCGGATGATGCGGAGTTGACGTGGTGAAGCGCGGCGACATCTGGCTGGTGAACCTGGATCCGACGGTGGGCAGCGAAATCAAGAAGACCCGGCCCTGTGTGCTGGTCTCCCCTTCCGAATTGCACGAGCACTTGCGAACCGTGATCGTTGCGCCGATGACGTCCAAGGGTTTTGCTGCGCCATTTCGGGTGCCGGTGACGCATGGCGGAAAAAAGGGCCTGATCGTGCTCGATCAGATCCGGACCATCGACAAAGTGCGTCTTGTCAGGAAACTGGGTGCGGTATCCGCGAAGACGCTGACTGCCGCCTTGGCCACGCTGCAAGAGGTCTTCACGGAATAGCGCAAAACGTCAGGCCGCGGCCGCCTTGCGTCCGCCGATGCCGAGGTAGGTCTCGATGATGCGCGGGTCGCTCGCCAGATCGCTCGATTTGCCGGTCAGCACCATGCGGCCCATCTCCAGCACATAGGCCCGGTCCGAGACCGCCAGCGCAGCGCGCGCGTTCTGTTCCACCAGCAGGATCGAGACGCCACGCTTGCGCAGGCCCACCACCACCTGCAGCACCTCGCGCACGATGTTGGGCGCCAGGCCGAGCGAGGGCTCGTCGAGCATCAGCAGCTTGGGCTTGGCCATCAGCGCGCGGCCGATGGCCAGCATCTGGCGCTCGCCGCCCGACAGCGTGGATGCGCGCTGCGTGCACCGCTCGAGCAGGCGCGGGAAGATTGCATAGACCTCGTCGCGGCACGCGACCTGGTCGCGCACGCCGCCCCACCAGCGCGAGAAGCCGCCGAGCAGCAGGTTGTCCTCGACCGACATCTCACCGAACAATTCGCGCCGCTCGGGCACCAGACCGGCGCCGCACTCGACCAGCGCGTGCACGGTGGGCCGGCGGATCAGCTTGCCGTCGACCTGGATCTCGCCGCTGCTCGGCAGCAGCCCCATGGCAGCGGACAGCAGCGTCGACTTGCCCGCGCCGTTGGGCCCGATCACGGTCACGATCTCGCCGGGCTCGACGAACAGATCGACCGCGTGCACGGCCTCGACCACGCCATAGCAGACGCTCAAGCCCTTGAGTTGCAGAACCGGCTGCGCCATGCCGTCAGTTGCCATCGACACCCCCCAGATAAGCCGCAACCACCTTGGGATCGACTTGCACCTGCGCCGCCGTGCCGTGCGCGATGACCTGGCCGAACTCCAGCACCGTGATGCGGTCGGCGATGTTCATGACGAATTCCATGTCGTGCTCCACCACCAGGATCGCCATGCCTTCGCCGCGCAGTTGCGTGAGCAGCTGCGCCAGCGCCACCTTCTCCTGATGCGGCAGGCCGGCGGCGGGCTCATCGAGCAGCAGCACGCTCGGCTGCCCGGCCAGCGCGCGCGCGATCTCCACGATGCGCTGCTGACCCAGTGCCAGCGATGCGGCGATGTCGTTGGTTTGCGAACCGAGGCCGCAGCGCTCGATCTGGCGCCGCGCCTCCTGCATCAGCGCGGCTTCCTCGCCGCGGTCCAGGTGCAGCATCGCGGCGAGCCAGCCGCTGCGCGCGCGCAGGTGCGCGCCGAGCGCCACGTTGTCGAGCACCGGGCGCGGCCCGAGCAGGCGCACATGCTGGAAGGTGCGTGACAGGCCGGCGCTGGCGAAGAAGCGCGAGGACTGGCCCTTCATGTCGCGGCCCAGCAGTTGGACCGTGCCCGAGGTCGGATCGTCGACGCCGGAAATCAGGTTGAAGAAGGTGCTCTTGCCCGCGCCATTGGGGCCGATCAGCGCATGGATCTCGCCGGCGCGCACATCGAGGTTGACCTTGTTGTTGGCCAGCAGGCCGCCGAAGCGCCGGCTGACATCGCTGGCCGCGAGCACAACGCTGCCCTTCTCGGGCAGCTGGCGCTGCGCCAGCGCGCGCATGGCCTTGGCGTTCACCGCAGGCGCTGTGCGCAGGTAGCGGCTGACCCAGCGCGCCAGGCTCGGCCACAGGCCATCGGAGAAACGCTGCAGCACCAGCAGCATCAGCAGGCCGAACACGATCACCTCGAAGTTGCCGCTGGTGCCCAGCAGGCTCGGCAGCACGTCCTGCAGGTACTGCTTCATCAGCGTGATCAGCGCGGCGCCGAGCAGCGCGCCCCACAGGTGGCCGGCACCGCCGACGACCGCCATGAACAGGTACTCGATGCCGATGTTGAGATTGAACGGCGTCGGATTGACGAAGCGCTGCAGGTGCGCGTAAAGCCAGCCCGACAGGCTGGCCAGCAGCGCGGCCAGCACAAAGACCTTGATGCGGTAGCGCGCCGTGTCGACGCCCATGCTCTCGGCCATCACGCGGCCGGTCTTCAGCGAGCGGATGGCTCGGCCCTCGCGCGAGTCGAGCAGGTTGTGCAAGGCCCACAGGATCAGCAGCAGCGCGCTCCAGGTCACCAGGCCCAGTTCGCGCACCGAGCGCAGGGTCAGGCTGCCCAGCGTGAGGGCCGGCACGCCGCCCATGCCGGTGTGGCCGCCGAGAAACTCCAGATTGCCGAACAGGAAGTACAGGCTCAGGCCCCAGGCGATCGTGCCCAGCGGCAGGTAGTGGCCCGACAGCCGCAGCGTCACCGAGCCCAGAACCCAGGCCACCGTCGCACTCAACAGAAAGCCCAGCGCCAGCCCGATCCACGGCAGCGCCGTCGAATCCGGTGCCAGCCCGAGCATCGCGCTGGCCGCCGGCACGGTGCAGAACCAGGCCGTCGCATAGGCGCCCAGACCGACAAAAGCGGCCTGCCCGAACGAGGTCATCCCGGCCACACCGGTGAGCATCACCAAGCCGACGGCCACCAGCGCGTACAGGCCGATGTAGTTGAGCATCGTGACGGTGAACTCGGGCAGAAAGCCCCAGGCCCCGAACAGCAGGACCACCGCGCACAGCGTGAACTGGCGCTTCGTCATTCCTCGTCCTCAACGTGATGGCTGTGCAGCGAGCGCCACCACAGCACCGGAATGATCAGCGTGAAGACGATCACCTCCTTGAAGGCGCTGGCCCAGAACGACGAGAACGACTCGAGCAGGCCGACGATCAGGGCGCCGGCCAGGGCCAGCGGATAGCTGGTCAGGCCGCCGATGATGGCGGCCACAAAGCCCTTCAGCCCGATCAGGAAGCCGGTGTCGTAGTAGACCGTGGTCAAGGGCGCGATCAGCAGGCCTGACACGGCGCCGACCAGCGCCGCCAGCGCAAAGCTCAGGTCACCCGAGAGCTCGGTCGGGATCCCCATCAGGCGCGCGCCGATGCGGTTCATGGCGGTGGCGCGCAAGGCCTTGCCCACGATGGTGCGCTCGAAGAACAGGAACAGCGCGATCACCAGCACACTGGCCACGCCCATCACCACCAGCGACTGGCCGCTGACCGGAATGCCGCCCAGGTCCAGCCGCAGTTCCGAAAATGGCGTGGTGCGCGAGCCCTCGGCACCGAAGAAATAGAGACCGAGACCGACCAGCACGCCGTGCAGCGCCACGGAGACGACGAGCAGCGTCAGCACCGTCGCATGCGCGAGCGGCCGATAGGCCAGGCGATAGAGCAAGGGACCGAGCGGCGTGATCAGCAGCAGGCTGGTGCCGGCCTGCGCGTACATCGATGTCGGCCGCACGACCAGCACCAGCAGCGCCGCCACGGCTGGCAGGAGCACGGCCCAGACCACGGTGGACTTCCAGTCGACGGCGACGCCGCGCTGGTGCCGCACGGCCTCGACCAGCAGCGTGACCGCGGCCAGCGCCAGCAGCAGCCACAGCGTGCCAGGCGCGCGAGCGCCCTGCAGCGTGGCCATGGTCAGAGCGCCGAATGCAACGAACTCGCCTTGCGGGATGAAGATCACCCGGGTGACCGAAAACACCAGCACTAGGGCCAGCGCCATCAAGGCGTAGACCGCCCCGTTGACGATGCCGTCCTGACCCAGCAGCAAGGCGATCTGACCGTCCATCAGGGCTGGAATTTCCAGGCACCGCCCTCGATTTTTACCATCACGCGCGCGCGCTGGTCCAGACCCAGATGATCGGCCGCCGACATGTTGAAGACGCCATGGGCGCCGGCCACTTCCTTGACATTCTCGAGCGCGTCACGCAGCGCGATGCGGAATTCAAGCGTGCCGGGCTTCGCCTTCTTCAGAGCCGGGCCGACCGCCGCTTCCATCAGCTTGCCGGCGTCCCAGGCGTGACCGCCGAAGGTCGAGACCGACCCCGCGCCATAGGCCTTTTCGTATTTCGCGACATAGTCCTGCGAAGACTTCTTGAGCGGATGGTTGGCCGGCAACTGGGCGGCCACGAGCACCGGGCCCGAGGGCAGGAAGGTGCCTTCGACATCCTTGCCGCCAACGCGCAGGAAGTCGTTGTTGGCAACGCCATGCGTCTGGTAGAACTTGCCTGTGTAACCGCGCTCTGTGAGCGCGCGCTGCGGCAGAACGGCCGGCGTGCCGGAGCCGGCGATCAGCACGGCGTCGGGTTTGGCCGCGACGATCTTGAGCACCTGGCCCGTGACCGAGGTATCGGTGCGGTTGTAGCGCTCGTTGGCAACGATCTGGATGTTCTTCAGCGCGGCGATCTTCGCGAACTCCTGGTACCAGCCCTCGCCGTAGGCGTCGGAGAAGCCGATGAAGCCGACCGTCTTGACACCCCGGTCCGCCATGTGCGCCGCGATCGCCAGCGACATCATGATGTCGTTCTGCGGCGTCTTGAAGACCCAGCGCTTCTTGGCGTCCTGCGGCTCGACGATGCGCGCAGACGCCGCCATCGAGATCATCGGCGTCTGCGCCTCGGCGACGACATCGATCATGGCCAGCGAGGCCGGCGTGATGGTCGAGCCCAGGATCACATCGACCTTGTGCTCGCTGATCAGCTTGCGCGTGTTGGTGACGGCGGCCGTGGTGTCCGACGCGTCATCGAGCACGATGTAGTTGATCTTCTGCCCGGCGATGGTGGTGGGCATCAGCGCAATCGTGTTCTTCTCCGGAATTCCCAACGAGGCAGCCGGCCCGGTCGCCGACACGGTAACGCCGACGTTGATGTCGGCATGAACCACCGTGGCCACCATCAGCGCGGCCAGCAGGGGCAGGGTCTTCTTGATGCTCATTGTCTGTCTCCGATTAATCATGTTTTGAATGCAGGACATGTGCGGCGGGCTGTCAGCGGAGCGACCGGGTCAAGCCGCACGGCACCCGCGTCATCCAGAAAAAAACAATTGCCCTTGCTGTCATCGATGTTGCTTTCAATCTGATAGGCACGCATCATCATAAGCACGAGTGACTGAAATCGAACCCGGGGTTTACCAGCAAGAAGCCCGGTTTTGCTCAGTCGTCATAGCGCGGCGGATCGGGGTCCTGATCCCAATTCGCATCGGGCTGCGGCACCTTCTGCAGCCAGACCTTCACCAGTTCCGCGTGGTCGTGTTCCTCCTGCTGCAGCGCCAGCGCCGCCTGGCGCACCGGCTCATCGGTGGCGTGCTGCGCGAGCTGCGCGAAGAAGGCTTCTGCCCGCTCTTCACTTGCCAGCGCCAGCTGCAGCACGTGCCAGGGTTGCATCAGGTAATGCAGCTCGTCGCCGGCCGCGCCTTCGACTGCGGCAAGACCAGCGCGCAGTGGCGCGCTGGCGGGCAGCGCCGGCACCTCGCGCCAGCCCATCTGTTCCATGATGTGCGCGGCGTGCCTGCCTTCGATCACCGCCATCTTGCGAAACCAGGCACCGACCTCGGGGTTGTTGTGCACGTCCATCATGTCGGCAAACTCGTTGTAGCGCTGCGCGGCTTCGAGCTCCATCTGCAGCGCCTGCGCCATGAACGCCTCAAGCGTGGCCGGCACCGCGGGCCCTGCTGCCGGGCTCACAGCGCAAACTCCGCTTCGAGCTCGGCCACGCTGCAGCGCGGCGCTCGCACCGAGGCCGGGTACGGCGCGCGGTCGCCGGCGTAGAGCACGCCGATGTTCATGCCGTCGTCCTTCATCAGGCGCCGTGCCGCCAGCGCAGCGTCGTCGGTGACCGGTGCTTCGGCCGCGTGCACGGTCTTGCGCCAGTCGCGCTGCTCGGGCCGGAACGTGACGCACGGGCTCAGGATCTCGACAAAGGAAAAGCCGGGGTGCTTCATCGCCTGCGCGATGATGTCGGCCGTGCCGTGCAGGTCGCCGGCGAAAGCGCGCGCGACGAAGTTGGCGCCCGAGGCCAGGGCCACCACCATCGGGTTGAAGACGCGCACGCCGGTGCCACCGGGCGAGAGCTTGGAGTCCCAGTCCGGCTCGGTCGTCGGCGAGGGCTGGCCCTTGGTCATGCCGTAGACATGGTTGTCCATCACCAGGTAGGTCATGTCGACGTTGCGCCTGCAGGCATGCAGGAAGTGGTTGCCGCCGATCGAGTAGCCGTCACCGTCGCCGCCGGCCACCAGCACCTGCAGGTCGGGCCGCGCCACCTTCAAACCCGTGGCCGCCGCCAGAGAACGCCCGTGCACGCCATGAAAGCCGTAGCAGGTGGTATAGGCCGGGATGCGCGAGGAGCAGCCGATGCCCGAGACCACGGCGCAGTCCTTGGGCGGCACGCCCATGATGGACAGCGCCTTGGTGACCGAGCTCAGCACGGTGAAGTCGCCGCAGCCCGGGCACCAGATCGGTTTGTAGCCCGACTTGAAGTTGGCCGCCGTCAGGCCGATCACGACGGGCTCGGCTGCGGCTTCGGGATTGAGGGCTGTGTTCATTTTCCGTTCCTCCATTCAAGCAGGGCCGCCAGCAGTTCGGCCGGGCGCAGCGGCAGCGGGCCAGGCCGGTGGTAACTGGCCGGTGGCGCCGGAAAGTCGTACCAGGCGCGCAGGTAACGGTAGAGCTGCGCGCCGTGGTTCTGCTCGACGACGATGACGCGACTGACACCCTGCAGTGCGGCAGCCATCTGCTCGGGCCGCGCCGGTGCCAGCAGGCGCAGCACGATCAGGCGCAGATCGGTGCCCTGTGCACGCGCGCGCTCGATGGCCTCTCGCACCGGCCCCGAGGCCGAGCCGAAGGTGATGACCGCGGCGTCGGCGTCGCCCTCGATGTCGGCCCAGTAGCTGCCATAGTCGTGCAGCGTGAGCTTGCGCGCTCGCTTGTCGAGCTGCATCACGTGGTCGCGCGACTGGCTGCTCGGAATGCCGGCCTCCGAATGTTCGAGGCCGTCGGCCGTGTAGGTCACGCCCTCGGTGCCGGGAATGGCCATCGGCGAGACGCCCGAGGGCGTATCGCGGTAGCGCTTGTAGTCGGGCGTGTTGGCCGCCGCCGTCACGCGCCGGGCGACCAGGCCGTGGTCGGGCGGGCGGTCCGTGATGACACGCGACTGCCCCATGAACTGGTCCGACAGCACGATGGCCGGCGCCTGCAGCGCCTCGGCCAGGTGCACCGCCCATTGGGTTGCGCCCAGGCAGTCGGCCATCGAGCTCGGCGCCACCACCAGGCGCGGCGCATCGCCGTGCAGGCCGCTGACGGCAAACGACAGGTCGCTCTGCTCGCTCTTGGCCGGGATGCCGGTCGAGGGTCCGCCGCGCATCACGTCGACCACCACGATCGGCACCTCGGACGCCACCGCCAGGCCGATCGCCTCGGTCATCAGCGACAAGCCGGGACCGGCCGTGGCGGTCAGCGCCGGCACACCGCCGTAGGACGCACCGATGATCATGTTGATCGAAGCCAGTTCGTCCTCGGCCTGCAGCAGCGTGCCGCCAACTTTCACGAGGCGCGGCGCCAGCCACTCCAGCACCTCGGTGGCGGGCGTGATCGGATAGGCCGCGACAAAGCGCACGCCGCCTTTGAGGGCGCCCATGCCGGTGGCCTCGTTGCCACTCATCATCCAGCGCTGCGCGCCACTGGGCGCACTGACCTGCAACTGCGCCATTGCCCCGCCCTCCTGCGCAAGCTGCGCGGCGATCTGCGCCGCCGCTGCCGCACCGGCGGCCACGGCGTTCAGGTTGGCATCGAGCGTGTCGGGCTTCTTCCAGGCATCGCGCACCGCGTCCTGAAGGGCCTGCAGCGGCAGGCCAGCGAGCGTGCCGGAAAGCCCGAGGGCAATCATGTTGACCCAGCTGCCGGGGATGGCCTTGGCCATCTTCTTCAGGCCCAGCGGCGCGTAGCGCGCGCCGGTGGCCTTGAAGACCTCGGGCGCCTCGCCCTCATCCGGGTCGCCGATCAGCACGCTGCGCGGCCCGAGCACGATCTCGTCGGCGAAGCGGTTGACGTTCTGCCAGTCGATCGCGAGCAAGAGGTCAAAGCCGTCGTCGAGCGAATTCAGGGGCTGCGCGCCCAGGCGCAGCATCGCGGCCGCCTCGCCGCCGCGGATCTGCGGCCCGCTGGTGCGCACCATCAGGCCATAGGCGCCGGCCTTGGCGGCTGCCGCCAGCAGCATGGTGCCAGCCGTCATGACGCCGCTGCCGCCGCTGCCCGCCAGCGCGATCGACACACTGCTGCTTGCCGCCATCTGTGTTTGCAAATTGCTCTCCTCGTCGGGCCTGCGCCTGAACCCGTTATCCGGTCAATGTTGGTATTAAGGTACTAATATACGACATTAATCGGGGAATCCGGTCGATTGACCCTTTGCAAAGCCGGATTTGCCTGTTTCCGGCGACTCGGACCAGCTTGTCGTGCCGATGCATCGCTGGCACCGTGAGCCGACATAATGACAGCCATGCACGATCGCAGGCAGCAATGCCCGATCGATTCGTCAAGCAAGGGCATCCCCCCGATCAAACAAGACATGGCAGATCCACAGACCCTGAAAATCACCACAGCGGACCTGCATCGGTTCGACGCGACGCTGCACCTGACCGAGGATGCGCGCGCGCCGGTTCTGATCTTTCTGGCCGCGCTCGGAACGCCGGC